>DASVQO010000157.1:0-4848 GCA_036389075.1 Chloroflexia bacterium | reverse complement strand
ACCAGGAGAAAGAACGATGCGACACAAAGTAAAGGGGCGCGGGCTGCACCGCACGAGCGGGGAGCGGCGGTCCCTGTTCAGGAACCAGCTTGTGAGCTTGCTGATGCACGAGCGCATCCGCACGACGGAAGCCAAGGCCCGCGAGCTACAGCCGATGGCCGAGAAGGTGGTCGCGCTGGGCCGCGAGGACAGCGAGCACAACCGCCGGGTAGCCCACTCAATGCTGGTGAACTCTCTCATGGTGCGCAAGCTCTTTGAGGAGATCGGCCCGCGCTACACCGACCGCCACGGCGGCTACACCCGCCTCTACAAGCTGCACCACCGCCCCGGCGACGGCACGCTGGTCTGCCAACTAGAACTGGTGGAGGAATAATTCTTAATTTTTAATTCTTAATTCTTAATTAGATTAGCTTAAGCCAGTTCTCAGCTCCTCAATTAAGAATTAAAAATTAAGAATTAAGAATTGCTCGCTAGAGCTTTGTTCCTTAAGTTACGAATACAGTACGACGGCACGGAGTTCTCCGGCTCTCAGTTGCAGGGGAGGGGGAGGACAGTGCAGGGGGAGCTTGAGGGGGCGTTGGCGCGGCTGGCTGGGGAGGCTATAAGGGCCAACCTGGCGGGGCGGACTGACGCGGGAGTGCATGCCTGGGGACAGGTTGCCAGCCTCGACTTCCCGGCTCGGCCCAGGCTGGATACGCCGGGTGCGGTCAAGCGGGCGCTCAACGGCATTTTGCCGGTGGACCTGTCGGTGCTGGAGGCGGAGGAGGTGGACCCTCGGTTCCACGCTCGCTTCAGCGCGAGGAGGCGGTGCTACCGCTACCTCATCTGGAACGCGCAGGAGCCGCTGCCTCTCATCCGGCGCTATAGCTTGCACGTTCGCAGGCCGCTCGATGTGGAGGCGCTGTCCGCAGCCGCCGGTCTCCTGGTGGGTACGCACGACCTGGCTTCGTTCGCGGGGCAGGGGTTGGGAGTGCCACAAGAGGAGGGCGGAGACAGGCCGAGCACGGTCCGCACGGTGGATGTAGCCAGGCTGGTGCCGGTCGATGCGCACGCAGGCTATTGGGCCTGGGAAGCGCCTGGCAGGACGGAAGACGTGGCGCTTGCGAGCGCGGATGGCTCCTGGCTCCTGGCACTGGACCTCATCGCCAACGCCTTCCTGCCGCAGATGATCCGCACGATTGTGGGCACGCTGCTTGAAGTGGGAGAAGGCAAGCGTACTGTAGAAGAGATGAAGCATGTTATAGAGAGCCGGGACCGGCGACGTGCCGGGCCAACGGTCAGGCCGCAGGGGCTGTGCCTCTTGTGGGTGAGCTACTGATAGAGTTTTGAGGGTTGAGCCGAGAGGCGAACTCGAAGCTCAAAACTGCAAAACGGGAGGAAATCGTGAGCACAAAGACATGGACGCCTACGGCCGCCGATGCCGCTCAGCGCGAATGGTACCTGGTTGACGCCGAGGGGTTGACCCTGGGCCGCCTCGCCAGCGTGGTAGCGCAGGTGCTGAAGGGCAAGAACAAGCCTACTTATTCGACCCACATGGATATGGGCGATTACGTGGTCGTTATCAACGCCGATAAGGTGAAGGTGACGGGCAAGAAAGAAAACCAGAAGATGTACTACAGCCACTCCGGCTACATGGGGTCCCTGAAGGCGATACCGTTCAACGAGATGATGAAGAAGCACCCCACCCGCGCGGTGGAGGAAGCGGTCAAGGGCATGCTGCCCCGCAACCGCCTGGGCAACCAGATGCTGACCAAGCTCAAGGTGTACGCAGGTGGCACCCACCCGCACACCGCCCAGCAGCCCAAGCTAGTGCGCATCAACCCCGAGACCGAAGCTATCGAAGGCATGGCATAAGAGTACCGAGTAGCGAGTGCCGAGTGCCGAGTGAGCTAACAACTACTCGGAACTCAGAACTCGGCACTCGGCACTTCAACAGAGGGAGAACTATGGACCAGACAAAGACAACCGAAAGACCGGCGTACTACTACGGCACGGGCCGCCGCAAGACGGCGGTAGCTCGCGTGCGCCTGTACCCAGGCAACGGCCAGATTATCATCAACAGCAAGCCCGTCGAAGAGTACTTTGGCGCTCGCACGCTGTACCAGCAGATGGTGGCCTCGCCCCTGGCGCTCACCGAGCAGACTAGCAAGTTCAACGTGACGGTGAAGGTGCTGGGCGGTGGCGTAACGGGCCAGGCAGGCGCGGTGCGTCACGGTATGGCCCGCGCCCTGGTGCAGGCCGACGCGGCGTTGCGCCCGGTGCTGAAGAAGGCCGGTTTGCTGGCCCGCGACCCGCGCCAGAAGGAACGCAAGAAGGCGGGCCTCAAGCGCGCACGCAAGGCACCTCAGTATACAAAGCGCTAGTTGCTGCTTACCAGTGGTCAGTGGCCGGTTTTGCGGCTGGTGACGCTGAGTGCTGGTAGGCTGGTGGCTGAATAGCTTTTGGGATGGTAAGAGAGTCATAGCTTCACCGTAGGGTGGGGTTATGACTCTTTGTATTTCTGTCGTGCTTCGGGCTATCTTAATTATTTTTATCTAACGCTTCGGCGCGGCATATGGCAAATTCAATAACTTCGTAGTATGATCCTGATCGCATTACATCTTCAGGAGTGCTATCATGCTTTATGCTGAACTACTTAGGCGGACTTATTCACGGCTCCGGTCAGAACTGGATGAGTTGACAGCACCCGAAACGTCATGGTCCGAAGGACAAGTAGCGAAATTGCTCGAAGATAGACTAGACGACATTGTTGCTGAAGAAATACCTGTAGAGTGGAACGACTACATGGAACTGGTCGGGGAAAGGGCAGATGATTTGCTGGGCCGCACTCCCGATGACATTGACGTATGGGTGAATCCATCCAATATCCACAATACCACTCCTCAAGACATCATCAACATGAATATCCATGACCTAGTTTGGGAAGATATAGAGCTAATCTTCCAGGAAGCCACAGGTTATAGGAGTTGAGCATGCAACTAAGCGTCCTGGATAATCATGGGCTTTCCGTTTCTCAGGTACTCTCAGATGGGATACGCAACTCCAAAGACACACGCATAGCAGTTGCTTTCGTGTCTCAGAGTGGCTATGACTTGATAGCCGATGCTGTTTCTCAGTCACTGAGCACCGGCGGTAACGTTGAGTTGCTGGTGGGGATGGATTTGCAGGGCACGGAGCCAGAAGCACTTGAGACAATATACACGCTTTCAAAGGCTAACAGTCACGTCTCCCTGTATTGTTACTCGGCACTTGAACCGGCCACTGTATACCACCCCAAGCTCTACTTGTTACGTCGTGACGAAGATGTTACGGCCATAGTCGGCTCCTCGAACCTGACTGCTGGGGGCTTGAAGAAGAATACTGAGATAAACCTGGCCTTAGAAGGTAGTACCCGTGACGATGTAGTAGCAGATTTGTACGAGAGTTATGCCTACCTCAAGTTTCACCCCAGGCGGGTCGAGCCGGATGAGGAATTCCTTTCCCTGTACTCTCAACTTGTCTCCAGAGAGAAGCGGACGCGCAGAGAAGCGAACAGCGACGCCTTTACACGTGACTTACGAGGTGCCTTCGCAACGAAGCTAAAATCGTTGCGGCGACCTCAGAGAACCCCTCAAGATATTGTTGGCGGTTGGCTGGAAGCTGTGTATGACGTACTTCCAGAGGGACAATTCACAAATGATGACGTGTATGCCCATGAGGGACTCTTCAGCCAGCGATATCCAGATAACCAGAACATCAAGGCAAAGGTGCGCCAACAATTACAAATACTTGGCCGATTGGGTTACATCAAGCATGTGGAACGGGCTACGTGGCGTAAGGTCTAGATTCCATCGTGAGGCCAATATTCTGACGCTGCCTTTCTTTAAGTACAAATCTAAAGCGCCCTCAGCCAGCTCACCGCCTCCTCCACAAGCTCTCCAACCGCCCTGCACGTATCCAGCACCAAATGCTCATCTACAACAGGGTAACCCACCTTCCCCTCCACCGTCCGCCGGTACGCCAGCAACTTCTCCCAACTGCTCATGTGGTGCGCCGCCAGCCCCAACTCCCCCCTCGCGTCCACCCTCCGCTGCCACTCCGCTTCGTCCGAGCAGAAGCATTCCAGCACCACCAGCTTTGCCCCGGCTTCGCTCGCCGCTTCCTGTGCCTGGGTGTAGAGGTCCGCGTAGGTGAGGGGGCTGTCGCAGATGACGTTGAGGCCCTGCTGAAGCTGGCGACGGGCGATGTTGAACATCACATCGTAGGCCAGGGTGGCCGAGTCGTCGCAGCGCCCGTCGATGAGGTCCTTCACGTCGTCCTTGTCGATGAGGGGCCAGCCGAGCCGCTTGCTTATGCCCCTGCCAAGCGTGCTCTTGCCGCTGCCGGGCATGCCTCTGAGGGCTACTAGCAGCACCGGGGTACCTCCTGGGGGCGGTGTGAGGAGTGTAAATCGCGGCTGTTTCGGCTATCTTGCATGGCCTTCCCCTCTCTATTGCCGCTTCATCTGAACCGTGGACTTGACATGTTGGTGTTATAACTTATAATGCAAATTACCTGCATTGTGGATTGCCATATCCCGCGAAGGGGGTGATGCGTGTTTATAGCCCATCTCGTATTGCCGTATTGAGTGCTCGCTTGGCGTAATTGTTCGAGCATTCCGTACCTGTACTCGAATGAGCCTCGAGAAACCATAGGAGGAAAGCAAGAATGTTCTCAATGAAGAAATCTGCCGGGTTATTAGCGGCAAGCCTTATACTGCTGCCCATGCTGGCGGCATGCGGGCCGGAAGCGGCTTCTACCCCGACACCCGTAGTACCGACCGCGACGTCGGCGCCTGCTGTCCAGCCGACCGATACCACGGCAGCGGCT
>DASVQO010000156.1:0-4647 GCA_036389075.1 Chloroflexia bacterium | reverse complement strand
TGGTGCGAGGGCGAAACATCGGGGTGAGGGACGAGATTTCTCGCTGCGCTCGAAATGACAAATACCAACCTGGCCGCCCATATTCAACTCTGCCGGTCCTTCGTTAGCGCGGTACTGAGCGTAGCGAAGGATCAGCCCCCCCTGTTTGACCCTCCCTAATGACACGCCAATTTCCCTGGGGCCTACAGCCATCCTGAGCGTTGTAGACTCTGGCCTACCCACCTGATCCTTCGCCACGCTCAGTACTGTACCAACAAAGTTTGTGGGATATAGCCGGGCGGTTGAAACCGCGGGCTACCATTACAAAGTGCCCCTGCGGGCACTGCACCTTTCTGAGAGGAACTTTGTTGGTACAGTACTCAGGATGACAAGGGGGATAGATAGGGTTCCCGTGTCCCGTTCGGCCTGCGAGACGTAGACGTGAAGTAGCAATACCAGGCTACAGCCCGTACTTGCAGTGCCCTGTGAATCAAAAGTAGCCACCCGGTGTGGGGCGGCTACTGTTATCCGGCATAGAGGCAGGCTCTAGCGAGGTGGGAGGTTGCCGTCGTTGCGGACGTTCTGGTCCTCTTCGTCCTCGTAGGCGTCCTCCAGGTCTTCCGCGTCGGCCTCGTCGAGTTCTTCGAGCTCGTCAACGTCCTCATCGTCATCGAGTTCGTCGTCTAGCTCGTCTTCCTCGTACTCTTCGTACTCTTCGTAGTCCTCGTCCATCGCCTCGATGAAGTCGTCGGTCATAGCTGCTAGCATCTCAGGGTCAGCGGCGAGGCGATGCACGTCCTCTTCGGCCCCTATGTCGATGCGCAGCATGTCCTCATCGCCCTCGGCGGGCCACATGGTGATAGCGTACTGGCCCTCCTCGTCCGACACGCCCGCGAAGAACCACTCGTTCTGCGCCAGGTCATCGGCGGCCAGGTACGTGTCCCGGTCCGCGCCCCTCAGGCCGTCGGAGAGGTTCTGCACCACCTCTTGCAGGGCGCTGATTAGCTCGTCGCGCGTGACCTCGACCTCTTCCTCGCCGCCTTCCACGTCGCCCATCTGGTCCAACGGCTCTTCCGAGCCTGCCGGTCGGCTATCCATGAAACCCTCCTGGTAAGTGTCAATTCTTAATTTTTAATTCTTAATTCTTAATTCTTAATTGCTCATCCTCAATCGGCTCCAACCCAATTAAGAATTAAGAATTAAAAATTAAGAATTCTCTTCTACCCGTTCGCTTTGCGCTGCAACCCTCCGCCGGAGCGGGGCTGGCCCTTGCGGGGGCCTTTTTCTCCCATACGGGTGTATACCTGCGTGGTCGAGAGGCTGGCGTGGCCTAGCATCTTTTGCACGTCTCGCAGGTCGGCACCAGCGCTGAGCTTCTGGGCGGCGAACGAATGCCGCAACGTGTGCGGCGTCACGTCCCCCAGGCCGGCCGACCTGGCGTAGCCCTTTAGTATGAGCCAGAAGCCCTGCCGGGTCAAGCGCTGCCCCCTGTGGTTGAGGAACAGGGCCTGGCGGTCGCCATTCTCTCCAGCAAGACTCGCGCCCGCCTCTGCTGCTCGCACCAGGACGGGCCTTCCCTTGCCGAGGTAGTCGCGCAACGCCTCCTGCGCCTCGCGAGAGCCGATCTGCACGCTCCTCGATTTGCCCCGCCCGTATGTTGCCACAGTACCCGCGCCCTCGTCAACGTCTTGCACGTTCAAGGCCACCATCTCGCCCACGCGTAGGCCCGTGGAGTAGAGCAGCATCAGCATGGCGCGGTCGCGCAGGGTGTCGGGCGAAGCGTTGGGGTTGGGGGTGTTCAGCTTCTGCATCAGCAGGTCTACCTGCGACGAGGAGATAGTGTGGGGCTGGGCGCGGTCCACGTGGGGCGAGGAGAGTTCCTCGCTGGGGTTGGCGGAGAGCACCTGCCTGGAAACGAGGTACTTGAAGAACGACTTGAGGGCCGCCTGCTTGCGCGCCAGGGTGGTGGTGGCGTACTGGCGGTCCTTGATGTAGAGCAAGAAGGCTATAACATGATCTCGGCTGATTTCGGCCCAGGAGCGGACCGGCGGCAGGTTGGCGGCCTCCCCGGAATCGAGAAATGTGGAAAACTGCGAGAGGTCGTTGCGGTAGGCGGAGAGAGTATTGGTAGAGAAGCCCTTCTGGTCTGCGAGCACGCCCAGGAACTGCTCGATGTACTGCGGGTCGGGCATAAATCCTCCGTTCCTTCCTGCTGCGGCTTACCCGGGAGGGATTTGCATGGCACGCGAAAAGACGCGCGCATAACAGGGGCAAGCGCCAGCCTTGTATTGAGCCACGATGTTTTGCGTATCTGTAGTTTGTTCCGGGGCGAGCCACACATGGTAGGCCCACCGTAAGAATGCCCCATTGTAGCACCCGGCGGGGCTTATGTCAACGATTAAGATGCACGAGAATCGAAACACAATTAACGCGCAAGGGCAATGATGTGTTGATACCTCTTCGTCGCCCTCTATTTCGTTCCCTGGTCGGGACGGCCTACAACTTTAGGCCCATGCCCAGCGGCAGGCGGATATTTATAATCCTGGCATAAAGCTAAGGAAATTAGTACTTAGACCGGGCTACATACACGAAACCTCGAAAAGTACAAGCGCGTAATGGGACATGGAGATGCAACAGGCCCTTATTTCGGAGCCGCCCACAAGGTCGGTAAGCAAAATAGCTCAACCCTACAGCCCCTCCTGGCTTAATCGTTTGGCCGACCGGGTGGAGCGACTCCCCGGGCCTCCCTGGGCCTTCTATCTTGGGGCATGGCTGGCGCTCTTCATTTCCTATACCGCGGTCAAGTGGCTCGATGGCACCTACGCGGCCGGGACGTTGTTTCCGTTCCACGCGGTGCTTGCCGGGCTGATAGTCTACGCAGCCGCCGCCTCGCACTACCTGAGTTACGTGGCGGGGAAAGCGCTACGCACTTTTCGGCCCTTGCTGAAGGGGGACGATGCTCTCTATCAAGACTTGCTTTACAGATTGACGCGTCTCCCACAGCGTGAAGCCTTGTTGGCGGGCCTTACAGGGCTGACCTACGCTACGAGCGCCATCCAGGTGCTTATCCCGAGCGACTTCTGGCACCAGCGCAGGATGTTCACCTCTGCCGGTTGGAGCGTAGCTGCTGACTATCTGATGTCGGAGGCTATGTGGGCGATGCTGGGCGTGGCCCTCTACAACGTACTGCACCAGTTGCGCCTGGTTAGCCGCATATACACCAGGCACACCAACCTCAACCTGTTCAGCATGGGGCCGCTGTACGAATTTTCCAGGGTGACGGCGCGCGCGGCCCTGGCTGCCGTCCTGGGGCTGTATGCCTGGTTTGCCGCCGACCCGTCGCCCCTCGCCGACAACGCGGACCCCAATTTCATCGGGGTATTGCTCGCGATAGGGTCCATAGCGCTGCTGGCCTTCGTGCAGCCGCTGCTTGGGCTGCACGGCCTCTTGGTAGCGGAGAAGCAGCGGCTGCATGAGGAGAACGGGCGGCAGTTCGAGATAGCCTCGGCCATGATGCACAGCCGGGTGAGCGCGGGCGAGCTGGCAGAGGTCGAGAAGCTGGAGAAAGCCTTGAACGGCCTGGCCATAGAGCGTAGCGTGCTGGAGAAGCTGCGCACCTGGCCCTGGGAGCCTGAGACCGCCCGCGTGGTCGCGACCGCAACGCTGCTCCCCCTGGTCCTATGTGTGCTACAACGGGCGCTCGACCGCCTGACCTTCTAGCGCGGCCTCTAAGCCACCGTGGCGACGATTGCGCGGGCGATGGCGGCTATCCTTTCCCCATACTGGTCCCCTGGGGACGCCCAGCCGTTGCCGGTCGGGTTGTGCCGCGCGCCCAGGGGCTTGAGGGTAGGGGCGGTGCCTCGCAAGCTGGCGGGCAGGGGACGCTCGTTCAGGGCAAAGGTGATCAGGTCCTTCTGGGCGTCGGTGCCTTGCCCGCTGGGGAGCGCGTAGGCGAGGAGCCTGCCCACCTGCGTCTTCACGGCCACCTCCCAGGTGGGGAAGGACAGGCCCGCTCGCCAGACTGTCGGGTGAAGTGGGGGGTCGGGCGCCCAGTTGTGGGGGTCGTTGGGGTCGGTGGTCTTCGAGGCCCCCGTGACGCCTATGCCTGCCGGGTTGCGCCGGGGCCTGCGCGCCCACCAGCTAGAGATCGGGTGCCCCTGGTCGCTGGTTTCGTGGATGCACTGGGCCACGGCCAGCAGGGGGTCGAGCCCGACGGGCACCGCGAAGGCCCAGTAAAAGCTCACGATCAGGGCAATGTCAGCGTCGGTGTACGCGGTGCTCCCCCGCCCCACTATAAAGGCCCTGGCTTGCCCCTCCGTGGCGCGTGGAGGCGAGAGAAGAGTGGAGTTCTCTGTAATCGCGGTAGCATTGTTGGCCGGTTGTGGACCTGACATAGACTTATACCTCCTGGCGACATACAGGTTCAGTTTACACTGCAAGTAAGTTCATTATAGCGCATTTCGGGTTCTAGAAGCGTCACAAAAAGCGTCACAGAATGAGGTGTCCCGCTGGGGTACCCTGTGGAGTTGCCCTGCCAATGAATTGAGGCATGGTCATAAATCATTTTGCACGCGTGAAGTAACGGCAAATAGTGGTAAGGAGGGAGCCAAATGCCGTATTTTGGACTTGCTGAAGCTACACCTCACGCGTGGGATTGTGCCTCATTTT
>DASVQO010000155.1:0-4310 GCA_036389075.1 Chloroflexia bacterium | reverse complement strand
GGCTACCAGCACGACCGCCGCACCTGAAGAGACCCCGACCGAAGAAGCTGTGGCCTCGCCCACCGGCACGAGCGCCACCATCACCGCCACGGACGACCTGTATGCGGTCTCCGATTGCAGCTATGGCGGCATCATGAAGTCGATCGAGGCCGTGGACGAGACCACCGTCAAGTTCACACTCTGCGCCTCGGACCCGGCGTTCCCGTCCAAGATCGCCTTTAGCTCCCTCGGCATCCAGTCGGCCAAGCACCTTGAGGAGACCGCCGGTGCGCCGTTGGACAAGCCCCTAGGCTCCGGCCCCTACATGGTGCAGGAGTGGGTGCGCGGTGACCACCTGACGATGGTCCCCAACCCCAACTACGAGGGCGAGGCCCCCGCGTTCAAGACCCTCATCTTCCGCTGGAACGAGTCGGCTACCGCTCGCCTCAGCAGCCTGCGCGCCGGTGAAGCCGATGGCATCGACAACCCCGACCCCAACGACTTCGCGACGATTGCGGGTGACAACACCCTCAAGCTCTTCCCGCGCGTGGCCCTCAACGTTTTCTACGTCGGCATGAACAACACCAAGAAGCCGTTGGACAACGAAAAGGTGCGCCAGGCCGTTGCGATGGCCATCAACCGCCAGGCAATCGTTGATAAGTACTACCCGCCCGGTTCCGCCCCGGCAGACTACTTCACCCCGTGCGCCATACCCGGCGGTTGCGAGGGCGAGGCGTGGTACAAGTACGACGTGGACGCCGCCAAGAAGCTCCTTGCCGAGGCCGGTTTCCCCAATGGCTTCAACATCAGGCTCGCCTACCGCAACGTGGTGCGCGGCTACCTGCCCGCCCCCGATAAGGTAGCAGAGGAATTGCAGGCCCAGTTGGCTCAGATCGGCATCACCGCCACGATTGACCAGCAGGAGTCGGCTACCTTCCTCGACAACGCTTCCGCCGGTAACCTGGAGATGTTCCTCCTCGGCTGGGGCGCGGACTATCCTGATGCTACCAACTTCCTGGACGCCCACTTCGGCACCGGCGCGAACGACTCGTTCGGCACCAAGTGGCCCGACATCACTTCCAAGCTGAGCCAGGCCGCTTCCCTGTCCGACCAGGAAGAGCGCAACGCCCTCTACGGCGATGCCAACACCGCCATCAAGCAGCACGTGCCGATGGTCCCCGTCGCGCATGGTGGCTCGGCAGTGGTCTACAAGGCTGACGTGGTGGGCGCGCACTCCAGCCCGCTCGGCAACGAGTCCTTCAAGGTGATGTCTGCCCCCGGCAGAGACACCTTCGTCTGGATCCAGAACGGCGAGCCGCCTTCGCTCTACTGCGCCGATGAGACCGACGGCGAGGCCCTGCGCGCTTGCGAGCAGATCTTCGAGCCGCTGCTCGGCTACAAGGTCGGCAGCACCGAGGTCGAGCTTGGCCTGGCCGCTTCGTACGAGTCGAACACCGACCTGACCGAGTGGACCATCAAGCTCAAGCCGAACGCCAAGTTCTCGGACGGCACGGCCGTGACCGCCCGCGACGTGGTGGCTACTTACGCGGTACAGTGGGATGCCAAGCACCCGCTCCACAAGGGCCGTGCGGGCAACTTCGACTACTGGACTTACCTGTTCACCGCGTTCCTGAACCCGCCTCCGCCCGCGGAGTAAAGTTCGGGGTGCTGTGCGACCTGGTTCGCTAGCTAAGTGAGCCGGTACGCGAATGGGTGGGATGCAAGCCGTCCCGCCCATTCGCTGTATGTCATTCTCTGGGTCGCGGGAGTGCCTTTTGCCGTAGGCTCGGGGTGCTCCTGCTCCCCCAATTAGCTTTTTCCTCTCCCTTATTATCGCCTTCCAAGCCGTTGCTACAAGAGTACGTAAGAGTTGGGGATAAGATATGGCACGCTTCTTACTTCAGCGTTTGCTGCTGATCGTACCCGTTATTCTAGGTATCATATTCGTAACGTTTATACTGGTGCGCTCGATACCCGGCGACCCATGCATCGCCATGCTGGGCGAGCGCGCTTCGCCGGCCGCATGCGCGGACTTTCGCGTGCGTTTCGGGCTGAACGACAACATCCTGGTGCAGTTCGGGCGCTACACGACCGGCCTGGCGACCGCCGACCTGGGCAACTCCATCAAGTTTGGCCGCCCGGTGGGTGACATCCTGTTGGAACGCCTGCCAATGACGCTGGAGCTTGCGATTGGCTCGATGCTGTTCGCGATAGTCATAGGGGTGCCGCTGGGCATCATCTCGGCCTACAGGCACAAGAGCGCGCTGGACGCCGGAGCGATGGTCATAGCGAACCTGGGCGTGTCGATGCCTATCTTCTGGCTGGGCCTGCTGCTGGCGGGCTTTTTCGGGGTGGTACTGCGCGACACGCCGTTCCAGTTGCCCACAGGTAGCCGCCTCACGCCGGGCCTGGCACTGCCGCCCCTGGACAAGGCGTGGAACATGGGCGAGCTTGAGGGGGTCGCCAGGGGCATCTTCCTGTTCGTATCCAACATGTTCACCCTGAACGCCACCTTGCAGGGCAAGTGGAACGTCCTGGGCGATGCGTTGGAGCACCTCATCCTGCCCTCGGTGGCGCTCGGCACCATCCCGATGGCGATCATAGCCCGCCTCACGCGCTCCAACCTGCTCGACGTGCTGGGGGCCGACTACATACGGACCGCCCGCTCCAAGGGGCTGGGCGAGCGGTTCGTGCTCTTCCGCCACGCCATGCGCAACGCCCTCTTGCCCCTCGTCACGGTGATTGGCCTCCAATTCGGGGGGTTGCTCGGGGGTGCTGTGCTCACCGAGACGGTGTTCGGGCTGCCCGGCGTGGGCAAATTCCTGGTCGACTCGATATTCGCCAGGGACTACCCGGTGGTGCAGGGCTTCACCATCATCGTGGCCCTGCTGTTCGTGCTGATGAACCTTCTCGTGGATATTTCGTACGCGTACATAGACCCACGTATCAGGTTGAGTTAGGAGCCGGACCATGCTTCTGCGACAGAAAGCGGTAGAACCGGGGATACTGAGGCCCGCCAGGTCGGCCAGCATGTGGCGCAACGCCACCCGGCACCTGCTGCGCAACCGTTCGGGCCAGGTGGGGCTGCTGATTATCGGCATCCTGCTGTTCGTCGCCATCTTCGCGCCCCTGATTGCCACCCACGACCCGCTGACGTTCACCGACCCCAACAACCGGGTGAGGGCCACGCCCTGCATCCACCTGTTCGGCTGCCCCTCAAATGAGCCACAGCACATATTCGGGCTTGACGGCAACGGGCGCGACCTGTTCAGCCGGGTGGTGCACGCCACCAGGGTGTCGCTCTTTATAGGGGTTGCCACGGTGACGTTCGCCATCGTCGTGGGCACGCTGATAGGGGCGCTGTCGGGCTATATCGGCGGCTGGCTGGACAACGTACTCATGCGGCTGATGGACGTGCTGCTGGCCTTCCCAAGCTTGCTGCTGGCAATCGCGCTCGTGGCCGTGTTGCGCCCCTTGATAGTGCAGGGATTGTCGCCCCTGCTCCCCGCGCTGTTCGCTATTGGATTCGTGGGCATACCTATCTACGCCCGCATAGTGCGCGCCAGCGTGCTCTCGATCAGGGAGCTCGACTACGTCACGGCCGACAAAGCGCTGGGCGTACCGGCCCGCCGCACCCTGTTCCGCACGATCCTGCCCAACGCCCTCACCCCGCTCATCGTGCAGGGCACGCTCGGCATCGCCTCGGGCATACTCGATGCGGCGGCGCTCGGCTTCCTGGGACTCGGGCAGCAGCCGCCTCACCCTGAGTGGGGCACCATGCTGGGCGTGGAGCGCAACAGCGTGTTCAACGCGCCCCACCTGCTGATATTTCCGGGGCTGGCGATCATGGTCACCGTGCTGGCCTTCAACCTGCTGGGCGACGGCCTGCGCGATGCCCTGGACCCACGGCTGAACCGGTAGGAGAATATTCGAAACTCGAAATTCCCAGAAAGGTCTCTAATGCCACATCTGCTCGAAGTGAACAACCTGCAAACGTACTTCTACACCGCCGAGGGCGTGGTGAAGGCGGTGGACGGCGTGTCTTTCACGCTGGACGAGCGCGAGACGCTGGGCATCGTGGGCGAGTCGGGCTCGGGTAAGAGCGTGACCGCCATGTCCATTATGAAGCTGATAGCCTCGCCACCCGGCAAGGTGGTGGGCGGCGAAATCCTGTATCGCGGGGAGAACCTGCTCAACTACAGCCGGGAGGATATGCGGCACATACGGGGCAAGGAGATCTCGATGATCTTCCAGGACCCCATGACCTCGCTCAACCCCGTGCTGAAGGTGAGCACGCAGATAGGGGAGTCGTTGCAGCTTCACATGGGCAT
>DASVQO010000154.1:0-1735 GCA_036389075.1 Chloroflexia bacterium | reverse complement strand
TTTGCCACGGGCACGGCCCACGACCACCGGCTCGCCGGGCGTGTCGAACTTCTGCACCTCGAAGCCGTGGCCCGCCAGTATCTCGGCCACGAGGTTGGAGCACTCGGCCACACCCTCCCCTGTGGCGGATACGCTGGGTTGGGCGCACAGGCGGGCCGTTTCATCGATGTAGCGGTCGAGGCGCTCTTGCAGGAACGAGTCTATCCGGTCGTTGTTGGTAGTCATGTGGTTGTTCCTTTCTGTGGCTGTGCAGGCGTTAGCAGTTCGCCAGAGGTCACTCCCTTGACCGTTCCCGCTCCTGGGGGTAGACCTCGTACAGCCTTGCCATTAGCTCTCTACGCTGTTGCTGGTGCGCCTGTTTTGCCTTGTTGTACTTGCCGACCTTATTAGCGACCCTCAGGGTGTATGCCAGGACAGCCAGGCACATGATTGCTCCAAACCAGCCGAAAAACCAGGCGCCCGGCCCCGCGTTCGCGCTGGCATAGAACCACCCCCCGGTAAGGCCAAACACCACCAGGCCTACTACAATACTCGTGCCCAAATACCAGCGCGTGGGGGCCTGCAACGTCCCGTTCGGCCTGAGGATCAGGTATCGCCTGCGCTCGCGCTGCCAGTCCTCATCGAGCGCGTCCAGGTCATCCCGGAGGCGCAGGTATTCTGCCTGGTCTTCCAGCTGCTGTGAGTACTGCTCCAGCCGCTCCACAAGCTCCGTATAGTGGGCGGTTTCAGTGCGCCGGACTACCAGCCTGGACCCGCAGTAGCGGCAGGTCAGGAAGTTGGCTGTAGAGGGCACATCCAGGGGTGCACCGCAGTTATTGCAGGATAGCGATTCTATTTCCACGTTCATCCAGCCCCTCCATCTACTCCATAGCGCGCCAGCAGGGGATTGGGGCCTAGCTCGTCGTAGTCGTTCCAGAAATCGTTGGCGGGCCAGAAGCATACGATGCGGGCGGCTTCCATGCCAATGTTGAGGAAGGTATGAGGCACGCGAGCGGGAATGTTCACGACGCACGGCCCCTCGACCTCAAAGGTGCTGTCTCCGATGACGTACGCCAGGTGGCACTCGGGCAGTACGTGCACCTCCTCCGTGTTGTGTACGTGCAGAGGAGGGCCGCCTTGTGGGGCCGTCTGCGTGATTATTACCGAAGTGAGGGCGAAGCCGTGCTTGTGGCCTTCCATGATCCAGCCGTACTCTCCCGGCTCGTCATAGAAGGACTCCAGCCGGTCCATAGGGACCACGTATTCCGCGCCTGGATCAACTTCTGCCACGATGCTACCTGACCTCCACAATACTGCCAGGACGAGACCTCAGCTTCTGGCGTCCGCAAGATAATACACAATCTTTTGCAGCTATGCCGCCTCTATTTTATCACTCCCATCAAGAACGGCAATGGCGTCCACCTGAGCACGCGGTAGTACGCTCTTGCCCGACCGTTTTTTCGTTCGGGCGTTGCGAGTAATATCGTCCTCTACCCCGGTGTTGCTATGTTCCTGAGGGACTCCGTGGTGTAGCAAAGGTGGTATTTGGGTGCTGGAGGACGAGATCGTTCCGCTCAGTTCCACGCTAAAGAAAGAACGGCAATAAATGAAGCCACTTCTTGTGAAGCCACACGGTGCCAGCCGACGCCCCCCGATTTCAATCGCAGGGCGTCGGCTGGCACCGTGTGTGGCTGTATTTGTGACATTCCTTCGTCAGCACGGTACTCAGAATGACAAGGGCGGGGCTTAACTGCCT
>DASVQO010000153.1:0-24520 GCA_036389075.1 Chloroflexia bacterium | reverse complement strand
TGCTACCCGGAATTGTGTGAGTATGACCTGTATGCAAAGTTAGGGCTGCGCATCCGGGCACCTGGAGCTTGCATCTATTCTTGCAGAAGATCGCGCCGGTGGCAAGCGGAAACAAGTACCACGTCTCCCCGGCACCCGCTTTTGGCGGCCGGAATGTAAGTTGACACGGCACTGCGTGTCTGCTAAAGTGTATATACACAAGACCATGTATATACAAACAGGTGGGGCTTTGTGGAACTGTACTTCGATGATTTCGATTGGCTTCCAGAACTGGAAGAGAAAGTCCTTGTAAAGCACGGTCTACAGGCGTATGAGGTGGAAGAGTGCTTCTATGATCCCAATCTCAAATTACGTGTCGCACAAAGCGGCAAGTACCATCTTTATGGGCGCTCCGAGTCAGGGCAGTATATATTTGTCGTGTTCGCCTTCAAGCACGTACAGGGTAAACGCTTTGCACGACCCATCACCGCTCGCATCATGACGTCACGGGAAAGAAGGTACTATCAAGGAAAGTGAGGCAGGCATGGGTAAGATACCGGCATTTAGAAGTGAACAGGAAGAAGGGGAGTTCTGGGACACGCATGACTCTACAGACTTCTTCGAAGACACAAAAGAAGTAAACGGACGATTCGTTGGGCCCCGGCCACGCAAGACCCTCATTTCGCTCAGGTTGGACCCAGAGACTATCGAGGGGTTGAAAGACCTGGCATCTCAACAGGGGCTGGGCTATCAAACCTTGTTAAGAACGTGGGTAATTGAGCGGTTGGTGGCGGAACTGGGGTCTGGTGCTGCTCACACCCATGATAAGCATGGGGTAATGACCGTTGGCGAGGCATCATCAGATCTGTAAAGACCTTCATTTCATAGTTTGCGTGACCCTCAAGCTCGTTACCTCGTCTATGTTATGAGGAGGTGTCTCCCTGTGGTAGAATGCCTATACGTTGATGCTTTTGTGAGGACCGTTTGCGAGGACCGAATATGAAACAGCTTACTAGAATAACCTTCGATCCTAACGTAATGGGCGGAAAACCCTGTATACGGGGCATGCGGGTCACAGTTGGCACTATTGTAGGCCTATTGGCGGCAGGCCACTCCCGGGAAGCCATACTGGAGGCATACCCTTACTTGGAAGCTGCTGACATAAATGAAGCCCTGTCATATGCGGCTTGGCGGGCAGAGGAGGTCGAACTGCCTATCTTACCTGGTTGCCAATAATGACCTTATTCTTCTTAGCGATTCAAGTCTATTGTGGCTATTGAAGTATCTGCATTATAGCCTTAGTGACTTCCTCTATTTTCTCTTGTTTGAGACTGCCAATACGATACAGGATCAAGGTTCTGTCGGCGGTAAATAGCTTATTCGGGCGTATATTACTGATCACCTGTAGGGCGCCTTGCACGAAATCGCTTAACTCAAGAGGGACGGCGTAGCTATCTCTGATGGTCCGACTTGTGATTTGGCAGAGGATCAAATCTTGGCCTTGCAGTGTAGCTATAATTAAGGCTGGTCGCCGCTTTACCTGGCTCAGATCGGAGAAAGGAAACGGCACTACAACAACGTCTCCCTTCATAAATGTCACAAATGCTGCCAAGCCTCATCCTCCTCAGGTCGAAGCCAGTCCTTTGCTAAAGCCGGTTCACTGAGCGTTGCGGTTTCGTTCAGTTCGGATGCTTGCTTAGCCTTCAGGAATCGCACGAAATCCAGCACCTCTTCAAGCGCAGGCTCCGGCATTTCTCTCACTTCTTCTAGTAGCTCATCAATTTTGTTCATCCAGGACCCCTCACCAACACACTCAAAACTATTGCAGACCCTGCACCAGCCCAGCGTACTTGTCCACGAGCTGCCGCGCGTGGTTGTCGTTATCCGCCTCCGCGATTACGTGGAAGATGGGGCGGTCGGCGTCGGGGAGGATGAGCGCCCACTCGCCCTGCCCCAGGTCGATCTTCACGCCGTCTACCTGCCTGCTCGCGCTGTCTCGGTACTGCTCGTTGAGGATGCGCATGACCCGGCCCTTGTCCTCCCACCGGCAGGGCACCCGCGTGGAGTACATGGCGTAGGAGGGCAGGTTGCGCAGAGCCTCGGTGAAGCGCACCTTCCGCAAGGCCGTCAGCTCCATCACCTTGGCTATCGTGAACAGGCCGTCCGCCGCCGTCTGGAAGCCGGGGAAGATGAACGAGCCTTGCCAGTCGCCCGCCACTACCACCCCTTGCCGCAGGGCCGCCGTCATCAGCGCGTAGGCGTTGAAGCGGGTGCGCACTATCTCCGCGCCGTGCCTGGCCGCTATCTCCTCCATGATGGAAGGCGCGTTCACCGGCACCACCGCGATGCCCCCCTTGCCGTGCTCCGCCGCGTGCTGGGCCAGCGCCAGGTCCACTACCACCGCCAGCGCTCGCATGCGATCCACTTCCCTGCCCGTCTCGTCCACGAAGTAGATGCGCTCGCCGCCCGTGTCGAGCCTCACCCCGAAGCCCGCCTTGAGCGTGGCGGTAATGGCCCCCAGCCGCTCCATCGCCTGCTCGAACTGCTCCGGCGTCTGGTAGAGCGACTCCTCGTGCACCACCGCGTTGATAGCCACCACGTCCGCGTTGAGCCTGCCCAGCAGGTTGGGCAGCACCAGGCTGGACGACGAGTTGGCGTAGTCCACCGCGATGCGGTTGTATCCATCATTGCTGTTGGTGATCGCGTCCACATTGAGGTGCCGCATGTATTCGCTGGCGTAGCGGCTCTCCACGTCCTGCGCGTAGTTGATGCGACCCACGTCGTCTAGGTAGACGCGGCGGAAGTCCTCGCGGAAGAACAGGCCCTCGATCTTGCGCTCGGTAGCCTTGTCCAGGTCCAGCCCGCGCTTGTCGAAGAACTTGATGTCCACCACGCGAGCGTCGAAGGGCGACAGCCTGACGTGCACGCCGCCCGCCGCGCCCACCGACCGCGTGTAGTGCCGGGCCACCGGGATGGGCACGTTGCGTATATCGAGCACGTTCACGCCCGCCGAGGGCAGCCCCGCGATGAGGGCGCGCTTTATCATGCGGGGGGTGTAGT
Source organism: Chloroflexia bacterium (assembly GCA_036389075.1). GTDB lineage: Bacteria > Chloroflexota > Chloroflexia > QHBQ01 > JADMIH01 > JADMIH01. The sequence continues at coordinate 21,481 of DASVQO010000153.1, read as the reverse complement.
GGCTGTCGCGGTTCACGGTCACCGTGGAGCCTCTGGCCAGCACGCCCCCGTACGCCGCCCCCAGCTTGGCCGCGAACTCCGGCGTGAGGTCCACGTTCACCAGGCCCGTCACGCCCCAGCGCCCGAACAGCGAGCGGCGGCCCTGCGCCCCCCAGATGATCGAGGAGGTGACCGTGGCCCCGCTCTCCACTTCCTTGGAAGGCCAGATTTTCACGTTGGGCTGGATCACCGCGCCGTTGCCGATGATGGTCCCGTCGCCTATCACGGCCCCTTCGAAGATCATCGCCTGCGCCTTGACGTTCACCTGCGTCTGCAAGATAGCCCCGCGCACCTCGGCCCGCTCGCCTATGTAGCAGTTGCGCCAGATGACCGCGCGGTCTATGGTGGCGCGGTTGTCGATGATCGTGAAGTCGCGAATCACCGCCGGGCCTCGCACCACCGCGCCCGAATTGATCTTGACGCCGGTACCCAGGTACACAGGGCCGATAATGCGGGCGTCGCGGGCTATCTCGACCTCTGCCTCGGCCCAGATGCCGGAACCTGGCGCGGTCTCTTTGCCCATGCGGGGCACGTTCACCTGGCCTCCCAGGTAGTCGGCGGACGCCGTCATGTAGTCGGGTATGGAGCCAACGTCGCACCAGTAGCCGTCGGCCACGTAGCCGAACATCGGGTCGCCCTTCTCCAGCATCATGGGAAATAGCTGGCTGGAGAAGTCGAATACCTGCCCGGCCTCGTAGTACTTGAAGATGTCCGGCTCCAGGATGTATATGCCGGTGTTCACCGTGTCGGAGAATACTTCGCCCCAGCTGGGCTTCTCCTGGAACTGCCGCACCCGCCCGTCCTCGTCTATGATGACCACGCCGTATTCGAGGGGGTTGGGCATGCGCTTGAGGACGATGGAGGCCGTCGACTTCTTCTGCTTGTGGAAGGCCACGGCGGCCCCCAGGTCGAAGTCGGTGAGCGCGTCGCCGGAGATGACCATGAAGGTCTCGTTGAGGTGCTGCTCGCCCAGGCGGATGGAGCCTGCGGTGCCGAGGGGGCTTTCCTCCACCGTGTAGTGCACCCTCATACCCATCGTGGAGCCGTCGCCCAGGTACTCCTGGATCGTGGAGGCGAGGTATTGCAGGGTGATGACCACCTCGGTGATGCCGTGCCTCTTGAGCAACTCCATGATGTGCACGATAGCCGGGCGGTCCACGACGGGCACCATCGGCTTGGGACGCCGTATTGTGAGAGGACGCAGGCGAGAACCCTCGCCGCCTGCCATAATGACTGCCTTCATAGTGACGCCCTCCGGGGGAGTTTGGATTTTAGATTTTAGGTTTTAGACTTTGGATAAGCTGAAACAATCTAAAATCCAAAATCGTAAGGGGCGCAGGGAAATCAAGGTAATGGGGAGCGCGTAGCGCGCCGTTGCGCCTACTATGATTATACAGGAGGGTTGCGGGTTTTTGTAGGGTGCGGGTGGCTCACCAGCGTGTGCTGGTCTATAATGTAGGTATCAGACGGCATCTTGAGCACGGCGCGTGAGTTTATGCTATGTATGCGCGATATTTATGTAGGTGAGCCATGCTAGACCAAGACCTGATAACCCGCGACCCTGAGATCATGAGTGGCACGCCCGTCTTCAAGGGCACCCGTGTGCCTGTCAAGTCATTGTTCGACTATCTGAAGGAGGGGACACATTGGACTTCTTCCTTGAATCCTTCCCTTCGGTTGAGCGGAAGCAGGCCGAGGCGGCGCTAGCATTGGCCGCGATGTCCAGGACCGTATCAGAAGAGGTTATGTAGCAATTATGGCGACCAAAGTTCCCCATTGTCATTCTGAACGCAGTGAAGAATCTCGTCCTTCAGCACCCAAATACCACCTTTCTTTCAATACGGAAGCTCATGAGAAAAGGCGAACATCCGAGAAGAGGAACATCCCGGTATAGGACGAGATTTCTCACTACGTTCGAAATGACAAAGGGGGGCCGGGTTCTAAATACCCGGCTTTGACCAAGCCCTGACGAGGAGTCTCCCACATCCTCAACCCTTAACATTTCGACTGTCACTCTTACGGTTAGGAGATTGTTATGACCCTTGGCTCGGATGTACGCGCCCCAGACGGACCGCCCTCGCCCGTGGAGAACATTGCCGACGAAGTCGCCGCATCCGTAGCCAGGATGGGCAAGATCGGCAGTTGCATGCTGCCCAGCTTCTCCCCTGATGGCGAGCGTATCGCCTTCGTGTCCAACCTGAGCGGCGTGCCCCAGGTGTGGACCGTGCCCGCCACCGGGGGCTGGCCGGAACTGGTGACCGCGCTGGACGACCAGGTGCTGAAGGTCGAGTGGTCGCCCGACGGGGAGTGGCTGGCCTTCTGGCTCGCACCGGGAGGGGGGCTGAACCAGCAAATATACGTGGTCCGCCCCAATGGCATGGACCTGCGCAGGCTCACCGAAGGCGGCACCGTCAACAACTGGCTCGAAAAGTGGACGCACGACGGCCGGTGGCTCACCGTCGCCTCCAACCGCCGCAGCCCCGACACGATGGACGCCTACCTGCTCGACCCGCGCTCCGGCGAGTGGCGCTTCGTGGCAGACACGGGTGGCATCGGCCAGCTTACCGATGTCAGCCGCGACGGGCGGCGGGCTGTGCTCTACAGGATGAAGAACCGGGGCGACGACGACCTCTACCTGATCGACCTGGAAAGCGGACGTGAGACGCTGTTGACCGAGCATACCGGCCCCGGCAGCTTCGACCACGGCAGGTTCTCCCCCGACGGCGGGACCGTATACCTCTCCTCCAACAAGGACCGCGAGCGCCGCGCTTTCGCCAGGGTGGTTGTAGGCGAAGATGGGCGGGCGGGGGAGCTAGAGCTACTCGCCGGGCGGGACGACGCCGAACTGGAGTACCTGGAAGTCACGGAGGACGGCACGACCGCCGCGCTAGTCTGGAACGCCGGGGGCCGCAGCGAACTGGCCTTCTTCGACCTGCACAGCCTCGAAGAAACCCCCGGTCCAGCCTTACCCGCCGAGGTCGTAATCAGCATCGCCTTCTCCCGAGACGCCCGCTACCTGGCCTTGACCCTCACCGGCGCGGCCTCGCCCAACGACGTCTGGGTGCTGGAACGAGCCTCGGGCAAGCTGTGGCAAGTCACCCACAGCCCGCACGCGGGGGTCGATCTGGACGGTATGCCCAGGCCCGAACTGGTGAGCTTCCAGGCGCACGACGGGCTGGAGCTAAGCGGCTGGCTCTACAGGCCCCGCGTCGGTCGGTCGCCCGGCCCCACCGTGTTGAGCTTCCACGGCGGGCCTGAGGCCCAGGAGCGGCCTTTGTTCAACACCACCTACCAGGCCCTGCTCTCCCAGGGCATCGCGATGTTAGCCCCCAACGTGCGCGGCTCCGACGGCTTCGGCAAGACCTTCGTCAACCTCGATAATGGCGCGCTGCGGGTGAACGCAGTGCGCGACATAGAGGCTTGCGTGCGCTACGTGGTGCAGGCGGGCATGGCCGACCCGGGCCGCATCGGCATCATGGGCGGCTCCTACGGCGGCTTTATGACGCTATCCGGCCTCGCTGAATATCCCGATACGTTCGCCGCGGGCGCGATCACCTGCGGTGTAGTCAACTTTGAGACTTTCTTCGCCCAGACCGAGCCGTGGATGGCCGCCATATCGAAGACCGAGTACGGCGACCCCGATACCGAGGCCGAGATGCTGCGCGACCTCTCGCCCATACACAAGATAGACCGCGTCAAGGGGGCCACTATCGTGCTACATGGGGCCAACGACACGAACGTGCCCGTGGTGGAGGCCGAGCAGGTAGTAGACAACCTCAAGCGCCGGGGTGTGCCGGTAGACTACGTGCTTTACCCCGACGAAGGCCACGGCTTCCGCAAGATACCCAACCGCATCCACTCCACCGTCGCCATCACCCGCTGGTTCGTGGAGCACCTCAAGGTACGACAGGTCTAAGGAGACGAAACCGCCAAGACGCCAAGGACGCCAAGAACGCGCCAGGTTTATTAAGGTTGGAGTCTGCATATGTAGGACCAAAGGCCCCTTTGTCATCCTGAGCGTAGCGAAGGATCAGGTGGGTAGGCCAGAGTCTACAACGACGCGCATAATGTTGGTATTAGGAACATTGTTGCTTCAATTACAACAGTCAAGAACGGGCTACTGATCCTTCGCTACGCTCAGGATGACAAGGGGAACTCTTGGTGCTACCCGTTCAACCCCCGGGCTTCACCACGGTGGACACAATGCATCGTGCCCCTACATGCCCAAACCTTTAATATCTTGGCGTCGTTCTTGGCGTTCTTGGCGTCTTGGCGGTTCCGTCTATTCCTACAGCCCGGCTCTTATCCACCGTAAGCCACGGCAGGCTGTTCTAGCACTCCTTCGTGCTGGTCTTGCCTGCCCGCTTTCCTGTTGCGCGCTACTTCAAACAGCCACGAGCAGAGCAGGTAGATTAGGGGAGGGGCCATAATGAGCGCGCCGCTCAGGTCGCGGAATATGTTGTAGTGCCACACGAGCACCTGCTCTTCGATGTAGTTCAGCAGCGACGACGCGCAGAATATGAGCGTGGCGGTGCGCAGCCGCACCGACGCGGCAAGTGCTGCGGGCGCTATCAGCCACGACACGTACCAGGGCCAGAACCACGCCTGCGCGATGATGGCCGCGAAGATAACCCACCCCCAGGCCCGCAACGCCCGTTCGAAGGTGCGCGCTCTCCACGTGACGAGGATGGCTATGAGTCCCACGACGGGTATGAGCCACACCTTGAGGTTGGCCTCGATGTAGGCCCGCACCTGCGCCTGGAACTCGGGGCCGGTGTCCTGCACCCCGAAGGAGGGGGCGATGTTGGCGATGAAGCTGGGGCCATGCTGCACCACGTTCTCGCCCAGGGTGTGCAAATACCACCTGTTGGCCGGGCCTGATACCAGCACCCGCAACGTCTGCATGCCCTCCCAGAAAGGTATGTAAAGCACCACCCAGGCGGCAGCCATGATAGCGATGGCCTGCGCTCCCCTTAGCGCCCCCCTCGCGAAACGCCGGAACACGTCCCGCGAACCCGTACCCGCCGCCCGGTAGCCCTCCCACAACAGCAGCCAGAGGTAGCCCGGCACGAACAGCAGCGCCAGCAACTTCACCAGCGTTGCCAGCCCAAGGGCCAGGGCGGCCAGCCTCCACCTGCCCGACAGGTGCAGCCAGAAGGCCAGCAGCACGAACGTCAGCATCACCACGTCGTTGTGACCGTTGGCCCCGAACTCCACCAGGAGCAGCGGGTTCCAGATGTAGAACAGTAAGGCCCCGAACCTGAAGCCCAGCCCCTCATCGCTCCCCGGCGGAGGTGCCAGCCCTTCCGTCGGTCCGTCTGGCCCGCCCCCTGTGGCGCTGTTTGGCGAGGGCTGCCGCCTGCGGACGATCAGCCCTGCTATCTTCCACACCAGCCAGGCGTTCAGCAGGTGTGCGACGTCTGCCAGTATTCTCAGCGACAGCAGTTGGGTGGCGAATTGGCCGTTGCCTAGCTGCCCTAGCTTGTAGAATAGCCCCGAAATATAGACCCAAACCGGCCCATAGACGGCAGGCTCGGTCTTCCAGAAGACCCAGTCGAGCCAGTGGGCCGTATCCTGCGCCGCGAACTCAGCAGGGACGTGCGTGTAAGGGGATACGCCATGCTCGACCCATACCCGCGAGTACCACACGTACGAGTAGATGTCGGTGGTGAGGAGTCCTCGCACGAAGAGCAACAACAGGAGAATAACGGCCGTAAAGCCAAATATCCTCCCCAGGGCGGGCTTGACGTACTCCGGCCTCCAGGCCCCGGGCCGCGCCACTTGCCTCAAGATGTACACCAGCGTGCCGATTATGGCAGTCATGACCGCCAGGTATGGCAGTACGAGCACCAGGGAGGACTTGTTCGTCCGGTCCGTGTTCAGCCAATTTGAAGGGAAGAGCCTGTTGATCGGGTCGAAAATGCTGTGGAGGCGGGTCTGTATCGGGTCCGGCAGGTTGGCGTAGTAGAAGGCCGCCGATTGCATCAAGACGAAGAACCATATATAGCCCACCAGGAGGAGGACACCGGAGATGGTAAGTTGCCGCAAGACGTGGGCTTTTTCTGGCTGTTCGAGTTCTGTAGGTTGAGTGCTCATTAACGGGGTAATCCTCACGCATGCAATGGTTGCTCGCTGAGAAGGGAGGTTTGCACATTTCAGGCCACTGCTTGCCGCGGCCCAGCCCGCCAACGTTCGCCCTACTCAGCCTGTGGGGATGCCCTGCCAATGAATTGGCGGGCTGACAAGCAGCGAAGTCTCCTTCGGAGACTACCCACATCTTCCTTAGTCCCCGTAGGGGACTTTGCCCCTTGTCAGCCCGCCAATTCATTGGCAGGGCATCCCCACAAGGTGTCATGCGGGACACCGCCGCCCTCCCCGGAATGCCGTCACCCCGCCTCAACCCGCTGTCCTGTTGCCGGGCGGACCTCTATCTCTCCCGTGCTATAATCTCCTGTGCTATATACCCCCACACGAGGCGTCCTATGAAAGAAGCATCGGGCCAGGTCACCCTCACCAGCGTGAGTGTTGCCGAGGCGCTTGAGAACATCCTCTCTTACTTCTCGCCCCTCCCTGCCGTAGAGGTGCCGCTAATGGAAGCCCTGGGCACCGTGCTGGCCGAAGAGGTGCGTAGCGACATGGACAACCCCCCCTTCGACAACTCCTCGATGGACGGGTACGCCGTGCGTGCCGAGGACACGGTGAGCGCGAGCGACGACAGCCCCATCAGCCTGCGCGTCATCGGCCACATGCCCGCCGGTGCCTTCCCCCAGCCGGGCGACAGGGTAGAGCCGGGCGGCGCCTTCCGCATCATGACCGGCGCGCCCGTGCCCCCTGGCGCTGACGCCGTCATACGCTTCGAAGATACCAGCGAAGGTCGCGCCCTCGACAACGCCCGCCTCCTCCCCCAGGACGCGCGCGCCCACGCCGGGGAGTTGGGCCAGAACGTGCTGCTCTACCGCAGCGTCAAGCCGGGTGACAGCGTGCGCCGGGCGGGCGAGGACATGCGACAGGGCGACCTCGTACTCAGCCCCGGCACCGTCATACGGCCTGCTGAGATCGGCCTGCTCGCCTCGGTGGGTAAGGCCCGCGTCAGCGCGCACCGGAGGCCGCGAGTGGCGGTGCTGGCTACGGGCGATGAGCTTGTGGAGGTGGACCAGACGCCCGGCCCCGGCCAGATACGCAACACAAACAACTACGCCATCGCCGCCCAGCTACAGTCCTGGGGCGCGATGCCCCTCAACCTCGGGGTGGCCCGCGACAGCCGCGAGCACCTGGAGGCCAAGCTGCGCGAAGCCCTCGATATGCAGCCCGACCTGATTATATCGTCGGCGGGGGTGTCGGTGGGCGACCACGACTTCGTGAAGGACGTGCTCATATCGATGGGCGAGGTGCGGATGTGGCGGGTGCGCGTGCGGCCGGGCAAGCCGCTGCTGTTCGGCAGGCTGGGCGAGCGCGAGGTGCCGTTGCTTGGCCTGCCCGGCAACCCCGTGTCGAGCATGGTTACGATGGAGCTATTCGCCCGGCCCGCCATCCTGAAGATGCTCGGCAAGGCGCGCCTGCACCGCCCCACCGTCACCGCCTGCGTCACGGAAGCGATGGACTACGGCAAGGGCCGGGAGCATTACGTGCGCGGCATCGTCTCAAGGGAGGGTGACGAGTACGTCTGCCGCCCCACCGGAGGGCAGGGTTCCAACCTCCTCACCTCCATGTCCCGCGCCAACGCCCTGCTAATCGTCCCGGAGTCCGTCAGCCGCGTCGAACCCGGCGACTACCTAAAGGCCCTCATGCTCGACTGGCCGGAAGAGGTGTTCTAGGAAGCGGGAATTTAGTAGTCTAGTGGGAAAAGAGACCACCCCAGCATCTATTGTATACTCTCGTTCACGAAGGTAGCAATTACAAGCTTGAAGTCGGTTCGTTGTCGGACTCGGAGCGTGGTTCGTTCCCCCACGGATATAGTGAAGAGTCGTCCGGTGCGCCTGATAGGAATAGCGGTGTGTTCTTAGTGGATGAGGTGCTTGCTTCAGAGGACTTAGCGTGCTCTGAAGCAAGGTATTCTGCTCGATGTTGTGAGAATTCAGCGCGAAGTGCTTGGAAATCTGATTGGCTTGAACTTAAAACTATTTGCTCTACACCACGAACCACCACAGGCACATCATTTATTGCCTTTATTTCGTAGGAACTCAACATGTGCGGTGCAGGCCACTCAAAGGGCATCACAGCAATCAAGCTGCCAGGTGAATAGCTGCTCCCTCCACGGTTCGCCACGCCTAAAATAGCGCCTTCCCCAGAAACTGGCATACTACTGAACTGGACCTTATCGCCTGGCATGACTGCTATGCCGTGTAAATTATCAATATAAGACTCGCGGTCAGGGTCGATTGCCAGGATAAATGGCGCATACACCCACTGCGCCTTTCTAGGCTCAAAGACTGCCAGCGCCTCCTGGTAACGCCGACCAGCATCCTCAAGACTCCAACTCCCTTCTGCTCCGTTAGTACTGTTCAACAAGGGGAACTGCTTGGGTTCGAGACGGCTCACTACACGTTTTGACGCTTGCCTGTGCTGTTGATTCTGTGCTAGTCTCCTATTTTCGCTACGCAAAGCAACAACGGATGAACCGACGACGAGTAACGCTAATGCAACCACCATAGAAGCAGCAATAACAGCGACAACGAACACGTTGTTACTATTCATTGGCTGCCCGTACCAAGAATTTACACAACAGTGCCGTAACGATAGACGCGCCTGCAATCGCTAATGATGTGAGTGCGAAGTCCTCGGCGAAACGTTCGTGTGCATCACGATCAGCAAGTGTACTGAGTGTCGTTACACCGTACCCAAAGAGCCCACCACAAATCGTCCCAAGAAAGAAGCAGAGCCAACCCAGTACAAGAAACTGCCAACGTCCTTTCTCAGGACTTGCACGGCCAGGGAGTGTACCCAGGGCCTCCCCAAGTACGGGCAGTGAGAGTGCCAATAGCTCACCCTCCCCAAATACTGAAGCTAATGTCACCTGCTTGTCTCCCGTGACAGCAAACAAGAGTCTAAGGAAAAATAAGAAGAACGCAGCCCCTAGTATGTAGAGGGCCCAATATACTAGATCCCGAGGTAACTTCATGGCGCCCACCCCAAATATAGTGTCCCCAACAACCACTCCAAATCCCTGAAGCTATTTCTCCCTCAACCGTACCGTCAGGCGGTCGCCTTCGGTGCTGAGGCCGTACATGGTGAAATCGCTGCCGCCGAAGCCTGAGATGAGGGATTCGTTGATCTCGGAGATGAGCAGTTCGTTGTTGATGCGGTCCACGGCGGAGGACAGGGTGCCCTTGAGGTCGAGGGGCAAGGCGTCGAGGGGCACGTTGAGGTCGCCTAGCTGCGGGTCGCCCACCATCCTTATCACGAGCTTACCGTCCTCCACCGCAAGCTGATTGCTTACGATGGCGCTGGTGTCGAACACGAAGAACCCCAGGTCTGAGTGAAAGGTCGGTTGGAGGTCCATGCGGTGGCCGGGCTGCAAATCGAGGCGCAGGCTGGTGAGGGTAAGGAACTCCGTGCCGGTATTGAACGTCGCCACGCCCTCGGCGGCTGCCTTGTTCAGGTAGCGTTCGCTAATCGTCACCGACACGTCCGGCTCGCCCGGCTCGTCCTTCACTGGCAGTGGCCGCTTCGTGACCACCAGCGCGGACACAGCGATGGTGAGCACTATGCCCCCCAGGACGCCCAGCAGCAGCCCGCTTATGAGCCAGCGCACCCGCACGCCGCGCACCCGCTTGCGGTATACCCGGTGGTTCTGACGGTCTTGCTCGGTTGTGACCCCCGCGTAAGCGTTAGGTCCGGGGCGGTGTTGTTGCATAGTGTGTAGGGGCCGTGTTGTGAAACGTGGCGCGTGCCGCGCGCTAGCGGGCGGCGTCGCGGCGGCGAAGCCACTCTACCACGTCGTGGTGCTGGATGCACACCACGTCGCGGCCTTTGCGGTCGGCCTTTAGCTCGCCCTGCGTGATAGCGTGTATGACCGCCTCTTTGCTGGTGCCTATCAGCCGGGCCACCTCGTCGGGGGTGTACTCGTCCTTGCTCAGGTCTACGTGCGCCGGGTCGTGCGCCTGGTGCCTGTGATGCATCTCCAGGTGCACCCTATCCGCGAGGTCGTCGTCCCCGCCCCCAAACCCAACGTTCGACCCCTGGCGGATGTCCTCTCCAAGCCCGTCCCCGCCATCCAGGGCATGCATGTCTCGTTCCTGCTGATCGGCCATCGTTGTGCCTCCTTGGAGTAACGAGTTGTTAGTTGTTAGTTGTTAGTTGTTAGTTGTTAGTAAAGAGATTAATACGCAAAGAGTGTTGTTGTTTTGGCGAGTGACACTAGCAACTAACAACTATCAACTAACAACTCGCGCAATCCACTGGTCCGGGTTGCGTAGCTCTTCCAGCGTGGGGAGTTTGTCGGGGCCTTCCCATACCAGGTTGGCTACTTCCACGCCGCGCTGGGCGACTACGGCGTTGATGAAAGTCTCGCCCATGCGGTACTGTTCCATCTTGAGGGCGAGGCCGGTGATGCGGATGAAGAGCTTTTCGGCGGTGCCGCGGCGGGCGGCCCGCTGCTCTACCCGCTCCTTGATCGTCTTGTACGACGGCAGCAACTGCTCGCCCACCGAGTTCATGATGAAGTTGCTGTAACCCTCGACTATCGACATGAGCGCCTGCAACCTGTTGAAGAGGTTGCGCTGCTCGGGACTCATCACCGACTCGATCCAGCTATCGCCGCTGCTCATGTTGCTGCGGGTGCGCTCTATCAAGGCCGACAGGCTGCCCAGGCCGCTGCCGTACTTCACCAGGTCGTCGCTGACGTAGTCGAAGTACTCCTCCAGCAGCGAGTTGAAGTACTCGCGCACCCACGGGTAGGCCTCGAACTCGTAGGCGTGGGTGGTCTCGTGCAGGGCGATCCAGAGGCGGAAGTCGTGCGCGTCGAGGCCGAGCTCCCCCACCACACCGTTGATGTTCGGCTCCACGAAATATAGCTCCCCGGTGGTCACCGGCTCTTTGCCCAGGAGCGACAGGTCGTACTGGCCGAGCACGCGCTTCGCCAGGTAGCCCATCAGGATGCCCAACTGGCTGCTGAGGAGCGTCTGGCTCATCTCGCCCATGACGAGGGTGCCGACGTTCTGGTGGGGCTGCACCCGGTGGTAAATCGCCTCTATGTGCTCGAATAGCTGGCCGAAGTTGGAGATGTTGGCGTCTATCCACTCGGAGCGTGTAAAGGCGCGTATCTTGTCGAGCGGCACCGGCAGGTCGCGCCCCATCGTCTCGGTAATGACGGGGTAGCAGCGCGACACCATCTCGCGGTAATAGTCCTCCCACGCCTCATGCCAGCCGGGCGCGGCCTCTTCCTCGCGCACGATCTGGTGGGCGATACCCCGCACCCTCTCCCAGTCGAGCAGCCTGGGCGCGCCCTCCCGCTCGTACTGCTTTTGCAGCTTGTTGACCCAGGCAGCGCCCAGGGCCCCGGCGGCCAGCAGGCCAATCCCGAGCAGGCGCGGGTCGTAATTGCGTCGTGTAGTCGCCATAAAGAGTCACATCCCTTCTCGGCTATGTTCGTGGCGCACAGGTTACCTGACGCGCCCGCATAGTAAAGTTACTATACTCCCCGGCCCCACAAGCGTCAAGACACGCGCCAGTCGGGGGCAGAGTGTAGAAGCTATCTCCAGGACAAAAGTAGCGAACGTCAGCACGTAAGTCCCGCCCGCCTACCTGGAACCCTTTGGCTCTGCGCCGCGTAACCACCAAGAAGGACCACGTCCCATACCGGTATGGAGATCTTCTCTCCCGTGGCTCTCTGCCGTCGGAAAAGTGGGTACCGTGTGCCGAATGGCCGCCAGGATAATCATCAGCCAACCTGCCTCCGCCAGACGTAACTGCGCCCCTGAAACACACGCTTCGAACTATTTTACTTTACCTATTGACATGGAAATAAACCCTAAGTATGATATGGTCACTGTGGACTGTTGACGGTCCTGGGCGCACAACCCCGGCTAAATAGTCCCCCCTTTGAGAGGGTCCTGCTGTTGGGCAAGATCAAGTCGTTCGTTACCTTAGCCTCACCCTCCCCTCCCTTACCTTGAAGAGGAGAGTGAAGGTATCAAGTAGGAGGTAGCACGGCAATGGCAATGAACAGGCGCATCCGTTTAGCTATCGCTGCCCTGGTGGGTATGCTGGCCGCCTTGCTTTTCGCGGGCGGAGCCAGTACCGAGCCTGCTGCCCATACTGCCCAGACCGGCGCCATCGTGCAGTCTTCGTCCCCAGGTAAGTTAGTTAACTCTCCTGCTACCGGCTTCAGCGAGGCCCCGGTAGTTATGGCAGCCAATCCGCGCGACATCGGCCGGGCATCCACGGGGGTACAGCAACGCGCCACCCCGGCCACTACTCCCAGCCGCACGCCGCAGCAACGCGCCACCCCGGCTACTACTCCCAGCCGCACGCCGCAGCAGCGCGGCGGGCTTGCTGCCTCCACGCAGACGGCGACCTCCAACAAAGCTTCGTCTACGGCCTCCACGCCAACCTCGCCGCCCGCCCCCGCACCGGCCGAAGATCTCGTTGCCACGTCAACCGCAATAATAATCCCAATCCCGCAACCCCTAACGAGCGGCTTGCCAGACACCGGCAGTAAGTCAGACCGCGCCGGCCTTGGCGTCGTCCTTGCACTGACTCTTGCTTGCTTGCTCCTGGGCCTGGGGCTTGCGCTCAGGTTGGCCTCCACCCGGCGTACCCGGTAAAATTTTTGCGAGATCAAGCATTCCTTACCTCACCCTCACCCTCACCCTTCCCCTCCCAGTCCCTACCTTGAAGAAGGCGTGAAGGTAAGAAGCAGGAGGAAGGAGGCAGGAGGCAGGAGGCAATGAACAGGCGCATCCGCTTCACTATCGCTGCCCTCGCAGGTATGCTTGCCGCATTGCTTTTCGTCAGAGGTGCCAGCACCGAGCCGGCCCCCCAGCACGCGCGGCCAGGCTTCGCCCGGTCCGCTGTGCGCTACGCCAAGCCAGGGGAGCCACATGCTACCGGCTTCAACGAAGGCCGGTTAGCAATGGCCGTCAATCCGTCCGACAACAACTGGATGTCTACCGGCGTACAGCAGCGCGCCACCCCGGCCACCACTCCCAGCCGCACACCCGGGCAGCGCAGTGGCCCCGGTGCCCCTACGCAGACGGCGGCTCCTGCGCGCACGGCGACCCCCACCAAAGCTCGGTCTACGGCCTCCACGCCAACCTCGCAGCCCGCCCCCGCACCAGCCCAAAGTCCCGTTGCCACGCCAACCGCCATAATAATCGATATCCTGCCGGTCACGGGCGGTTTAGGGCCTTTTCCATCAATCGGCAGCCAGTCCGATTGGCGCGCCCTCGCCCTCGCCCTCGCACTTGCTATTGCTTGCTTGCTCCTGGGCCTGGGGCTTGCGCTCAGGTTGGCCTCCACCCGGCGTACCCGGTAAAGTTAGTCCGAAGCCCTGGCTGCATGTGCGGTGCGGTCTACGACCAACATGCGAGCCTCTTGCGCTGATCGCCAGTGTCAACGCATGGGGGCACTACTGAACTTCAGATCGACCAGGCCCAACCTTGCCCTTCCTCACCTTGTGTGCGGCGGCAAGGTGCAGCCTGCTTCATCCCTCGTCGAAAGCCCCTCGCCAGGGCCGGTAATCCGCGCCCGTGTAAACAACCAACCGTTCGTTTTTGGTATACTTTCCTACAACGTATATGGGTATGTACATGGCACAGGCCCTGCTCATACATTAGGGGCCGGGAACATTTAAGAAGGGCTACACGCACAGGCGCGGAAGGGAGTATACAATCGTGGATACCCTCAACAGGGTGGACTCGGAGCGATTTGCCGAGGGCATGACGGTCGAAGAGTACGTACAGGGGATGCGCAAGAACAGGGAGCTTTTCGAGCAAAACTACAGCAACGTCGCGCTCAGGGAGGAAGACGTGCGCTTCCTGGCCGACGAGACGCGAGTGGCTAAGGTGCTTGTGCTGGCCGAGGACTGGTGCGGCGACGTGCTGCGCTACGTGCCCGTGGTGGGCCGCCTCGCGGAGGAGATACCCTCCTGGGAGGTGCGCATCTTCTACCGGGACGACAACCCCGACCTGGCCGAGAACTGGAAGAAGCACGGCCTGTTCCGCGCCATCCCCGTGATCGTCTTCTTCGACGAGCACTTCAACGAGCTAGCCTGCTTCGTCGAGAAGCCCTCCCCCGTATACTACGCTGAGGATGGGGCGCGCGAGCGTTTCGCCGCCGAAAACCCCGGCCTCACCGACGCCCACCTACCCGTGGACCGCATGAGCCCCACCACACTCGACCGCTACACCACCTTCATCCGCAGCCTCCGCGCCGACAGCCAGCGCCGCTGGCAGCAGTTCTTCATCGACGAGATTAAGCTGAAGCTGGGGAGTAAGTAATTACGAATTACGAATTACGAATTACAAGTGACAGGGCATAGTGGCCGTGTAGAGGGCAAAGGTGCTCCTGCATGAAAAGAAAAATCCCACGGGCATATCCTTATGTGGGATTTTTCTTTTCATGAGCAAATAGACGTAATTCGTAATTCGTAATTCGTAATTCGTAATTCGTAATTCGTAATTACCTGAGTGCCCTGTCGAGGTCCTCGATGATGTCCTCCGCGTCCTCTGCGCCCACCGAGAGCCTTATCAGGCTGGGGTTGATGCCCGCGCTTTCGAGTTCTTCCTCCGTCTGGTGGGTGTGGATCATGGAGGCGGGGTGGGTGATGAGGGTCTCGACGCCGCCCACGCTCACGGCGAGGATGCACACCTTGGTCCGGCCTATGGCGCGGTAGGCCGCATCATAGCCGCCCTTCAAGGTGAAAGAGAGCATGCCGCCGAAGCCGCCGGTCATCTGGGCGCGTGCGAGCTCGTGTTGGGGGTGCGATTCCAGGCCGGGGTAGTAGACGCGCTCCACGGCGGGGTGCCCCTCCAGGAAGCGGGCCACCCGCAGGCCGTTGCTGTTGTGAGCCGCCATGCGCATGCCGTAGGTCATCAGGCCGCGTCGCAGCAGCCACGCCTCGAACGGGTGCAGCACGGGGCCGAAGATACGCAGGTACTCCCACGTCCGGTCTATCATCTCTCGCGTGCCCACAATGACGCCCGCCGTCACGTCCGCGTGCCCGTTGAGGTACTTGGTGGCGCTGTGTATAACCACGTCGTAGCCGAGCTTGAGGGGCAGTTGGTTGTATGACGAGGCGAAAGTGTTGTCCACGATAGCGATGGCCCCGCCCGCGTGAGCTATCTCCGCCGTGGCCCTCAGGTCGGTAAGCTCCATCGTGGGGTTGGTGGGCGTCTCGGTGTAGACGACCCTGGTGTTGGGGCGCATGGCCCTCGCGAACGCCTCCGTATCGGACCCATCTACCTGCGTGACCTCCACCCCGAAGCCGGGGAGGACGTGCATCATGAGCGACATGGTGGCCGTGTAGAGGGTCTTCTGCGTCACCACGTGATCGCCGCCCTTGACGTTGGAGACGACCGCGAGAGAGGCGGCAGCCGCCCCCGCAGCCACCGCCAGCGCGGCCTCGCCCCCTTCCAGGTCGGCCAGCATCCGCTCCACCTGCTTGTTGTTGGGCGAGCCGTAGCGGGTGTAGAACTGGGCCGGGGCGACCTGGGATGCCAGCTCGGCCCCCTCTTCGGGCGTGTTCAGCCGGTACGTGCTCGTCTGGAAGATGGGCGGCGATACTGCGGCGGTGTCGTTGTCAGGCTCGGCCCCGTGTATCAGCCTCGTTTGCAAGCCACGCGGGCGGGGGTTGTCGCTCAAGGGTAATCACCTCCATCAAAGAACGGTAGACGAAAAGCTCGCCTACCGTCCTCTAGTCTACCACTCGTTATCCGTGCACGCATCGGACCAGGGAACGATCCACCGTCCCTCACGCACACCTCGGTACCCGGACCTATATACGCGACTGATCGCTCAACCCGCGCTGCCGGTGCCAATTAGTGGTTAGTAAATCCCCGGAGGGGTTAGCCTGTCATCTGGTCGGGTTGCTGGTTGGCGCGCAACGCCTCGTTTTCGGCCTGGAGCTTCTTGATCTGGCTGCGCAGCCGCCTGATCTCGGAGGTCAGCGCCGGTATGTCGGTCCGGACGATGAAGCCGACTCGTTCCAGCACGACGCGCAGGTTCTTAAGCTCCGGCGGGGCTTCCCTGCGAATATAGGGGGAGTTCGTTATCTGGTCGCAACGTATCGCGATTTCTCTCAAGTCGCTTTCTTCCCGCATGGTATAACCTCACTTATTATATACACCCACAAAACCGGAGAGGTGAGGCGAGCTAGCTCACCTCACCTCTCGCTATCTAACAAGAACGCGCAATCGCGCGTCTAGTAGCGGTTACGTCCGCCGCCGCCGGAGCGCTCTTCGCGAGGTCGCGCCTCGTTGACCACGATATCGCGGTTGTCGAGAGAATGACCATTGAAGCGGCTGATAGCCTCCTGGCTGCCCTCTTCGGTCGCCATCGTGACGAAGGCGAAGCCCTTGGACTGACCGGTCGAGCGGTCGCTGATGACGGCTACTTCGGTGATTTCGCCGGCCTGCGAGAACAGGTCGCGCAGTTCTTGCTCGGTCGAGTTGTAGGACAGGTTGCCGATGTACAATTTGGTTGCCATTGTTGTGTTTCTCCTAGGGTTGAATAACAATCTTACACTCACGATAGAGCATAGCAGACATGTCGTCGTGGGAAATGTGCAAGAGCATCAGTCAACGGGAGAGAAAACAATGCAGCAATCACAGGATCGAACGCGGGCAAGTGTCACACACTATCAACGTATTATACCACATATTGCCGGTTGCCGCAGAATCGGCCCTGTGGCGCCTACGCGGGAGCCCCGATAGCCATCCCACCGTAGCCCTGCCACGGACGCCCTGCCACCACCGCCCTGTGGCTAAAGCCACGGGCTGACAAGAGGCAAAGTCCCCTGCGGGGACTGAGGAACAGCCGGTAGTCTCCGAAGGAGACTTCGCTACTTGTCAGCCCGTGGCTTTAGCCACAGGGCATCTCTACAGGGCAATGTCTCAAAGGCAATGTCTCAGGACAACCCTTCGAATGGCAACATCCTGGGGCTTCATGTACAAGTGTTGACAAGTGGTGACAAAACAGGTACACTGTTAACAGTTCCTCCATATCCCACCCACCAACTTCCTCACTACCTCTGTCGTGACGTCTGCGGTTGGCAGGGGCACACACCACCAGCAGACACCTGGCCCGCCCGGCCACCAACGCACACGGACTCGCACTCGCTGCTTGACTGCGACGGCTGCGCTTTTTGCCGCCGTTACCGCACGGCGCGTGCTTCATCAGAGCCACACCGCCCGTGCTTGCGCCCGTTACCTCAAGGAGATGACCATATGCCCGGCTTGAACCCAAATGACCCCAACGACCTGCGTGTCGCCGGGGGCAAGCTGAAGGACGGCTGGACGTACGACATCGAGAGCGTGCCCCGCACCGGTCGGTTCCGCGCCACCGTCTTGCACCCCTACGGTGATGCGCCCTCAGGCGGCGTGCCCTGGCCCATCGAAGACCCCGACCTGGCAGTGGATCCGACGCACCCCACCTACGCCACTATCGAGGAGGCTATCGCCGCCGCCGCGAGGTACGTTGAGACGCTTTCCCAGATACGCGGCTACCCCGACCCCGACAAGATGAGTCCTCGCGGCTTCCGGCCCGCCCTCTGGTAACACCGGAGGGTGGGAGGCGGTTCTAGCAATGTTAGTTCTTGAGCATAGGCCGTGTGTAACATGGAAGCCCGTAAGTTTGGGCTTCCGGCTGCATTCGTAAGGAGTAATCATGCCAAAGATGGCGGGCGGCGTACGGACGGGACGGTATTATATCCGGCTCCCGGAGGAAACAATCGCGGAGATCGACGGCTACATTAAAGAGTCGGGCATGTACCAGGCGTACTTTCTGAGCAACGCGCTCATCGTGGGTGCGCGCGTGATGGCCCGGCAGTTGAACCCCGAGCGGTTCTACACGCACGAGATGATCGAGGCCCTGGCCGCCCGCGCCAACCAGGAAAAGGCCAATGCCCAGGCGCAGGCCGGGGACTCCCAGGATGGCGCCACTGGCGTCGAGCCGCTGTTACCCTAAAACCGCGAGCACGCATCTGTCGTATTGGATGAAAGACCTGCGCCCCACAGGCGGCAGCCACCCCGTACCTCGGATATGGAGATAAGATGATGGCAAGACTCACACAGGCCGTGGGCCACACCGAATAAGTTGAGCACACCAGCCACCCCACTGAACGAGCCTGTACCCCAGGCAACCAGGGAAGGTCGCGCCGGGTTGAATCGCTGGCTGCAGATTTTCCTCACGATTATCGCGGGCACGATTGTGGCCGTGATTGCCTGGACCGTCATCGAGCGGTTCTTGCACATCATCATCCTGCTCCTTGCCAGCTTCCTGGTCGCATACCTGCTAGGCCCACTGGTGGACCGGCTGGAGCGCTTGCGCTTGCCCCGCATACTGGCCACTCTGCTGGTGTACATGGTGATCCTGGGCGCGCTGGCGTTAGGCATCGTGCTCTTGCTCGGGCCGCTCACGGCGCAGCTACAGGACCTGACAGAAACGCTGCCCACTCTGGTTGACACGAATACCGGCACGCCCTCCGGGATCGACCGGTTCTTCGCGGAGAACGGCATACCCCTCGACGTGGCGGGGCTGCGCAGCCGGCTGCTCGAATACGTAAGCGGCGCGGGTACCTCCCTGCTCGGGGGCACTCTCAGCATCGTTGGCGGCCTGGTCACCTTCGTCACCGACATCTTCCTGATACTTGCCATTACCTTCTACATGGTGCTGGACGGCCGGGGCATGCACAATCGTATGCTACGCCTGCTGCCCGTCACGGCCCGCGAGCGGTGGTTCTTCGTCGAGGCTACCCTGAACAGGGTGCTCGGCGGCTACATCCGGGGCCAGATACTGGTGGCGCTCACCGTGGGCGTGGCGGCGGGGGTTGGGTCGGCAGTCCTGGGCGTGCAGTACCCGCTCGTAATCGGGCTGCTCGCCTTCCTGTTCGAGTTCATACCGCTGGTCGGGCCTGTCCTGGGCATGATACCCGCAGTGGTAATAGCGTTCTTCCAGTCGCCGGGGCTTGCCCTGTGGGTAATCGTCTACTTCATCGTGCTGCAACAGGTCGAGTCGAACATCATCGTGCCCAGGGTCAGCGGGCACGCGGTGGGGCTGCACCCGCTGGCGGTGCTGCTGGCCCTGCTGGCGGGCGTCGAGCTGGGCGGGCTGGGCGGGGCGTTGCTGGCGGTGCCGGTGGCAGGCGTGCTCTATATCATCGCGCTCGCCCTCTACTCCGACGCCACCAGGCAGACGGAGCTACTGGTAGCCAAGCCGCGCCGCACCACCTATAGCTCCTTGCGCCACGTTATCGAGGACCGCCGGGGCACGCGCGGGCCGGGAGCACCTGCGCGTGTACCCGCACCGGCCGCTGTGAGTGCGCCCGCGACGGTAGCAGTAACCTCCGAGGTAGGCGCGGTGAGCGTCGTGACCTCGCCGGAGCTGGCCCCAGCCGCCTCCGCCGTGGCTGTGGAGGCCAACGAGCGTCTAGCCAGCATAGCGCAAGACCAGACGCAGCTTATCGCGCAGTTCGAGGCGGGTGAAGCAGAAATAGCGGAGCAAGCAGAGCAGGTCGAACAATCCGAAGCATTGGCGGCGCGGGAGGAAGCGGGCGAAGAAGACGAGGCAAAAGTGAGCACATAAGCCCCACACCTGTCATTTCGAGCGCAGCGAGAAATCTCGTCCCTCACCGGGATGTTCCTCTTTTCTCATGGGACTCGGTATTGAAGGAAAGGGGCTACCTGGGTGCTGAAGGACGAGATTTCTCGCTGCGCTCGAAATGACAAGGGTGGGGCTTATGCGCTCCAATTCCACGGTGTCACAAGATGACAGCTTCCAGGAAAAGACGACTGTAATTTATTACGTTTATGGGAGAGAAGAATGCTTGAACAGGTGGTAAAGACCAGGCCGCTGGCACGGACTGCGCCGTTGGCCGTAGTAGATTCGCCGTCCGCGAGCAAGAACGAGTACGCGGCGCTGAAGGCTATCGTGAAGGAATCGGGGCTACTCGAGCCACAGGTGAAATATTACGCGGTCAAGGTGGCGTACACGCTGGCGATGTTCGCGGCGGGGGTCGCGCTGGTGTTCTTGCTGCAAGGCTGGTGGCGGTTGCTGGTGGCACCTTACCTGGCGTTTGTATGCGCCCAACTCGGGTTCCTCGCGCACGACCTGGGGCACAAGCAGGTGTTTCCGTCGACGCGCCTGAACAACTGGGCCGGTATGGTGCTGGCTAACCTGCTGGTGGGCATGAGCCTGGGTTGGTGGAACGACAAGCACAACGCCCACCACGCCAACCCCAACCACGAGGACATGGACCCCGACATAGACATCCCGTTCATGGCGTTCTCGGAGGAGCAGGCGAGTAGCAAGCGGGGCCTGTCGCGAATGTTCGCCGCTTACCAGGCGTTCCTATTCTTCCCCGCGCTCACCTTCACCACCTATAGCATGCAAATCTCCTCGGCGCTTTTCACCTTCCGCCAGCGGTACAGGTGGCAGTCGCCCGACGCAGCGATGTTGTGGGCGCACTTCGTCCTGTACTACGTCGGGATACCCTTCGTGCTGGGCTTCTGGCAGGGCCTGGCCGTGATAGTGGTCCACAGGGCCTTGCTAGGCGTGTTTATAGGGGCGGTGTTCGCGCCGAACCACAAGGGTATGATGGTGGTAGGCAAAGAGGACGAGAAGCTGGACTTCCTGCGCAAGCAGGTGCTCACGGCACGCAGCGTGCGCTCGACCCCGTTCATAGACTTCCTGTACGGTGGCCTGAACCACCAGGCGGCTCACCATCTCTTCCCCAGCATGCCTCGCAACAAGCTGCGCAACGCCGCCGAGATAACGCACAGGTTCTGCGCCGAGCACAACATACCCTACCATGTAACGGGCGTGCGCCAGTCGTTCCGCGAGATACTACAGAGCCTGCACGACACGTCGGCACCCCTGCGAGGCAGCGCCAGGAATGGCTGACCTGCACTGTGTGGCATAGCGGCTATGGATGTTAGCAGAGTTTCTATGCCGCCCCCTTCCACATAGAAGATGGATGTGTACAACAGCCGCTCGCGCCCATTGACTCCGCCCCGGCCCGCCCCTATACTGAAGCAGTTCGGGATTACGGGTTTGGAACTCTCGGAACGCAAGTCGAGAGGGTTTGGTGCCTCGGCAGACAAATCGCCCCCTGTCGCAAGGGTGCGAGATTGGAAACACAGTTCGCTGTGTGGCACATGCAGTGGTTACGGCCTGTGAAAACGGACAAGATAAGGACCCAGATGATCCTCACGGACTGTTTGGGTCTTTTCTTTTGCCCCGAAATCGCCAGCAATTTCTAAACGCCAAGACGCCAAGACGCCAAGGA
>DASVQO010000152.1:0-3236 GCA_036389075.1 Chloroflexia bacterium | reverse complement strand
ACTCAATTACTTCGCTACGTTGGCCTCTTACCTTTACCTTAGTAAGTTGTTAATCTTCATCAGCCACAGGGCTAATGTAAGGCTGCGGCGCGGCGCTATCCGCTCGGCTATCGTGCATCGTCCACACGAATAATGCCGTTCTCTACCGTTAGCCCCTCTATCTCGCCGGGCGCTTGCAGAACATATAACGTGGAGCCGTCGCCCAATGACACGCGCTGCAAGCCCGGTTGCCCCGCGAGGCCCTCGCCCGCCTCTTCGTCCTGGGCTACGATGGTGCGGGTGCCGGGCGGTAGTCGCAGGTAGGGCTGGGGCTTGGGCTTGGGCAGGGCGTAGGTGGACGCGCCCCCGTAGGCCGAGTAGTTCCAGCCGGTGAGACTGTCGCCCTTCTGGTCGAGCGCGTAGGAGTGGTATTGTGGGAGCAGGTAGCCCGCGTGACGGAACGAGCCAGACCACCTGTAGCCGGTGATGAGGGCGGTGCTCGAGGGGTCCAGGCGCGCCAGGGTCGCCCGGATGTCGTGCCAGCGCCGGTCCATCTTTGCAATCTGTGGGGCGGTGGCCGGGCCGGGCGCGAACAGGAAGACGAGGGAGGAGGCAGCCGCAAGCCCCAGGCACGACAGCACCGCGCGCCTGGCGGCAAGCGGCGTGTCGCCCCGCAGGCGCTCCCATACCACCCTGGCGGACGTGGCGGAGAGCATGAGCAGCGGGGGCAGCGATACGAGCGCGTAGCCGAGTTGCCCGATGTGAGTGAGCGCGAAGAAGGCCAGGGGTGGCACGGCCCACCAGAAGGCGAACCACTTCAGCTTGCTCGACAGGCTGAAGCGCACGGCCCGCGAAGCCCACACGCCCAGGGGCACCAACGCCAGGGCCAGCCCCCCCAGCAGTGCCAACCCCTCGACCGAGAGGTTGTAAGCTACGCCCTCCGGCCCCGCACCCACTATGGAGGTGAGGTCGGACACGGTCTGCCCCAGGAGGGCGTTCTCGCGCAGGTAGGCGGCAGGCCCGCCGGAGAGGGCCAGCAGAGGCACCAGCCACAGGGCACATATCCCAGAGAGCACCAGGAAGAAGGTAGCCCGCGCCCTGCGTGGGACGCTCCACAACGCCCACAGGCACAGCGGCAGCAGCAGCACGAGGCTGGTTTGCCGCAAGCCGCCCGCGATGCCGAGGGCCAGTCCCAGCAGCCCGGCCCCGCGCACCGCTCCCGTGCCCCCCGCGCTTCGCAGGTGCCAGGCGATCCAGGCCACCGCGATTGCCAGGGCCATCTCCGGCACGTAGGTGAGGCCCGTCGCGCCGTAGTAGAGGGCGAGGGGGGAGCCTAGCAGCAGGAGGGCCGCGCATATCGCCACCGGCACCTCCTCGAAGACCTGCTTGCACAGCGCGTAGAAGAGGGGCACAGCTATGGCGCTGAACAGCACGCTGAGGAGGGAGAGCGCTACAGCCGGGTCGCCCACGAGGAGGTTAGCGGCGCGGCCGGCCAGCACGTAGAGGAGGTAGCCGGGTGGGTGCGGCTGGTGCAGGTGCAGGTCGAACCTGTCGAGGGCCAGGGCGAACTGCACAGCGTCCCAGTTTACAGGGGTAGGGCGCACGAAAGGCAGGCGCGACAGGCCCCCGGCTATACCGAGCACGGCCAGGGCCACCGTGTTGGCGTGGGAGCGGGCGAGTAGCGAGGGCACTATAGAGGCCCCAAGGGTAGGAGCGTGCATGGCTATCCGGGCGGACTAGGGAAGTATAGCGCGGTATTAAGCAAGGAGGCGGCCACCAATCCGGTAGGGCCGCCTCACTGTGCGCTCGTGCCGAGCAGCTACGTTACATGCTAAGCAGGTTGAGCAACTGGCTGTTCACGTTGACGTTGACGTTGGCCCCACCGTTGAAGACGCCGGTCAGCCAGAGCACCAGCAGCACCAGCACTATCAACACTACGACCACCAGCACTATCGCCGCCGCGCTTCCGCCGCCATCGCTACCGCTTGGAGTATTGACATTTACCTGGCCCATTTCTTCCTCCTTCATAATTCACGCACGCCGGGCTATATCTCGCCCGCAACACACGATTTTACTAACCTGATTTCGCAATTCGCAATTCGCAATTCGAATTTCTTAGAGCCTCGTTCTGCCGCCGGACAGGGCGCGTAGCACCGCGATCAAGACAATCGCGCCTAGCAGGGCGAAGATGAAACTGGCCCAGTTGGTAGCGTCTTGCGCTGAAGGGCCGGCGACGTTGAGCAGTCGCGCGATGAAGCCGCCGATGAAGGCCCCGATTACGCCCACCACGATGTCGCCGATGATGCCGTAGCCACCGCGTCCCATGATCATGCTGGCGAGCCAGCCCGCGATGAGACCTATTACTAGCCAGCCGATAATGTCGATTACCATCTCTGTTCCACCTCCTTGTCTACCAAGTTAGGAGTCATGAGTTTTGAATTCCCGTTCTGAGCTATCCCTGCAACTCGCAACTCATAACTCAACACTTCCTCAGCCGTTCATGTTCATGGCGTCCTGGAAGTACTCTTTGCCGCGCTCCATGAGGAGCTTGCGGGTCTCGTCGCCCTTGCGAGGGGCGAGGAGCAGACCTGCCAGCAGGCCTATCGTCAGCCACTTGACCGCTATGCGCAATCCTCTCATATCTACTGCACTCCTGCTCTCTCTGAGATGTACTGCATCAGGCGCTCGCGGTTTCCCTCGCCATTTGCGGGCGAGTAGACGAGGGCCACAGCAGCCCCTATCACCGCCCCGGCCAGTATGCCGAGGAAGACGAGGCCTTTACCTTTACTCTTGCCATTTGCCGCCATTTCGCAGCCCCTATCTACTCTCTACTCGCTACGCTATAGAGAACGCCGCCCGCTCTGGCCCATGATGAAGCGCACGATGAAGGCGAAGATGATACCCCCTATCAGGGCGGGGATGAAGGACAGGGTAAAGCCGTTGAACGTGGCAGCCGGGCCAAAGTTGGGGAAAATGATGCCGCCGATGATGCCGCCGATGAGCGCGGCGACGATGCCGCCAAGCCAGCCGTAAGGCATCTTACCGGGCACGATCAGGTCGATCACCCAGCCGAGAACGCTCAGCATGATAAGCATGACTATAAGCCCTAGACAGTCTCCCATTGTCGATTACCTCCTCGGTAATGTGTGAGCGTGAAGCTCAGAGTAACGTGAACAACGATACGATTGCCGCCAGCGGTACCGCGAAGATACCGAGCATGGTGAAACTGCAACAGCTACAGCCGCCTCTTCTACCCG
>DASVQO010000151.1:0-19455 GCA_036389075.1 Chloroflexia bacterium | reverse complement strand
GAGACATAAGGAGATGCACACAATACAGATAGAAGAAGTGACGTTCGCCCCTAAAGCGCTCGTCATTCCGCGCAGGACAAGGTTGGAGAAGACACATGACGGTGTACGCATCGTCGGTTCGTACCAGGCAAAGCCCCGCTGGCAGACCGAGGCCATAGAGGAGTACGAGGAGAGCCTCCAACCGCTCGAAGCAAGGCTGCGCCGCGACATGGCCTCGCGGGTGCTGGCCCTCACCGGGCACAGGGTATCGCCCGGCGCCATCTATGCCGATCCCGCCAGCAGGGTGGCCGTGATAACGGTGGATGGGATTGTGTTCAAGCTGATAAAGGAGAACCTGGTGATCCTG
Source organism: Chloroflexia bacterium (assembly GCA_036389075.1). Lineage (GTDB taxonomy): Bacteria > Chloroflexota > Chloroflexia > QHBQ01 > JADMIH01 > JADMIH01. Next base: position 19,109 of record DASVQO010000151.1, on the reverse strand, counting down.
CGGCCCTGCGTGCAGTGCGGCTGCTGCCAGTTCCAGAGCATGCCCATCACCAACGCCGCCGAACTCGGCTACGCCCTCTCCGAGTGGGAGCCTCGCTGCCCTGACTGCGCCCCCGAAGACTCGGAATGCTGGCTATACTCAGACTAGGTTGCCGGCAAGCGGACCCACCCAAAAGATACACGGCCATATAAAAGACTAGTACATAAGCAGTACAACAGGCTATATGAGAGTCACATTACAAAACGCACAGGTAACACAATACAGACCAGGTGAAAGCAACAATACTCGAATGGCAGGTAACACTATGACCGATCGTACAAATGGGGCGGGGAAGGGCCAACGGCCCGCGGCATCGCACCTCTTCCTGGTGCGCCTGTGGGAGGAGCCGGGCGAGGCCACCTCCGATGCCGGGCAGGCCGCCGACTCAAGCGGCACTCAGCCGGGTGCCGCCGACACCCCCAACCGCGAATGGAAGGGCAAAGTGCAACACGTCGTCAGTGGCGAGTCGCACACCTTCCAGGACCTGCCTTCGCTGCTCGACTACCTGCGAGCGATGATGCCCGCGTCCAGACCAGGCACCCCAGGCAACGACCCCACCACCACCGAATAGGCCAGGGCCAGAGACGGAACCGCCAAGAACGCCAAGGACCACGCCAAGTTAATCAAGGCTTAGGGTGCCCCTGGTCCCAGGAATCTAATCTACCGATGTTAAGGAGTTACTATCTGTAGATAGATTCTCCCTTCATCCCACACCATCACACGTTTGGCCTCTTCTCTCGGATGTGGCCTGCTATGCACCTACTTTCTCCTCAAACCATCCTTAATCTTGGCGTGGTCCTTGGCGTTCTTGGCGTCTTGGCGGTTCCGTCTCCTATTACGCTTCTGCCCTAACCCGCCCATCGACCGGCATGTCTACTGTACCTTCGTCCGCGACCTCGAAGAGGTAGAACGGCGGTTTGTTGGGGAAGTCCCGCTTGAGCAGGGGCATAGCGACGTTGTAGACGGGCGAGCCGCTCATGGTGCGGCCTTCCAGCGTGCCCCTGTGGGCGTGGCCGTGGAACACCGCCGATACTGGATAGCGGGCCAGCGGCTCCTCAAGCCTGCTCGAACCGAGGAAGGGGAAAATGGCTTCCGGCTCGCCCTCCACCGTGCGCTGGATGGGCGCGTAGTGCAGCACCACGATCTTGTGGGGCGTCCTCAGCCGCGCTACTGCCTTTTCAAGCTTCATCGCCTCGTTGACCGCCTCCTGCACGAACACCTTGATGGCCTCTTCGCCCCAGGGGGCCAGCGTGCCCGTGCCGAAGCCGCCGGCGAAGCCCTTCGTGCCCGCGAAGCCCACCCCTGCCACCTCTTGGGCGTCCCCATCGAGCATGAGCACGCCCGCGTCGCACAATATATCGGTGACTTCAGCTTGCTTGCCGCTCTCGAAGTCGTGGTTGCCAAGCACCGCCAGCACCGGCACCTTCAGGGCCGACAGCTCGCGCACCAGAACATGGGCCTCCTCAGGCAGCCCGTAGTCGGTCAGATCGCCGCACAGCAGCAGCACGTCGGCTTTCTCGTTGATCTCGGAGAAGAGCGGCTGAAACGCCCCCTGCGAGCTCTTGTTACAGTGAATGTCTCCCACCGCCGCGATGCGCACTTTCCTCTTGTCCTTCGGCATGCTTTCCTCCACACAAAATACGCTTATGAATCCAGTTTGGGGTGGTTAGCAAAATGTATACCCCACGCGGCTCCCAAGCAGCTACATGGCACATCTTCTGCTTTACATGTGCGGACATATCAAGGACTAGGGGCCTGGTGGCCTCGCATGGGAGAATGCTGTGGGTGCAACGGAATCCGAAGAAGCAACAACGGGGCAGCCAGGTTCCGCACGAGACAACGCCGAGGACTGCCTTTTTGGCGGCATTCAACTCGACCGGGAGACCTGCGAGTTCTACAGGAGCGCGGTCGTACTCCTTACCGAAGAGGAAATACCGTTCCTGGTCGGGGGCGCGTTTGCCTTTCAGTGTTACACGGGTATTTCCAGGTACACCAAGGACTTCGACATCTTCGTAAAGCCGGAAGATGTTGAACGCACCCTCGACCTGCTGGGCCAGAACGGCTGCAAGACCGAGATGACCTTCTCCCACTGGCTGGGCAAGGCGTACTGCGGCGACCTGTTCGTGGACGTTATTTTCAGGTCGGGCAATGGCGTGGCCGAGGTAGACGACGCATGGTTCGACAACTCCACCCCCGGCGAGGTGCTGGGCATCCCTGTGAAGCTCTGCCCTCCGGAGGAGATAATATGGACCAAGGCGTTCGTGCAGGAGCGCGAGCGGTACGATGGTGCCGACATAGCCCACATGGTCCGCGCATCGTCCGACAGTATGAACTGGAAGCGCCTCGTCCGCCGCTTCGGGCTGCATTGGCGGGTGCTGCTCGCTCACCTGGTGCTCTTCGGCTTTGTTTACCCTGGCGAGCGCGACAAAGTACCGGCCTGGGTGATGAACGAGCTAATGGGCAAGCTGCAACACGAACTCGCCGCCCCCGCCCCCAGCACCCGCCTCACTCGTGGCACGCTCATCTCCAGGCAGCAGTACTTGATCGACATCGAAGAATGGGGCTACAAAGACGCTCGCCTGGAACCGAAGATCAAAATGACCGAAGAAGAGATTGAGGCCTGGACCGAGGGGATCGAAGTAGACGGGAAGTAGCACCCCTGGGGGCGACGGACCAGGGGATGCCCTGTGGGGTTGCCCTGCCAATAAATTGGCGGGCTGGCAAGGAGCAAAGGCTCCTTCGGAGACTACCCTCTTGTTTCTTAGTCCCCGAAGGGGACTTCGCCCCTTGCCAGCCCGCCAATTTATTGGCAGGGCGTCCCCACAGGGCCTCTACATCATCAATTGTTTTTACCCCCGCAAGAACCCCATCATCTCCTCCACCGTCGAGCGTGCGGTGCGCCCCACACCAATCAGCGTAGCCGAGGCATAGCCCGTCCAGTCCCCGTAGCCTACCAGCCATAGCCGGGGCTGCCTCACCGAGCGGGTGCCTACCACCTCGACGTGTCCGTCAGCCTCGATGACGCCAAGCGGGTCAAGATGGTCTAGCACCGGCTTGAAGCCCGTGCACCAGACGACTGCGTCTATACGCTCCTCGCGCCCGTCCGGCCACACTACTCCTGCTTCGGTAAAGCGGTCGAAAGGCGGCACGCTGCGTAGCACGCCACGCTCGCGTGCCTCCCTCACAGGTGGCACCATTACGATATTGCCCAGGTTCGTGGTCACAACCTCTCGGAGCGAGTCGCTGTCGCTACGCTGCTCGGCCAGGTACTTGCGGGTAGCCAGGTCGAACAGGTAACGGCCGTCCACGTCGTCCGGCATAAATTGGGGCGGCCGCCTCGTAACCCACGTCACGTCCGCCAGCAGGGACAACTCGGCCAGTATCTGCGCACCCGAGTTGCCCCCGCCCACGACCAGCACCCGCTTGCCTCTAAACGGCTCGGGGGATATGTAGTGGGCCGAGTGTAATTGAGTACCGCCGAATAGCTCGCGCCCTGGGTAAGGTGGGATATACGGCTCCTCCCAGGTCCCGGTGGCGCTCACCACGGCCTGGCCCTGCCAGATGCCACTGTCGCTCACCACCTCCAGGTGGTCCGACCTCGCGCGCACCGAGCGGACGCGGACCGGCCTCGCGACCGAGAGGCCGTAGCGTTGCTCGTACGCCGACATGTATGCCAGCACGGCATCGCGGCCCGGGTACTCTGAGGCCCCGCCGGGCATTATCCAACCCGGTAGCGAACTCCACCGGGCGGGCGAGAAGAGGGTGAGCGAACGCCAGCCGTGGAGCCAGGCCCCGCCCGGCCCCTGCTGCGCGTCCAATATCACGTAGCTCAACCCGGACCGCCGGAGATAGTAGCTTACGGCCAGCCCCGCCTGCCCTCCTCCTATGACCACAACCTCATATCTTCCCGGTTCCGTGTTTCCCGCCATGCCTGCTTTTCGTTCCTATTCAAGCTTTCAGCTCTAAACATCACCCATGCATCTGCCCCACTCAACGCACGGGTGAAATGCTACCTGCCGAGTGCAGCCTCATCGTCGCCACCACCTACAGCCAACCCAAACTCCTCCCGAAACCTCTCGACTATCAGGGCGACCACATCTTCCGGCCCTGACACCCCTAGTTCGATGCGGGGAGGATGTGCGAAGGAACTCTCGTACCTGCTCCAAAGCGCATGTCCTTCAGGTAGACCATATATTTCTACCAGGATGCCACGAGCTACCACGCCGGAGGCCCGCGTCTCCAGCGTCTCGTTCAGAGTCACTCTGTAGCCCTGCCCTGTCCCAAACTGCCACACGGTCGCATAATCCCCGTCGCCCAGGAGCTTGGCAGTGCCCGTGCGCCAATCCTCATCGGGCACCTTGAAGTCGGGCGACAACAACCCGGCGTAGCGTTTGACAAACTCTAGCTGCGGACCGTGTACCTCGACACTCCCAGTATACGGCTCAATTCGCACCGTTTCTGTGGTCAACGGTTGCCTCTTCATTGGCTGCTTCGGTCTCCAACTTTCCTCAGCCATGATACACACATTTGCGAATCCAGTTTGCCACCATGCCCGGTGACTATCCATTCCTTGGGGTACAGACGCCGGGTGTAACCGTATTCGTCAGCTATTGACAAATACCGCTTCGTATCATACCATTCCGCCATACTCCGGTTACACTGTGCGGTGAGTACCAGGTATCTAGCGCCAGCAACGAGGAGGGCAAGAGATGCAAGCAGAGGTACAGACAAGCCGCGTCAGGACCCCTGATGCTCCCGCGGCTATCGGCCCATACTCACAGGCCATTGTCGCAAACGGCATGGTCTTTTGCGCGGGACAGGTCGCCCTCGACCCCGCCACCAACGACCTGGCAGGCCACGACGTCCAGACGCAGACCGCCCGAGCCCTGGATAACCTGCGCGCGGTGCTCGTAGCCGCCGGGTCTGACCTGCGATACGTCGTGCGCACCACCGTCTTCCTGTCAAAGTTCAGCGATTTCACCGCCATGAACGAGGTCTACGAGCGGTACTTCGGGGAGGTCGCCCCCGCTCGCTCCACTATAGAGTGCGGGCTGCCGGGGCATATCCTGGTGCAGATAGATTGCATCGCCATCGTGCCGAGCCTCGTAAGCTCCATCCAGGTCATCGAGGCCCGCGAATCCCGATCAACGTTCAACCTGGATGAGGACGCGGACTTTTAGCATCCACACGCTCCATGCTATAATCTCGACTACCGGCAACTGTGTGTAAAAGGTCCGGGGTCTAACCACCACCTATACCGACCAGGAGTGATGCTACATGGCTGTACGCACCGCGCAAAGCAAAGAAGCTGGGCGAGCGCCGCTGCCCCTCAACGCACGGCGGGACAACTGGTGGATCAAGCCTCTTATCACGGTGGTGGTGTTGGGCGCGTTCGTCCTCTACTCGACGTTCCGAGCGTTCGAGAACCAGTTCTACCTCGTGGAGCCCTACCTCTCGCCTCTCTACTCGCCCCTGATTATCACCAATTGGAGCATCTTCGGCTGGACGATCTCCCCGGCTATCTACATCCTCATCTTCCCCCTCAGCTTCCGTCTGACCTGCTACTACTACCGCCTCGCCTACTACCGGGCCTTCTTCTGGGACCCGCCCGCGTGCGCCGTGCCCGAGCCGTTGGAGCGCAGGCACTACTCCGGCGAGCGCCAGTTCCCATTCGTCCTGCAAAACATCCACCGCTACGCCCTCTACGCGGCCCTGGTGTTCATCGTCATCCTGTCGATTGACACGATCAAGGGCTATTTCTTCGAGGATGGATTCGGCGTAGGGGTCGGTTCGCTCGTGCTCACGGTCAACATCATACTCATCTCACTCTACACCTTCTCGTGCCACTCGTTCCGCCACCTTACGGGGGGCAAGGTCAATTGCTACTCGTGCACCCTTGCCAGCAGGACACGGTACGGCCTGTGGAAGCAGATAAGCTTCCTCAACTCGCGCCACTCCATGTACGCCTGGGCCAGCCTGGTCTGGGTGGGCCTGACGGACCTGTACATACGCTCCGTGGCGGCGGGCTGGATTACGGACTTCAGGTTCTTTTAGGAACGATGAGAGGCCAGGCAAGCAATATGCCCCATACCTCTCGCCTTCACGCATCTTCTGCTCACACTAACTGATTGGATTGACTGCCAACTATGGACTCTTTTGACACCCTTGAACACGATGTGCTGGTAATAGGCGCGGGCGGCGCGGGGCTGCGGGCCACGATAGCGGCGGCGGGGGCCGGGCTGAACGTGGCCGTCGTCTGCAAGTCGCTGCTCGGCAAGGCCCACACCGTCATGGCGGAAGGCGGTATCGCGGGTGCCCTCGGCAACCTCGACAAGGCCGACAACTGGCAGGTGCACTTCATGGACACCATGAGGGGCGGCGGCTTCCTCAACAACTGGCGCACGGTGGAGTTGCTCACCAGGGAGGCCCCGGAGCGCGTGCTCGAATTGGAGCAGTGGGGGGCCGTGTTCGACCGCACGCCGGAGGGCCTCATCATGCAGCGCCCCTTCGGCGGCCACACCTACCGCCGCCTCAACCACGTGGGCGACCGCACCGGCCTCGAACTTATTCGCACCCTCCAGGACAGGGCCGTGGCCGCCGGTATGAAGTGCTACATGGAAACCACCATCATCAGGCTCCTGAAGGACGGGGACCGCGTGGTGGGCGCGCTCGGCTATTACCGCGAAACTGGCCGCTTCTTCGTCGTCAAGGCCAAGGCCGTGGTACTGGCGACAGGCGGCTGGGGCCGCATGTACAAGGTGACTTCCAACTCCTGGGAGTCCACCGGCGACGGGGCTATACTGGCCTTCAACGCGGGCGCTGAGTTGCAGGACATGGAGATGGTGCAGTTCCACCCCACCGGCATGGTGTGGCCCCCCGGCGTGCGCGGCCTGCTCGTCACCGAGGGCGTGCGAGGCGAGGGCGGCATCTTGCGCAACTCCAAGCAAGAGCGCTTCATGTTCGACTCGAAATACATGACCGCCGCCTACAAAGGCCGCTTCTCCGAAACCGAGGACGAGGCCGCCCGCTGGCTCGAAGACAAGGCCAACAACAGGCCGCCACCCGAGCTGCTGCCCCGCGACGTGGTGGCCCGAGCTATCTACCGCGAGGTGCAGGCGGGCAATGGCAGCGAGCACGGTGGGGTCTACCTCGACGTGACGCAGCGGGGCGCGGACTACATCAAGCGCAAGCTGCCGAGCATGTACGAGCAGTTCCACGCGCTGGGCGACGTTGACATCACGAAGGAGCCGATGGAGGTCTACCCCACCATCCACTACACGATGGGCGGCGTGCGGGCCACGTCCGAGACCTGCGCCACCAACGTCCCGGGCCTCTTTACCGCCGGAGAGACGGCCTGCGGGGTGCACGGTGCTAACCGCCTTGGTGGCAACGCCCTGTGCGACCTGCTGGTGTTCGGTAGGAGGGCGGGGGAAGCGGCGGCGGCGCACGCGCAAGAGCACCCACACGGCGAGCTCGATTCCGCCCGAATACGTGAGGAAGTAGCCTCCATGCTCGCCCCGTTCGAGTCGGCGGGCACCGAGAACCCCTACGTCATCACCCAGGAGTTGCAGGCCGCGATGCAGGAGGGCGCGATGATAGCCCGCACCGAGGAGAGCCTGAGCAAGTGCCTGGACAAAGTGCTCGAGTTGCAGGAGCGCGCCCACAACCTGCACATCGAAGGCTCGCGCATGTACAACCCCGGCTGGCACACGGCGCGCGATATCCAGAACATGCTCAAGGTGTCGGAGGTCATCGTGCGCTGCGCCTTGGAACGCCGCGAGAGCCGGGGCGCGCAGTGGCGGCTCGACTACCCCGACCCTGACCCCGAATGGGCCAAGAAGAACCTGATAGCCACCAGCGGCCCCAACGGCGAGGTCCAAATCGACACTCGCCCCGTGCCGGAGATGCCGCCGGAACTCGCGGCGCTGTTCGAGGCGAAGAAGTAAGCAGTCAGAAGGTGATGGGTTGCCAGGATGAAGGCAAGGGCAGAAGCCACAATCGAAGACCTCTACCATGTACCCGAGAACGGCAAGGCCGAGCTTGTCAACGGAGAGTTGGTGCTGATGAGTCCTACAGGAGATAATCCCAACCGGGCTGCGGGAGCTATATATGTAAGTCTGCGCCTACACGAGCGCAACGTGGAAAGTGGCCGAGCATACAGCGACAACGCCGGATTTATCGTCAATTTGCCGCACCGACGTTCCTTCAGTCCTGACGCAGCCTTTTACGTCGGCCCAAGGACAGGCGGGAAGTTCCTCAAGGGTGCGCCTGTTTTTGCTGTGGAAGTCCGTAGCGAAGGCGATTACGGTCCTAAGGCAGAGCGGGCTATCTCCGCAAAACGCCACGACTATTTCGCTGCTGGTACGATGGTCGTCTGGGATGTTGACGTCCTACGTGATGAAGTTGTCAGAGTGTACAAGGCTGGTGACCCGGATAATCCTACCACACATGGCCGCGGCGAGATGGCCAACGCCGAACCAGCAGTGCCTGGCTGGCAGATGCCTGTCGATGAGCTATTCATATAGGGGCTGTGTAACAGATAGAGAGCTATCACAAGACGCGAGTACAAAATCCAGGAGAACACCATGACCACCGAAACCGAAGCCAAGCTGGGCAGCATGCCGATGGACCGCGAGGCGACCTTCGAGGACCAGGGCGAGGCCAAACGCCCCACTTCCTCCGTCGGGCAGACTGTCACCCTGCGCGTCTTCCGAGGCAGCGCCGAGAGCGGCACCGAGACTGATTACGAGGTGCCCACCTTCCCCGGCATGGTGGTGCTCGACGCCATCCACTACATCCAGGCCCAGTTCGACAGCACCCTCTCCTGCCGCTGGAACTGCAAGGCGGGCAAGTGCGGCTCGTGCAGCGCCGAAATCAACGGCAAGCCTCGCCTGCTCTGCAAGGCCCGCGTGCGCGACTACGCGGACGGCGACGCACCCATCCTGGTCCACCCGCTCAAGGCCTTCCCCCTCGTGAAAGACCTCGTCACCGACGTGTCGTGGAACTACCGCATGTCGGAGCGCGTCGCACCGTTCACGCCCAGGGCCGATGCTCCCACGCCCTTAGTCATGCAGCAGATTGACGTGGACCGCATCCAGGAGTTTCGCAAGTGCATAGAGTGCTTCCTCTGCCAGGACACCTGCCACATCTTGCGCGACCACAACCGCAAGGACGCCTTCTTCGGACCCCGCCAGCTCATCAAGCTCGCCAACCTCGACATGCACCCCTACGACGGCCTGGAACGCCGCCAGATGGCCCGCGAGGAGGCGGGCGTCGGCTTCTGCAATATCACCAAGTGCTGCTCGGAGGTCTGCCCCGAGCACATCAACCTGACCGACAACGGCATCATCCCGCTCAAGGAGCGCGTGGCCGACATTTACTTCGACCCCGTGATGTGGGCCGCTCGGAAGGTCACCAGGAGCAAGGACACGCGCACGTCCAGTGCAGGATATCACGCCCCCGCGATTAGCAGCACGGCCCCGCCCCCGGAACCCGAAGCCCCGCCGAGGCCATACGGACCTCCGGGCGTGAGCAAAGACGGTATCATTTTCGACCCTCAGAACCCCTACAGGGCGAGGGCCGTGCCGAGAGCAGCATACGGAGAAGCGGCAGCCGTAGAGGTGAGTTCTCCCGGGTACGATGATAACAAGTCCCCATAGGGGGACTTTGTGACAGCTGCCTGCGGTTTCAGTTGCCGGGGGTAGTTCCCAGTATAGACGACACGCATTCGAGCAGTACGTCCAGGTCGAACGGCTTGGGCACGTAGCTGTCGGCGCTCACGTCGGCCCCTCGCTGGGCGGCATCCGGGGCGGCGGTCAGGACGATGATCGGCGCCCGGTGGCCGTATAGCTCTCGGTAACGCCTCACGAATTCCCAACCGTCCATGCCAGGCATCTTCATGTCGAGGATGATAACGTCGGGGTGTTGCCGCTCGATCAGTCCCAGGGCGGTCTCGCCGTCGTAGGCTTCCACCACCTCGTAGCCCTCGTCTTCGAGCACGTAGACGAGCACCTGGCGTATATTCTGCTCATCGTCAACCACAAGGACACGCGTCATCTGCTCACCGGTTGGGCTGACGGGCCACGCCTAAGCTCGGCTGGATGGCGGAAGGGCTACAACAAAGCGTGACCCGGAGTGTGCGGGCTGCTCGGCCCAGACAAGCCCGCCGTGCAGCGCCACGATCTCGCGGGTGATGTAAAGGCCAAGTCCGAGGCCGGACAGGTGGCCCGCGCCATGCGCCTGGTGGAACCGCTCGAACACCCGCTCGCGCTGGCCCGGCGGCACACCCACACCCTCGTCCGTCACGCAAAGCCGCACGCCGCCATCAACTCCCCGCTCCAGGGCGACGGTCACAACTCCCCCCTCGGGGCTGAACTTGACCGCGTTGTGCAGCAAATTGGTGACCACCTGCTCGAAGCGCAGCGGGTCAACCACCGCTTCCAACTGCTCCGGGCCTTCAAAGACGAACCTGTGGTTTTCGCCACTCTCCTGCTGTGCGATTACCGAGCGAACGAGCGCGGCAAGGTCGGTCCTTACAGGCTCTATTCGCAGCTTACCCGCCTCGATTTGAGCCGTGTCCAGCAGGCGCGCGATCAGTTGGTTGAGCTTGTCCGTCTGCCGTTCGATGGTGTCGAGGGCGAACTGCAAGCGTTCCGGCGAAATGTCGCGCTTTTGTCCGAGGTCGCGTAGCAGTATTTGCGCGAAGCCTCGCAGGCTGGTAATAGGGGTCTTTAGCTCGTGAGCGGCCACCGACAGGAACTCGTCGCGGGTCGCCACAGCCTCGCTAAGTTCCCGGTTCCTCTCACGGAGCACCTGCTCTATTCGCTTGCGCTCCTCTATCTCGCTTTCGAGGGCCTGGGCTTTCTGTTGCAGGAGCGTGATAGCGCGCAGCCGCGCCTCTTCACCAGGCAGCGCCGTGTAGCTCTCGGCCGGAATGACGCGCGAGTGCGTTTCACAGATCCTGCCGAAGGACGCGCCATCCGCCGACTGCGAAAAGAGGCTCATCGGGTAGGCGCAGAGCAGGTCAAACGAATGCGTCTCAGCAAGGCCGTTCCAGAGTTCCTCTATCTGTATGGCGACATCGTGCTTGCCATCCGCCCACAGCAGTGCGACCATTTCCCCGAACGCAGCGACCCTGGGCCGCTCGTGCCCGACCGCCGAAGCCGCGCCCGTAATAATGTCCCCAAGCAGGCTGGTGAAGATCGCGGCATCGGGCTGCCCACCAGGCGCGACCTTCAACAGGGTGTCAGCGGCGTCCAGGGCCACGTACCGGCCCTCCGATACCGCGAGCGCGGCATCCACTCCCCGCGCCTCCAACCGCTCTACCAGGCCATCGCGGTGCGCTTTCGTGGCAATCACTATAGAGGCGTCCCCCGCCTCAAGAGCCGAACCGACAAAGCGGCTCAAGGCGTCCAGCAGGAAGTGATCGTCATCGTAGAACTGGACCGCATGCCCGCACGAATCGTAGCTCCCCAGTGTAACCGGTAGTACGTCCGAGGTGGTCGGATGGCCAGTACTGATGCTCATGCCTATCTTGACTCCCCTGCCCGCAGGGTCTTAGCTAAAGGACCTGCGTTTACCGCTCCGATGTGCGTCATGCTAATTTCCCGCGGCTCGATTAACAGGGCCGCTTCACCGCATCTGCAAAATATATGCCGTGTTGCCGTGACGGGTCCTAATACTATACGACTTTTATCTACTTAAATGCAAGCCAGCCGCACTTTCACAGGTCAACGGCGGGATATTGCCCCTACCCTGGGCAGGAACGGACATGTGAAACAACGCCTGCGTGCGGCTACCGGCGCGGGCGTTACTCGCCAAAGATATACGCGTCGAGGAAAGCGTTGCGGAACTTGCCCTGCGGATCATAAGAGCGCAACAAGCGTTGGAAGTCCGGCAGCTTCGGGTAGAGCGATTGCACGCGCGCCGGGGACGTCGTAAACAGCTTGCCCCAATGTGGACGGGCATCCAGCGGCGCGAGTTGTTCTTCTACCAGTGCCATCACCCGGCTAACCGCTTCCCAGTTTTTCTCCCAGGTAAAGTGGACCGCGACACAGTCCTGCCCGTAGCAGGGACTCAACCACAGGTCGTCGGCGGCAACCGTGCGCACCTCCGAGATCTGCAGCAGCGGGGCCACGTGCTCCCGCAGGCCATAGATAGCGCGGAAGGCGGCAATAGCGTGCCGGCGGGGCAGCAGGTACTCGGCCTGCAACTCTTCGCCACTGCTGGGCGTGAAGCCCATCTTGAAATGGGGCAGGCGTGCGTACCAGGCCCCACGGATGCCCATCTGCTCGGTGCAAGGTTCTGCTGAGAAGCCGGGAATTGGGTGCCGGTGGGTTGGCGCGGGTGCGGCCCCGTAAAACTCCGCCGGCAACTCGAACGTAGCGCCGTCCGTCACCGGCCGCTTCAACCAGACCTGGTTCACACGCTCATCTCGCCAATCCAGGAGCAGACTGACGCTGTACGCGCTGGATGTGATCTCATCGAAGTGGGCTTCCAGTTGCGCGAAAGGCAGGCCCTCGTACACGTCCTGCCGCATATCGAACGCCGGAACAACGTCGAGGGTAAGCCTCGTAACCACCCCGAGCCCACCCAGCCCAACCACCGCGCCCGCGAATTGGCTGCCCCGTTCGCCCTCCTGGTTGCGAGAAAGCACGACCACCGTGCCGTCGGCTGTGACAAGTTCCATCGCCGCTACAGCCGTAGCCAGGTTGCCGTTGCGGTCGCCCGAGCCGTGGGTAGCCGTCGCACAGGCTCCCGCGACAGAGATATGCGGCAACGAGGCCATGTTGCGCAGCGCATAGCCCTCACGATGAAGCTGTTCGCAGAATTGGCCGTACCTGGCACCGGCATCGACCGTCACCGTGTTGCGTTCGCGGTCCAGCGCAAACACAGGCTCAAGGCGGTCCAGCGAGATGAGATCGCCGGGTGAGTCAGCGATGTGATTGAACGAGTGGCGCGATCCGAGCGCCCTCAGCTTGCTCGTGCGACTCACCAGCGCCTGCACCTGCTCGATAGTCTCGGGGTAGTGCAGTCCAGCGGCACGGTAAGTGTAGTTGCCCGCCCAATTGGTTGGATTGTCAATCATCCGTGCGCCCCTACCTAAGGACCAACTTGAGTTTGACACCTTTGCTCAAAAAGCGGACCTTGTGCCGGGCAGAACAGGCCCTTCTTCCCCGGAGCGAGGTGTGCGGACAAGAGGGAGGCCCGGATAGGACCTCCCTCTCCCTTTACCCTGACAAGGCGTTCCACCGTCTAGCGTAGCTAACAGCCCTATGGAGTCCGCCGGCTCCGGCCAGCCCGTTCGGCTGTTGGACCGCGAGAATCAGAAGCGTATCAGGGTGATAATGTTATAGTCTTCCAGGTACTGGCGCGCCCCGAGCTCGGTTAGCTCGATGAGGAAGGCAAGGGCCACCACGTCGCCGCCGAGCCGCTCCACAAGCTCAATCGTGGCGCGGGTGGTGCCGCCGGTCGCCAGCAGGTCGTCCACTACGATCACGCGCTCGCCCTGCTCGATTGCGTCGCTGTGCATCTCCACGGTGTTCGCGCCGTACTCAAGCTCGTACGCGGCTGTCACCGTCTCGGCGGGCAGCTTACCCAGCTTGCGCACCGGCACAAAGCCCACCCCCAGCCTGTAGGCAATGGGCGCACCGAATATGAAGCCCCGACTTTCAATCGCCACCACCTTTGTGGCGTTCAGGGGGGCCAGCTTTTCGCAGAACTGGTCGATCACCTGCTGGAACGCCGGGCCTACCTTGAGCAAGGTAGTAATATCGCGGAACAGGATGCCCTGCACCGGGAAGTTGGGTATGTCGCGGATCAATTCCGTCAGATCGTAGTCCATTAGACCCCCAGGCGAGTCGCCAATGTCTAAGTCGTTCGAGCGCAAGGGGGCGTATCGCCCCGCGCTATTATATCACTCTACGGTGCAAGATTCGCGCCTGCATCTACAGCTTTCTTACAGCTTCCTGGTCCTGCTGCCCCTCAGGTACCTGGCAAGTAATGCCATCAGCAGGAACAGCACGGCAAGCACCAGCGGGAACGAGCCTCCGGTCTGCGGTATCGCGGCAGCGGGCCTGGCCTGCGTGGGCCTGGGAGTGGGCGCGCTGGGCGTCGTGGCGGCTGCCTGTCCCGATGAGCTCCCAGTATCAGACGCGCCCTCGTTGGACGCGGCGACAGGGGTGCTCTCAGGCTGGGGCGGCGTGGTGGCGGAGGACTCCGGCTGTTGTGCCGGGCTTTGCGTCGCCTGGGTGGCAGTGGGCTGGGCCTGCTCGGTAGGGCCGGGCTGGCTGGCGCTCAGCGGCTCGGCTACCTGCGCGATGTAGGCGTTCGACTGCACGGCCTGGCTGCTCTGCTTGTACACCGCGCTGGCCTGGTTGCTGAGGGCGCTAGCTGCTTCCGGCCCCACCAGCACGGGGATTTCTACCTGCGCCGTGCCGTTAGGGGCTAGTTCCCCCACTTGCGCCGTCACCGTGTTGTCCGTCACCGCCACCGACCCGTGAGTGCTACGCATCTGCGCCGCGTCCACCGTGACTCCCGCCGGGAGCTTGTCGGTCACTACCACGTCGGTAGCGACAGCATCGCCCGCGTTGCGCACCTCGATTACGTACACCATCGACTGCCCCTGGTCAACGGTGGTCTTGTCGGCAGAAAGCCGCAGCTTGACGTCGGGCTTTGCCGCTGGCTCAACGGCTGCGGTAGGCTGGGCCTGGGCCGGAGTCGCCGCCGTGGGTTGTGCTTGCTGGCTGTTGTCGGCCGCCTCGGCTTCACCGCCCTCCGGCGAGGTGGGCTGGGCTGTCGGCAGGGTTATCTGCTGCTCGGGAGTAGGCTCTGTGGAAGCCGCGCCCCCCTGTTCCAATTGGGGTGTAGGCAGGGCGACGGCGGCCTTGCCGAACGTGAACTGGAAGCGCGCCCGGCTGTTGCCGTAGCCAATCACCGCGTCGCGCACCTGCACGATAGCTTCGTATTGCCCCTCGGCAAGGCCGCCGTCGCCCAGCATATACTCTGCGCTGCCGCCTAGCTTGCCGCTGTCCACCACCGGCTTGTCGCCCTGCCCCGCCGCGTAGATGTACACCCGGTACGTCTCGCCCGCCCGCCGTGCGTTCCACTTGAGCTTGCTGCCCGGGCCTACAGTGGCCCCCACTGCGGGCTCCACCAGCACGACATCGGAGAGATCGACCGTGGGCACGGTAAAGTCGGTGCCGTTGAGATAGATGATCGGGAAGGTGCGCCAGTTCGCGAGCGTGCCCGCGCCACCCTTGAACTCGATGTAGTAGAAGGCATCACCGGGTGCGCTCGGCTGGTTGGCGAATGCGTAGTGCCCCGCGCCGTCGGTGGTGGTGGTGGCAAGCAGGCTCTCGGCCCCGCTGTTGGCGTGCTGGCGCAACTCCACCGTGACGCCTTCGGCCCCCGCGCTCCCCAGCGTGACGGTGCCGCTAATCCTACCCTCCGTCTGCTGAAGGGGCGCACCGTGGGCGGTGGACGCAAAAGTCAACCCCAACCCCAAGGTCAGGGCGGCCAGTAGCAGGTACACAACCGTCCTCAGGTTCTTTCGCTCTGAACTCAACACATCTAAGTAATTCTTCATCTCTATCTCATCTCCCTGTGTCTCTTGGCAAATGACTTTATTGGCTAAACCTGCGCCATCTGGACCTGCCTAGGGTGCCCGCGCGACGCTTCCATCCGCTAACTTGGCTATCACGACCAGCCTCTGAGTCGCCAGGCCGATGGGTGTGCAGGTAATAAGCGTAACTCGCTCGTCCTCGGTGGGGTCCATCACCTGCACGTAATTCGGGCTGACTACCAGGCTCTCCTCAACTATGTAGCGGTACTCTCCGAGGCTGTTGCTCACATATACCTCGTCCCCCGGCTGGAGCCTATCGAGGTCCCGGAACAGCGCCGAGTTGATGTCACGGTGCCCGGCAAGCACCACGTTGCCCGGTTCTCCGGGGTTGCCGGTGCCCTCGTGGTGCCCCACGTCCATCGGCGACACCTCCCACTCCCCCATGTTCACCGTTACCTCGTGCACCGGGCTGTCAAGAAACATAGCGGGGATGCGGAGGCGGCTTGGGAGCAGCGCTTCGAGGGCCACATTGGGTGTCGCGGTGGGTTTCGGCTGTGGGGTGTCACCCGCGCCCGGCGTTGCCGTCGTGTCGTCGCCACCCAGCAGTGGCGGCAGCACCTCGGTCACAAAGGTCGCGGTCGGCCTCGCCGTCGGGCTTGCCGTCACTGCGACTGTCCGTGTCGCGCTCGGCACCGCGCCGTTCCCGCCGGAGGGGTTTGGCCTTGTAGGTGGGGGCGTGAGCCTGCGAGGTGCGGTGTCAATGTAGGTCGTGTAGATGTACTGGAAAGCCAGCCACGCGACGACCAGCGCCCCCAGCGCCTCGCAGGCCAGCAACAACCAGTCGAGCAAGTTCAACGGCCTGCCGGTGCGCTGCGGTCTCTCTTCGTCCGGGACGCGCCGCTCCCAGGGCAGCGAGAAGTTGCGCGGGCGGTCCACGGGTTGTAGACCCGAGATCTGGAAGCGGTCGGGCGAGTCGAGCGCGGCGGCAACCAGTTGCGTGGTCAGCGGCCCGCTTGCCAGGGCAAGGCCGACCAAGCGCCTGCGCTGAAGCCGCGACCGCGCGCCCGATACACGGCCCCAGGCTCTCCTGGCGGCCTCGGTCATATTCAATCGCTTGTTGAATCCCACCCGGGGAATCTGCATTGCCCTTTCCTTTGATCTCGTTCTATCCGAAGGCGCTCTACGCGCCACACCGGGCCGTAGTGCTACCCTTTGCCTGTATCGGCCCGAGTATAGCAGTATGAGACTGCCCACCGTGCGATAATCCACACGCCATGCCCGTTGCACGTCCACCGGCGCAGGCACTTTACCCTCAGTGGTACCATTGACAGCCCCGTCACCACGCCTTATAGTAAGGACAGGCCGCCACCGTACTAAGTGGAAGCCTTCTCTTAGCATGTCTGGGAAGACCCTATGTTCGCCCGTTTGACGACAAAGCAGGACCGAGACAATAACCGCCTGGCCCCTTTGCTCATAGGCGTGGTTATTGTGCTCGTATTCGTGCTGGCAGGGGTGGGCGTGGTTACCGAACTGGTGGGGCAGGACGCCCAGCGAGACATCCAGAACACCAACGACCTGCTGCTGGCCGAGCGCAACCTGTACGGGCTGCATGTCGATATGCAGTCCGCCGACCGGGGGTACATCATCACCGGCGACGAGCGTTTCCTGGAACCCTACCGCCGGGCCCAGGAGCAACTGCCGGGGCTTTGGGAGATACTGGCCCGCGAAGGTGCTGGGCTCGACGCCCGCAGCGAGCGCGAGCCGCAGACGGTGGCGGCCCGCGTCGCCGATATGCAAGCCGCCTCTACCACCTGGCGCGAGCAGTTCGCCCAGGTAACGGTTGACCTTGTACGAGCCGGGCGCACGCAGGAAGCCATTGACATGGTCAGAAGCGGGCGGGGAAACGACCTGTTCAACGACTTCCGAGAGCGCAACACCAGGCTCAACGACCTGCTGGCCGAGCGTCTGAGCCAGTACAGCAGCGACCTCACCCGCATACGCCGCAACGAGCTTTACCTGCTGATTGGCGTCGGGGTGCTGGCCCTCGTCAGCGCCATCCTGGCGGCTGTCGTGTCCAGGCGAGAAACCGCCTTGCAGCGCCAGGCCACCCAGGCCGCCGAAGCCGGGAGCGCTCGCCTCCAGGCTATCATCGAGAGCCTACCCGTGCCCGTGCGCCTTCTCGTCCCGCCCAACGGCAACATAGTGCTACAGAACCACGCCGCCGAACACCTCTTCCCCACCGCCGAGTGGAACAACCTGCGCCTGGCGGAGAGGGCCGCTCACTACCACTTCACTCGCCCGGACGGCACCCCTTTCAGCCACGAAGAGTTCCCCAGCGTGCGCGCCCTCACTCACGGAGAGCCTACCCGCGAGCTCGAGATGCTGGTCGAGTTGCCGGGCCTGGGCACGCGCTCGCTCCTGGTCAGCGCCGTGCCGTTGCGCGATGAGCAGGGCGACATAAACGCGGCTGCCGTGGTGTTGCAAGATGTCACCCGGATGCGCGACCTGGACGCTCGCAAGGACGAGTTCATCGCCACCGCAGCCCACGAGCTACGCAACCCCCTCTCGGCGCTCCACGGCTACATTCAGCTTCAAAACCGGCAGGCATCGCGCGCCGAGGTGCCACCCACTTTCGCCCGCTACCTGGAGGAGATGACCAAGCTCTCGCGGAGGTTGAACGCGCTGGTAGAGCTGCTGCTTGACGCTTCGCGCATCTCCCTCGGCAGGTTGGTGCTGGACAAGGAAGAAGTCAACCTGGTGGATGTGGTGCGGTCGGTCGTTTCGGCGGCGGAGACAACCGACCAGGGCGAGCACAGGCTTGAGTTAGTTGCGCCTGACGGTATAATAGGCAAGGTAGACGCGACGAGAGTAGAGCAGGTGCTTACGAACCTCGTGGGGAACGCCCTGCGCTACAGCCCGCCTGGCACGCTTGTGCTGGTGCGCGTGGAGCAGCGCGACGGCCATGCCCGCGTGGAGGTGGCGGATAACGGCCCCGGCGTGCCCGACGAAATGCGCCCCCACCTGTTCACTCGCTACTACCAGGACCGCAAACCCAACGGCCACAACGCGCCCGCCAATGGTGGCTCAATCAAGACGGCAAGGCGGGAGCGCGGCCTGGGATTGGGACTGCACATCAGCAAGGAAATCGTGCACGCCCACGGTGGCGAAATAGGCATGACGCCCAATCCTGGGGGTGGGAGTATATTCTGGTTCATAATACCGCTGGGGAGTGATGAGGACTGAGGACTGAGGTGTGGTTAGACCGTTCCGAGGGTACCCTGCATGACACTCTGCGATAGCCCTGTGGGTGCGCCCTGCCACTAAAGTGGCGGGCTTACAAGGAGCAAAGTCTCCTTCGGAGACTACCCCATGCTCCTCAGTCCCCGCAGGGGACTTCGCTACTTCCCAGCCCGTAGCTTTAGCCACAGGGCGTCACGTACGGCGTCACCTATTGCTCGGCACTCGGCACTCGGCACTCGGTACTCGTTTTACGGAGGAGATATGGCAG
>DASVQO010000150.1:0-11841 GCA_036389075.1 Chloroflexia bacterium | reverse complement strand
GAGGGAGCGGCCAGAGGTGGTGCGGGCGAGATTGCCCAGGAGGAAGGGGGTCACCTCGCGACCCGTGATGCCCTGGGAGCGGGCGTCTCGCAGGGCGCGCTCGATCGCGTCCTCTATCTCATGGTTGTCCAGTGCATCTGCTCCGGCTAGGGGCTGACATAGGAGCACGCCCCCCGGCAGGTTGAGGTGCTGCCGCATGTTGAATATGGCGGCTACTTCCTCCGCCGTCTCCACCGAGCGGTCCACCGGGAGGGGCGGGTTGGTGGCGCGGGTGTAGAAGGCGGGGAAGGTGTCGGTGCGGTAGCCGAGCACGGGCACGCCGTGGGTCTCCAGCCACTCAAGCGTGGCGGGCAGGTCGAGCACCGACTTGGCCCCGGCGCACACCGTGACGATGGGAGTGGAGGCGAGGGCGGGCAGGTCGGCGGAGATGTCGAGGGTGCTTTCCCAGTTGCGGTGCACCCCGCCTATACCCCCGGTGGCGAAGACCTTGATGCCCGCGAGGGCCGCCAGGTGGGCGGTGGCCGAAACGGTGGTGGCCCCGCTCGCCTTACCGGCGAGCAAGAGGGGCAGGTCGCGCAGGCTGGCCTTATGGATGTCGCCTGCTGTGCCCACCCTCTCCAACTCCGCGCCATCCAGGCCGTAGTGCACCCTGCCATCGAGGATGGCGATGGTGGCGGGCACTGCCCCGCCCTCCCGCACGATGCGCTCCATGCCTGCCGCCACTTCCAGGTTCGTAGGGTGTGGCAATCCGTGAGCTATCACAGTAGATTCCAGCGCTACCACCGCCCGGCCTTGCCGCAACGCCTCGCCTACCTCGGGCGCGAACACCACCAATCCCCTTAGCTGTTCCCGTAGGTTGCTGTTCATGCGGGTAGTATAACATGCGGGTTGTTAGTGGTCAGTGGTCAGTAGTCAGTGGTCAGTAGTCAGTAGTCAGTGGTCAGAAGCTATCTCCGAAACGAGATTGTTGAATATAAGAACGTAAGACCGCCCCTGTCATTTCGAGCGCAGCGAGAAATCTCGTCCTACACCGGGAAGTGGCTCTTTTCTCATGGGACTCTGTTGCAGTGGGAAAGGGGTTGTTTGGGTGCTGGAGGACGAGATTTCTCGCTGCGCTCCAAATGACAAGGAAGGGGCTTACCCGCTGGTATTCCAACCTATCAGCTTGAGATGGAGTTTAGCAGGTAACAGTCACGGCTTGGGTATTATCGGCGTAACGAAGAGTAAGCCCTAGCTTGGGGCAAAAGGCGCTGTGGTGGTATAAAGGACGGCAGCTACATCTACGTCCCAGCGCAACCCTCCAAAGCGAACTCATCAGCCAGCACTCATAACTCCCCCTATGCCCTCATCTCTCGCCATCTTCCTCTCGCCACACTTCGACGACATCGCCCTATCGTGCGGAGGGACGGCCGCGCGCCTGGCGAGGCTGGGGGCGCGGTGCGTGGGGCTGGTGGTGTGCGCCGCGCCCGAGCCGGAGGGTGCCGGCCTCTCGGACTACGCCGGTTGGCAGCACGAACAGTGGCAGAGCGCGGGCGGCAGGGGAGGGCTGAGCATCAACGAGGTGCGGCGCGAAGAAGAACGCACCGCTATGCGCCTGCTCGGCCTCCAGCCCGTATGGCTAGACGTGCCCGATGCTCCGTACCGGCGCGGCCACGCCGGGGAGTCGCTCTATAACTCCGACGACGATCTGTTTGGCAACGTAAAGGGAGAGGAGGGCCGCACCCTGGTCCCGCGTATCGCCGATGAGATACGCAGGGTGGCGAGGGAGCATGGCGGCGAGCGCGGGCGCGTGAGGGTGTTCGCCCCCCTGGGTGTCGGCCACCACGTAGACCACCAACTGGTGTTCAAGGCGGCGCGGCGGCTAGGCCCCCGCTTTGGCGTGCTCTACTATGAGGACTACCCTTACGCGGCTAAATCCGGAGCCCTGGACCGCCGCTTGCAAGAGCTTGGCATGCCCGCCCGGCCTCTGCTCACCCCTATCTCGGAGCTAATAGGCATAAAGATCGCCGCTATCACCAAGTACAAGTCCCAACTTGACGTGCTGTTCGGCAGCAGCGAGGCCCTGCCGGGCGCGGTGCGCGACTACGCCAGGTGGGTGGCGTCGGCGGCGCAGTATAGCGGCGGGCAGTACGCCGAGCGGGTGTGGCAGTTGCCGCCCGTTTACAGCATCGGCCTGAAATCGCAGGCATAGCAGGTCCCACTTGGACTATCACTCCCTGCCCCCACCCCTCATCGAGAGTATCACCGCAGAGCTATCGGACGAGGAGACCGCCGGTATCGTCCTGGGCGGCAGCTACGCCAGGGGCGATGCCAACAGGTTCAGCGACGTAGATTTCGCCCCGTTCTTGCGCGAGGGTGCCCAGCCACGCAAGAAGCAGCTCTTTTACCGCGATGGCTACCTGGTGAGCATCTCCTACAAGACCGTGGCGGGCGTGACGTCCGATATGAAGCTGCCAAACCGGGCCATCTGGGTGGTGAACGGCTTCAAGGGTGCCAGGGTGTTGCTGGACAGGGACGGCTCCCTCGCCGGGCTGCTACGGGAGATTGAGGCGTTCGCCTGGGGACCTTTGCAGCAGGCTGCCAACGACTACGCGGGCGCGTCCCTGGCAGGCTCCGCGGAGGCGGTGCACAAGCTGCTGGGCGACCTGTCAATTGACGACGACCTGGCCCTCTCCCTTTCTACCGCTAACCTGCTCTCGAACCTGACCGACTTGGTTGCGGTGCAGCGCGGCGTGATGGTCAAGAGCGACAGGACTTACTACCGCCAGGTGCAGGAGTCGGCCGGGCCGGAGTCTGCCTGGACCCGTTACCACAACATCGCCGCCGGTATCACGCAGGGGCAGGGCCACCCACAAAGCATACCGGCCCGGTCGAGGGCACTGGCTGTGCTGGCCCTGTACAAAGAGACGGCGACTCTGGTGGAACGCGACATCAGTGCCGGTCATCGCGAAACGGCTGTGTATGCGGTGCGTATATTGAGCGAAGTCCTGTCGCCCACCGGCCTGTAACCGGACGCGCCTGCTCGTTCGGCGGGGCACATACCAGGAGGCCCATGTGAATGATAACCAGGCACAGCTAGCGAAGGTACCCGCGACGGAAGTGATGGTCCTGCTGGCCGGGACTGCACTGGGCATAGTAGGGGCCATTATGCTCCTGGGCGATGCCGGTGTTGCTCCGTGGCTATTCTCATGGCTCGTGTTACTGTTTCTGTTCGCCCTGTACTACAATTGGAGGTCTCTAGCCGCCTACAAAGATAAGCTTACGGCGAGGGGCTTGCTATCTATCACAACGTTCCTGATTGCCCTCGCGGCAATGCAACTCGGTATGAGGTTATTCTCCTTCGTGACCTATACCCCTATCGAACGCTCGGGCGGCATCCCGTACATGGCCGCCGTTCTTACCGCCCTGGCACTCCTTGCAATCGTTCTTCTGCGTCCACAAGGCGCAATTGCTCGCGCCCTGGAAACAACTCCCGGCAAAGTCGGGCTGTACGCCGCGTTAATAGCTATAATCTTCTTCACAGCCTGGCTTGTGGACCGCCTCGTTCCGCCTTTACCCCCGGTATAATACGAGACGCCAAGACGCCAAGACGCCAAGACGCCAAGGACCACGCCAAGTTTAAGCATGGGGTTCTAAGCAGAAGGACCAGGGTACAGCATCATGTACCCTGGTCCCCTTTGTACCCTCTAAACCTTTATAATCTTGGCGTGGTTCTTGGCGTCTTGGTGTCTTGGCGTTTAGATGAGTCCACTCACCTAGCGCCTACCGCTTCAGCATCTCCATATACCGCATGGAGGCTTCGATGCCCTTGAAGACGTTATCGAGGCTCATCTTTTCGTTGGGGGCGTGCAGGTTGTCGTCGGGGAGGCCGAAGCCCATGAGGATGGAGGGGGCGTTCAGCACTTTACCGAACAGCGACACGATTGGAATAGAGCCGCCACTCCGCAGGTAGACCGCCTTCCTGCCGAACACCTCGCTGAGCGCCTCCTGGGCCGCCCGCATGTAGGGCGAGTCGGTGTCGAGCAGCACCGGCTCGGCGGTGTGTATCAGGTTCACCTCCACCGAGGCATAAGGCGGGCAAATCTCCTCGACGTACCGCTTGAACGACGCCCATATCTTGTTGGGGTCTTGGTCGGACACCAGGCGCATGCTGATCTTGCAGCGGGCCACGGCCGGGATGACCGTCTTGGCCCCCTCCCCCGTGAAGCCGCCGATGATGCCGTTAGCGTCCAGGGTGGGCCGCGCGCCTACCTGCTCTAGCGCCGAGAAGCCAGGCTCGCCCGTAAGTCCCGGCGACCCCACCTCTTTCTCGCGCCACTCCTCCGGGTCGAACGGCAGGCCGGCGAACTCGGCCCGCTCCTCCTCCGTGAGGGGGCGCACGTCGTCGTAGTAGCCCGGCACCTGTATACGGCCCTGCTCGTCCTTCAGCTTGGCTACGATGTGGCACAGCGTGTTGATGGCATTGGGTACCGCGCCTCCATACAGGCCGGAGTGCAGGTCCTGGCGCGCCCCGCGCACCGTTAGCTCCGTGTAGACCATGCCGCGCAGGCCCACGTCTATAGCGGGCAGGCCCTCGGCGAACATGTGGCTGTCGCTGATGAGCACCGCGTCGCACGCAAGCTCGCCGGGGTGCTCCTTGACGTAGTGCTCTATCCCCTCACCGCCCACTTCTTCCTCGCCTTCGATGAGGAAGCGCACGTTGACCGGCAGCGAGCCGTTGTGCTGCCGCATGAGCAGCTCGACCGCCTTGAGGTGCACGTAAAGCTGACCCTTGTCGTCCGCCGACCCCCTGGCGTAGACGCTGCCGTCGCGTATGGTCGGCTCGAAGGGGGGCGTGCGCCACTCATCCAGCGGGTCGGGCGGCTGCACGTCGTAGTGCCCGTAGACCATGAGGGTGGGTTGGCCGTCCGCGTGCAGCCAGTCAGCGTAGACGAGCGGGTGGCCCAATGGCCCGTGCGTGGGTATTACGCGCACGTTCTCCATACCCGCACGCTTGAGGTCGCCGGCCACCCACTGGGCGGCGCGCTGCATGTCGCCTTTGTGCTCGGATAGCGTGCTGACCGAGGGGATGCTGAGGAATTCGACAAGTTCGTCCGTGTAGCTCTGCCGTTTCGCGGCCACTACCTCGCTGTAGGAACCAGGGGCCATGATACCCTCCTTGTGATGTATAGGGTATTGTACGTTGCGGCCCCAGGCTTGGCAACCGGACCTGGCGAGACGGAACCGCCAAGACGCCAAGGACCACGCCAAGAGGAATAAGAACGGTTCACCGCAGAGACGCAGAGGGCGCAGAGGTTACGCAGAGAGGGATGGAGAGTGTTCTGAGTAGGGGTAGCACAGTGCAGTAAAAGGTTGCCAGTTTCCCTATCCAACCCATCCCAATCTGTGCAGTGAATAACTTTTATCTTCTTGGCGCGGTCTTGGCGGTCTTGGCGTCCCTTCGGCTGCGCTCAGGGCATGCTTGGCGGTTCCGTCTCTTCGGTGAGTTTCCACCAATTGTGCTCAAGATTGAGTTTGGGCGAGTCGAGGTATATACTCGTCGCAGAGTTGATCCAATGTCGGGGGGACGGAGGGCACATGAGCAAGTTGTTTCGCGAGCATGGCCTTGCTATCGCAATGTTCGGGCTATTCCTGTTCTCCATAGTGGGCCAGGCAATCACGGGCTACATCCAGAACAACGACGACCAGGAGCAGCACGGCCAGCAGGCGATAGGCTTCGGCGAGTACCTGGGCAGCGGCCACTTCATAGAGGCCGTGTTCGAGAACTGGGAGAGCGAGTTCCTGCAAATGGGCGTGTTCGTCGTGCTGACCGCCTTGCTCAAGCAGAAAGGCTCCCCGGAGTCCAAGAAGCTGGAAGGCGAGGAGCCGGTAGACGCCGACCCGCGCGACCCTAAAGAGCGAAACCGCAAGGACGCGCCGTGGCCGGTGCGACAGGGCGGCTTCGTGCTCAAGGTCTACGAGAACTCGTTGAGCATCGTGCTGTTCGCGCTCTTCTTCATATCGCTAGCCCTGCATGCCGTGGGCGGGGCGATTGAATACAGCCAGGAGCAGATGGAGCACGGCGGGGAGGGCGTGTCCACGCTCGGCTACTTGCTGACGCCCCGGATGTGGTTCGAGTCGTTCCAGAACTGGCAGAGCGAGTTCATGTCCATAGGCGCCCTCATCGTCCTGTCCATCTTCCTGCGGCAAAAAGGCTCTTCAGAGTCGAAGCCGGTCGCTGCCCCCCACCACGAGACCGGCAGCGAGTAGGCCCAATAGAACGGCTCTTCGTGTACTGAAATAGAGATGGGCGCATGTGGTCGAAGCACATGCGCCCATCTCTATTCCCCGGCTAACCTGCTCAGATTACTTCTGTACCAGCCCCAGGTCTTCCAGGGACCAGTACAGACTGCGGGGCGTGTATTCGATGGCGGCCCGGTCCTGGTTGGGGCGCAGGGTAGACGCCTTGTCCTTCAACTCGGCCTCCAGGGCATCGACCAGGAAGACGTTGCCGTCTGCCGAGAGCTGCGGATAGGTCGCTCCCAGGAGCATAGCGCGAAAACTGACCACGCCGCGTACTGTGCCTCCGTTAGCCAGCAGCATCCTCTCGATGGTCTCCTGCGATATGCCCTCGCCTGTGGTGAGAGCGCCACTGATCGTCGAACGCTGCCCGTCCGGCTCGATGCTGCGGATAACGAAGTCCCTGGGCTGTAGGCCGTACTTTTCAACGAACGAATTGAACTGCTCCATCGGCAGGGGCTTGTTGAAAGTGACGTCTACCTCGATGAGCCTGCCGGTATTGGCCTCTGCGTAGTGGGCGGAACGAGCCGCTACAGCCTTCTGGTAGCCCAGCACACCGTCCGCTGTCTTGGTGTCGTAGTCTACATCGATCCGAACGGTCAGCGAATCCGGTGCTCCAATCCGGTAGTGGAAACCGGTTTCCTGCTGGTCTGCGAGGGTGGGTGAGTCCGCCAAGATACTAAGCCCGCCCAACCAGAGGTAAGCCAGCGCCGAGAGTACCGCCAGAGCTATGGCGCTGAAAATAAGAGACCTGCTTCTGCCCGCATTTCTCATAGATACGCCTTTCATTCGTTTAGTGCCACCTGCTCACAAAGAATCGAACGCACGAGTGGGTCGGCGGTTGTGTAGTCTTATTGACCAAGGTTCCGGTCCGAACGGGGCCATGCGCGCCCGGTATAATGCAGTAGAGAGTTCTTGACACCCCACAACCCCTCTGCTATGCTAACAATTGCTTTATGTGGATATCACGCGCAAAGATGCGCACAGTCAAGGAGGCCCCCACATGACACCTGATGAGACCGGCGAGGCAGAAATATCTACAGACTCGCCCGAGTACGCAGCCACCCAGGACACCCACGGCGACGAGAATGGCAACGGTAACGGCATCACCGGCACCCCACTCGCCACCCAACGCCGCCCTTCCGCCCGCGAGCGCCGCGCCGACGCTGAAGACTCCTTCCCCATCCAGGGCATCGATTACATAGAGTTCTACGTGGGCAACGCCAAGCAAGCCGCCCACTATTACCGCACCGCCTTCGGCTTCAACGTCGTGGCTTACGCGGGGCCGGAGACGAAGGTGCGCGACCGCGCCTCCTACGTGATGGAACAGAACAAGATACGCTTCGTGCTGACCGCACCCCTCCAGCCGGAGGGCGAGATCGCCGCCCACGTCAACCTGCACGGCGACGGTGTGAAGGACATCGCCCTGCGCGTGCCCGACGTGGACTACGCCTACAGCACCGCCGTGGCGCGAGGCGCCACGGGCGTGACCGAGCCGCACTGGGTGGAGAGCGAGAAGGGCCGCATCCGCAAGGCCGCTATCGCCGCCGCCGGTGACACCCTCCACACTTTCATCAACCGCGACGACTACGCGGGCACCTTCGCCCCGGGCTACCACAAGCGCGACATCCCCGGCACCCCCACGGGCGTGGCCGCAGTGGACCACCAGGTAATCAACGTCGAGCTTGGCAAGATGAACTACTGGGTGGAGTATTACGCCCGTATCATGGGCTTCTCCCAGCTTATCTCCTTTGACGACAAGGACATCTCCACCGAGTACTCTGCCCTCATGTCCAAGGTGATGCAGGACGGCACCGGGCGCGTCAAGTTCCCCATCAACGAACCCGCCGCGGGCAAAAAGAAGTCGCAAATAGAGGAGTACCTCGACTACTACCGCAGCCCCGGCGTGCAGCACATCGCCCTCATCACCGGCGACATCATCGGTACGGTGACGGCGCTACGCAATAACGGCGTGGAATTCCTGCGCGTGCCCCACTCCTACTACGTGGAAGCCCCTCAGCGCGTAGGCCAGATCAAGGAAGACCTGGCCCAACTGGAAGAACTCGGCATCCTCATCGACCGCGATGACGAGGGCTACCTGCTGCAAATCTTCACCAAGAACGTACAGGACCGCCCCACCGTCTTCTTCGAGATCATCGAGCGCCACGGCTCCCGCGGCTTCGGCAAGGGTAACTTCAAGGCGCTCTTCGAGGCTATCGAGCGCGAACAGGAACTCAGAGGCAACCTGTAAGTTCTCAGAGCCTCTCCAACCTGAGACCGTGTCACTAGACCCGGTCCTCCCAGCAAATACGTGCACGAGTGTGCACGTATTTGCTGTAACTTGCTCGTCTGCTACAGCAGGAGCCGTTGGTTTGTGTCTTCGAGAGCGGGCCGGAAGCTACCTGGGTTAGTGCGTCAGGGAAGAGCTGTTATTGGAGGGCGTTCAAGATGCTCGGAGGGACAGAGATAGACGCGCAGATAATCGCCGATTGGCGAGTGTTTTTCGGTATGGCAGCGGGGACCGCCGCCGGGCTGGCGGGGCTTGTGTTCGTGGCGCTGTCGCTGCATCTGAAGGGGATTCGCGCCCACCCGCCGTACCGCTACCGCGCCGGAAGCAGTCTTTCATCGATGATGGTGATTTTTATTGTGTCGAGTCTGGTGCTCTTCCCCAGGCAGACGAGTGCATGGTTAGGGCTGGAGGAGCTGGTGGTTATCGGTGCGGAAGGTGCATTCTTGACCTGGAATTTCCTGCGGACCCGAGAGGCCGTGGCAAAACTGCCCCAGGGGCTGACGCTCTTGCTGCCTTACCAGATAAGGACCACACTAGCTGTGGCGCTGTGCCTGTTCGGGGCGGCGGGGGGTGCTCTGGTGTTAGCTGGGCAGGAAGCGGGGTTCTATATCCTGGCGACTTTCAGCGCTGTTACGATGGTGTGGGTAGTGATCAACACCTGGGCGTTGGTTATAGGTATCACCGACGAAGATGGAAGCAGTGGAAGCTCTGAGGCGAAGTAAGGTCTTCAGCGTCGGAAAGACCCAGCGGGGCAATAGCACGCCGAGCGTTCTTCGCCTGGCTGGACCCTTCCGCAAGGTGGTTGGTTCTTGAAACTGGGTTGTATAGGTATCCTGCTTCGTGCCTGTTTTTGGGACGCGTTTTAACAAGGTCTCACCAGGAAGAAGCCACATCGGGGTGGAGGTCGAGATTTCTCACTGCGCTCGAAATGACAAAGAAGGGGCTTGCGTACAGCTATCCTACAGTCTAGTTTTGGGTATAACTTCCAGTCAGCACGTTGCGGGTCTGGTGCAACTAGCGCCAGGGCTAATCGTTACTGTGTAGAAGCTTGAGCGGCAATTGAGAGCAATAGCACCGGGAGGCAACTTGATCAACGGCTTGTCGGTAGACGTGGAAGACTGGTTCCAGGGCTTCAACGAGATCGCGCCGTCCACCTGGCACCGCTTCGAGCACCGGCTGGCGGCCAGCCTGGAGCGCACTCTCCACCTGCTTGACGATCGGAACCTCAAGGCCACCTTCTTTGTGCTCGGCTACAACGCCGAACGCTACCCCCACCTCGTGCGCGCCATACAGGCCGTCGGCCATGAGTTGGGCACCCACGGCTACTCCCACACGCTCGTCTACAACCAGACGCCCGCTCAGTTCCGGGAGGAGTTGAAGCGTTCCATATGCGTCATCGAGGACGCGGGCGGCGAGCGGGTCGCGGGCCACAGGGGGGCTTTCTTCTCCATAACCCCGCGCTCGAAGTGGGCACTCGACGTGCTGATAGAGCTTGGCCTCCAGTACGATTCGAGCATTTTCCCGGTGCGCAGGCGGCGTTACGGCTGGCCCAACGGCCCGCACCGCTTCTGCCGCATTGTCAGGCCGGGTGGCAGCCTCCTCGAGTTCCCTTTACCCACCTGGAATTTCGGCCTGCTACGCCTCCCGGTGGGCGGAGGGGCTTACCAGCGCATCCTGCCGGAAGCGTACATCTTCGCGGGGCTACGCCGCCTGAACCGGGCGGGCCAGCCGTTCGTCGCATACCTGCACCCGTGGGAGCTTGACCCCGCCCAACCGCGTGGTGCCGCAAGCGGTCATTCGGCCTGGCTGCACTACGCCAACCTGCATGGCAGCACGCGCCGCTTCACACGCCTGCTGGCAGAGTTCAACTTCGTCCCCCTGCGAGAGCTTGCCGCCTGTTTGGGTCCAGCGCTACCCGAAGTGCGAATCGATTAGCCCGTCTGGGCCTTCTCCTACAGGACGTTACTGGCACCCTTCTAGAACTGCAACTTCGATGGCTAAGATGAAGCAACCATTTGCCCCGGCGCGTGTGGCACATATCACCTCAAGCTACCTGCCGGATACCGGCGGCATAGCGCGCTACGTGCACGACCTGGCCGCCGCACGGCCCCCACGCACCTGTACGGTAGTGGCCCCGGCGCGTGGAAGAAGCATGCAGGTGGAGATCGAGGCGGGGGTGCGTGTCGTCAGGGTGGGGCGGCACGCGGTGGTGCACTCCGAGCCGACGGGCATCTTGCCTCTTGGGCTGGGGCGTACGTTTCGGCGGCTGCGCGGTAGCTGCGACCTCTTCCACGCACACCTGCCGTTCCCCGCGCTGCTGGGTCTTGCTCCACTTGCGGGGAGCCGAACGCCCTGGGTTGTCACGTACCACAACGAGATCCAGGGCAGCCTGGGCATTCCAGGGCCGGTGCGGGCGGTACACGACGCGCTCCTGCACCGCCTGCTTTCGTGGTCGCGCTCTATCATCGTCACCACCGACGGCTACGCGAGAGCCTGCCCCTCCCTGGCTGCGTTCCAGCATAAGATAAAGATCGTGCCCTACGGCATCGATGCTGAAGCCTTCGCCGCCTCCCAGGACCGGGCCGCCGTTAGCCGCGCGGGCGATACACTCTTGTACGTGGGGAGACTGGCCTACTACAAGGGCCTGGACGTACTGCTGATGGCCTTGCGCCACCTGCCCACGACACGCCTTGTAGTTGTAGGCGAGGGGCCGGAGGGTGGCGAGTTGCGGAAGCTGGCGGCCCGGTTGGGGGTGGACGCACGTGTGGAATGGCGGGGCCGCGTGGAGGACGCCGAATTGCCGGTCCTGTATAGCTCGGTAGCGGCCCTCGTGCTCCCAAGCACGGGCCTGAGCGAAAGTTTCGGCATCGTGCAGCTTGAAGCGCACGCCTGCGGCACCCCTGTGGTGAGCAGCGACCTGCCCGGCGTCAGCGAGGTGAACCCGGACGGGGTATCGGGACTGCTGGCCCGGCCCGGTGACGCGGACGACCTGGCGGGGAAGCTGAAGCTGTTGCTGGGTGACGCCGACTTGCGAGACAGGTTGGGGGCCCAGGCCCGCCGCCGGGTGAGGGAACAGTTCCCCGTGCGCCGCATGATCGAGGGCGTGGAAGGCGTCTACCGGGAGGTGCTGGGCCTGCGCTAAGTGGGGGGTGCCCTGTGGGGGTGCCCTGTGGGGGTGCCCTGTGGGGGTGCCCTGCCAATGAATTGGCGGGCTGACAAGGGGCAAAGTCCCCTGCGGGGACTGAGGAAGGTGAGGGTGAGTCTCCGAAGGA
>DASVQO010000149.1:0-2027 GCA_036389075.1 Chloroflexia bacterium | reverse complement strand
CGTCGCGCCCGGTAGCCTGGATGTGGCCGTTAGCGTAGGGGGAAATCCAAACGTCGGTCCAGGCAGGGGGTATCGCGAGCGCCTTGATGCGGGCAAGCTCCCCGGCATCGGTGAGTCGCTCGCCTTTGGGGTCGGTGTAGGTGAAGCCCTTGCCGGACCTCCGGCGGGTGATGCCGGGCCTGCTGTCGCTCACGTAGCGCAGGTTGGCGGCTTTGGCTGACTCACGCGGGTCGGCCACGACCTGCGCCATCTCTTCAGCTTGTATGTTGGTAGCCATCACGCACTCAGAGGCAATCAGCATGCCAGGAGCTAACTCGGTCCCCGTGGACCTATTCTCCTGCCTGGCACCAACATCAATAAACAAAATTAAGGCAGCGATAAAGAAAATCAAATATTGCTCAAGGAATTTTAAGCAAACCCTTGACAAAGCTAAATTTCTATGATATAAAGGTAATAGAAATCAATGCGGTCCTTGAAAAAATCAAACAGAACCCCACAATCATAAAGGAGCACAAAACAATGTCCACCAATTTTTACATGCTAGAGCAAGTAGCCAACGGTATCAACAGCGAGCGCAGGACGGACGCGAACGCCTACCGCCTCTGGAGGAAAGCCTTGCAGTCGCTCCAGGGACTGCACCGGGCCGGGCAACGCGCCGGTGCAAATGCCCGCTAAACACAGCGGCCCCCACCCCTTCCAGCAAAAAGCCCTGACCCCTTAGTAACGTCAGGGCTTTTTGCTTTGCTGGCTCCACGGAGCCTTGATAAAATCAGAGAGTAGCACTGAGGTGGCCCCTGTCATTCTGAGCGCAGCGAAGAATCTCAAGAAGGTGGTACAGAGAG
Organism: Chloroflexia bacterium; assembly: GCA_036389075.1. Lineage (GTDB taxonomy): Bacteria > Chloroflexota > Chloroflexia > QHBQ01 > JADMIH01 > JADMIH01. The sequence goes on along the minus strand of DASVQO010000149.1, from coordinate 1,185 downwards.
CTGTTGAACATTACACCCTATGGTGCTGACGTTCGACGTAGGGGTATAAGCAGCATCTTAGATTCTTCGCTGCGCTCAGAATGACAGGGGCCACTTGTTGCCTCTACATTCGACTTTGCCCCAGCCCTGGCTCCGTGACCGAAGCTCCTCCTGCCCCTATCTCGCGTATAATAAGGAGATTAACCGCAGAAAGGCACTACACACCGTATGGCAACTGCTACCAGGGTTACGCGCATACCGCCCGGCCCTCCTTCCCTCCCACTCCTGGGCAATATCGTCTCCTTCATGCGCAACCCCCTCGACTTCATGCTGGAGAACTACCGGCGCTACGGCGACGTGATCCGCATCGACCTGCTTGGCATAAAAGGCGCCGCCTTGCACGGGGCCGATGCCAACCGCTTCGTGCTGGTGGACAACGCCTCCAACTTCCTGGTGGAGCCGCTTATCAACCGCGTGCGCGCCCGCTGGATCGTGGGCCACGGCCTCCTGTTCATAGACGACCCCGAGCACAAGGTGGCGCGCCGCCTGGTGATGCCCGCCTTCCACCGCAAGCGCATCGAACAGTACTCCGAGGTTATGCGCCGCTCCACTGACGAAATGCTCGCCGGGTGGCGGCCCGGCCAGGCGCTCGATATCGGCAAGGAGATGCACCACCTGGCGCTGGTGATCGCCGGGCGCGCCCTGTTCAGCATGGACCTCGGAGGCTCGGCGCACGAGCTTGGCGAGTCGGTCGCCACAATTGTGAAGGTGGTGAGCAACCCCCTCAACATCGGCCTCGCCCAACTGCCCTTCGACGTGTTCAACCTGGGGCAGGGGGCCACCGTGCGCCGCTCCCTCAAACTTATCGACCGCACGCTGCGCCGCATCATCGCGGAGCATGAGCGGGGGCATACCGACACGGGGGACGTGGTCTCGATGCTGGTAGCCGCGCGGGACGAGGAGGGCAACCGCCTCAGCGTCGAGCAGATACGCGACCAACTGCTCACCCTGTTCGTGGCCGGGCACGAGACGAGCGCCAACGCCCTCACCTGGGCCTTCTACCTGCTCGCCCAGCACCCCGAAGTGACCTCTAAGCTGCTGGCCGAGCTGGATCGCGAGCTTAAGGGCGAGCCTCCCACCGCCGCCGACCTGGAGCGCCTGCCCTACCTGGAACAGGTGATGAAGGAGGTGTTGCGCCTCTACCCG
>DASVQO010000148.1:0-1662 GCA_036389075.1 Chloroflexia bacterium | reverse complement strand
GATTGTCACCGGCCGCAACCTGCTGGCGGTGTTCTTCGTGCAAGTCGGCTCCGATGCGGTGCTCACCTGGCCGAAAGTGCCGGACGCCGTGGCCTGCATCGCCATACTCACGATAGGGCTGTTTGGCGAGGCGATAATCAGCGTCGTGCTGAACGTGCTGATGGTGCACGAAGACTACCGTGCGGTCATCACGGCACGCCTGGTGGCGCTATCCAGCATCCCGCTGGTGCTCGTGCTGGTGCCTCTGATGGGGGTTACGGGCGCGGCGATAGCGGCCTCCACCGCGGCGCTGGGGTCGCGGGCGGTGGCCCTGGTGTACGCGGTGCGGCGGGTGGGGCTGAGGTTCCCCGGCGAGTTCTTCGTGCGTGTGGGCCTTGCCTCTTCGATAATGGGTGCGGCCCTGCTGCCGTTCCTGGTATTCTTCCCGCCCACTCCGCTGCCTACCGCGGTTATGATACTACTGGGTGCCCTTATCTTCTACGTGATGTTCAGGGTGCTGGGTGGCATGGACCAGGACGACAAGGACCGCTTCTCCACCCTGCGCGTGCCCTTCGTGCGCGTCGTGTTGAGGTACCTGTAGTTGCGGGTAGCCATCGTCACCACTACCGGCGTTACGCGGCAGTTCAGGCAGTGGCCGGAGGCGGTGCTTGGGCGCGCCCTCGTGGCAAAAGGGCACAGGGTGGCGGCCTTCACGCTGCGGGAAGAGGACTCGGCCATCACCGGGGAGGCGCGAGAGCAGGTGGATGGCATCGAGGTCTTCCGCCTGCCGGTGAACAAGGCTTGGCTGGCGCCCGGGCTGCTCCCCGCCCTTACCGCGTTCAGGCCGGACGTGGTGCACCTGTTCCACCTGCGCAACGCCCTCAACTGGCAGGCGGCGCTCTGGGCTATTTCAACGCGCCGACCCCTCGTGTTCACCGTGGTCGGCCCTTTCCACGACCCTTACCTGGTGGACGACCGGGAGCGGCCATATCTGGGCAAGATGTACCCCGGCAGGCTGATTTATACCCCCGCCCGCCTGGTGCGGGAGCTGGCGAAGGCGAGGGGCAAGAAGCCGCTCTCTATATGGCAGAACTTCTGCATGCACTTCCCCCTGGGCGCGGCCGACCGCCTGATAGCGCTCTCCCGGCATGAGGTTGGCGTGCTCAAGAGGCTGAGGTTAGCGGAGCGCAAGATTGCCATGATACCGCTGTGGGTTGACGTGCCCTATATCGAGTCGGTGGCCTACGAGGAGTCGCTGGCGGCGGGCTATCCCTCGCCGCACGTGCTGTTCCTGGGGCAGTTGAAGGAGCGTAAGGGGTACGACACGCTGGCCCGCGCCATGCCGCTGGTGCTCGAGAAGTGCCCCACGACGACATTCCTGTTCGCCGGGCAGAACCCCGCCAGGGCAGGGCACCTGGAAGCCATTTGCCGGGAGAACGGCAGTATCGAGAAGATGGTGCTGCTGGGGCAGGTGGACGAGGAGAGCAAGGTGCGGCTGATGCGCTCCGCCGACTGCCTGGTCTATCCTACGCGGTACGAGAGCTTCGGCCTGCCTCCCCTGGAAGCCATGGCGGCGGGCTGCCCCGTGATCGCTACCGACCTGCCCGTGGTCAGCGAGATGGTACGCGACGGGGAGAACGGCCTCCTAGTGGAGCCGGAAAGCCCGGAGGCGCTGGCCGCCGC
>DASVQO010000147.1:0-7672 GCA_036389075.1 Chloroflexia bacterium | reverse complement strand
AGGTAGGCACGCAGCTACCCAAGCCCATCAAGCTCGATAGGATCGTTGATCGCAACGAGTATGTCACCGCCCTGACCTATGATGACCTGGGTAGGATAGGCACGGTCCTGGAGCTAGGCAGGAACGGCACGGTTGCAGGCCCTCATGACCGCTCGCTTATCTTCTTCTATGTGAGCACCACCAGCCCTCTTGTAGATTACGTTCAGCTCAATATAGTGGGGCAGGGCGGGTACAGTGTTGGGTCTCGGAAGGTGGACTTTGGCTACAACGGCGCGGGTGAGTTGGAGGCTGCCATCGATGTAGGCGGCCATCAGACGGACTACGCCTACCAACCGGGTGGCAGCCACCGCCTGACCACCGTAACCGAGACACGCAACGATCAGCGCGTACCGGTGCTCACCAACGACTACTACGCTGATGGCCGGGTCCAGAAGCAGTCGTACCCGATGGGCAGGTACGTTGCGTTCGAGTACACAGGCACCGTAGCTAGCAACTCAACGAAGATCACTAACTCACTTACCTTGGCCACCAGTCACAACTACGAGAACTTCATGCTCAAGAAGGTAATCGAGTTAGCTGGGACGGCAGCACAGGCTGAATGGGTCTATACGTATCAGCCCGGCACAACGTGGATACAATCCGTGCTGGACCCGAACCTTCACGAATGGAAATACGCCTGGGACCCTGATGGCAACCTCGGGAGCCAGATAGATCCGCTAAACCACGAGTGGAGCTACACGTACACCTCGTTGAATGACACGGACCGCGCCACCAACCCGGAAGGCTTTTGGACCGACTACGACTACAACGCCAATGGTAACGTGAGCAAAGTTACGCGCAACCTCGTTACAGCCCAGGGTACCACCCTTATATCTACTACCCTCAAGTACGAGGACCTCAATCACCCGGATGATGTCACATCTGATGTGGATTCGCGAAACAACACCTGGAAGTATACCTACGACACCTTCGGATATCCCGACCTCTCCAAGAACCCTGTACCATTCCAGGGTGAGGTCACTGACCAGGACTACGACGCAGCCGGTAGACTTCGCCGCGTCACCGATCCAAAGGGCAACCCACCCACTCTCTATGAGTACAACGCACGCGATCAGGTAGTCAGCGTCACTGATCCCCTTGTCAGCAGTAAGTACTACAGGTACGACCCCATAGGCAACCTCCAATACGTTACCGACCCCTCCGGCAATACTATTACCAACACCTACAACCTCAACAACGAGTTGGTGCGCGTTACCCAACCGGACGGCGCTTTCGTTGAGCGCGGTTACGACGAGTTGGGGCGTATCGAAACATCTACCGACCCATTGGGCAAGAGCGTCAGCTACGAGTATTTAGACCTGGCACGCGAGGTCCGAACAAGTTACCCGCTGAGTGGCACGACCACGCGCACAACGCGGTCCAAGTACGACCCTGCCGGGCAGCTTGACTGGTACCTGGATGAGGCGAGCCGCACTACAGACTACGTATACGACCCGGCCAATCGCCTGACCAACGTCAATTACAGCCACGATGCCACACAAAACGTCGTCTTTACTTACTACGATCGTGGCTCGCGTAAGACCCTGACGGACGGCACGGGCACCACCACCTACGGGTACGACTCGCTGGACCGCCTGCAAGTGGTGCAGCACACTAACGGAAGCAGGGTTGACTACGTATATGACCCTGCCGGGAACATTACCGGTATCACGTACCCTGCCAATGTAGATACGGTCCGCCGCACAATCTCACGGACCTTTGATGAGGCGGGCCGCATGAAGACGGTAGAGGACTTCTCCGGCGGCATCACTACCTTCGGCTACGACCAGAACAGTAGCTTGAACTCGATACAGTACCCGGGCGGCGCCAGCTCAACTATCATCCCCGACGCTGCCGGGCGGCTTATCTCGATGACCCATACCCTGCCCAGCGGGCCTTTGATCCTGCTTGATTACGAACGGGACAAGGTAGGAGCCGTCGATGTTGCGCGGGAGGTGCGGCCGGGGTTATCAGACGTTAGCCACGACTACGAGTACGATGGCTTACACCGGCTCAAGACAGATATTGTGCTCAGCACATCGTCTTCGGCTCGGACGGAGTTCGATCTTGACGCGGCAAGTCAGATCACACGCACTACTTCCTACCCCATCCCTGGGGACAAGACCTATGTTGATCGTTACTACAACGATGCTAACCAGTTGTACAGCCTGGTGGAGAGAACTGATGCCGCGACTACCAGCAGCTTAGGCTTCCAGTATAGCCTCACGGGAAACCGTACTAAGAAACTTGATGCCGCCACTAACACGGCCCTCACTACCTACGACTACGACCAGGCTAACCGCCTGACCGGCTTCACCAATCACCAGACGGGCGATACCGGTCAGTACACCTATAACGGTGACGGGTTGCGCATCACTAAGACGGGCCTGGGCATAGGCACGCTGGAGATGACGTGGGATGTTGCGCAAGGCTTGCCGCTGCTGCTGTACGACGGGCACAGCAGCTACATCTACGGTCCTGGCGGGATGCTGCTGGCACAGGCAGTGGAAGCTACCGCACCCACCTTCCCCTCAGCCCCAGGCAGTGACCAGGATATGCCCTCATCAAGCTCTGCTTCAACAGAGCCGTTGGAGCACCGCTACTACATGTCCGACCAACTGGGTAACGTCATAGCCCAGTTCGAGCCCGTGCAGGGTTTGGTGCTCAATACGTACTCCTATGATGCTTACGGTAGACGGGAGTGCGTGCCCTGCACGAGTGGGTACAACCCCTTTGGGTACGCTGGGCAGTACACGGACGAAGAGAGCGGCTTGGTGTACATGCGTGCGCGGTATTACGACCCTGCCACTCAGCAGTTCATCTCCAGAGACCCACTGGTAGGGGTAAGTGGGCAGCCTTACGTGTATGCTGGAGGCAACCCTGTTAATGCCGTTGATCCTGGTGGGCAGTTCTTCGATACATTGTGGGATCTGGCTACGGTAGCTATGGACCTCGATGATATTGACAAGAACGGGCTGAACTGGGGTAATGGAGCAACTTTGGTAGCTGATGCGGGGCTGCTACTGGTGCCATTCATCCCCAATGGTGTAGGTCATCTAGTTCGCGGTGGCAAGGCACTCGCTCATGTAGACGATGCTGCTGGTATTGCGATTGGCACTACACGAGGAGCTACCGAGGTTGTTGAAAGGGCTATGTTACGGGCTGAACTAGAAGCTACACGTAGAACTGGCCTCCTACGAGGCGGTAAGACAGGTACGCATTATGTCTCTAACGTGGTTAACCATAGCGCAAAAAGGGCACGCCAGAGACTAGCCTTACCAGGGATGCCGGAAGTCAGAGTTCGATTAGAGGTTCCTGCAGGTGTGTTCACGAACCCTTCGAAGATTGCACCCCTTGACTTGTTCGACCGAACCACGGGTGCATACCTTGGTACACTTCCTGGAGGTGGTATGGAACGCATGGCCACAGGTAATATCCCTGTTCGAATATTGGGAGTTTGGGAGTACAAGTAATGACTAAGCCTGAGCTTGTTGAAAAATCGGTGGTTCTTACGATCAGTGACCCCTGGGACTTTGGAGAGGAGTGTGGTGTTGGACCTTTCTATGGTCGCATCACTGATGTTGATAATAACCGACTCCTAATAGCACTTGATGCTCCTATTCTGTACCAAAGTATCAATTACCTGGCCGCGTTGGGCCAGGTACGTCATGTAGATGCATTGGTGAGTGATCTTCTCGTACCCAGTAAATCACTGGTGCCTATGAACATTACGTTGCTACACAGGGAAGTCGAGAGATTTCCTGATCTTGGTAACGATGCTTTCGTCAGGAATGTTGCGGTGATTGGCGACGTAAGGCTCCACGAAGCAAGTCAGTAACCATACAGATCCTGCAAACTTCTGATCTATCTTAAGGACAGAGACATGGAACCTACTGGTTTGGCAGGTATGAACGTGAGCTTTGTTGCGTCGGACCCGTGGGAGTTCGGTGAGGAGCATGGTAACGGCCCCTTTGCCGGTAAGATCCTGCGTGTTGGTACAGATTACTGGGCCAAACAGTATAACAGTGTGGAGAAGGAGGCACTACTTCTTCAACTTGCAATCCCTCTTACTTTTGAAGGTGTTATGTACGAATACTTCATCGTAACATCACGTCACGAGACAGAACAGGTCGGATCCCTTTCGGATGGTGCTGAAGTTCATTGCGCCCTAACGAGAATTTCCAAAGAGCAGGCAACTTCCTTGGACCCATTCGACCTGCACGGGTGGCGTGGGCGCACCGGCCTACTTGCAACCGTGAAAAAGCTTCAATAGGCCAACCAAAGGAAATGGTAAGGGGACATGTCAGGTCTACAAGTTCGGGATTGTTCTTGTGTTTTACTTACGATCCCATGATCATGTGCTCACTTGAGAACTGTAAAGAAGAGGGTAGGGATTATTCTCTACTCTCTTCTGCTATTTGCGGCTATGTAGGTGATGTAGTGCTGGCCAGGGTATGAGTCGTTTTTAGTGATACATGGTATCTAGCTTGTGGCGGTAAGGTGCTTGTCCATGCCGGTGTCCTTGGGGATGTAGTGCCAGTTTTTCTAAGTACTAAGAGGCACTTAGCCACAGCAGAAGCACCCAGGAACGACAACCTTAGTCTCGAATGCAAGCTTGACAGCCTAGACACCCGGGCAAAGCTCCCCGTCATGTGTGCTAGAGCTGATCGCTACAAAGAAGCATCCACCTCGTTCATCCTAATTTCAAACAGGACCTCACACGTGCTGACACCTGTCGGGCGCGCTGTCGGCTCAACCACCGCCGAGCAAGGCTGGGCACGATGAAACATTAGGCTGAGTAATGACCGGACTTGCGCTCCCCTCGTTACGTCGTAGAAGAATCACCTCAATCCCAAAACTCTAGTTTTTCGCCGCCAATAATAATCACGTTCCATTAGGACAGTAAGGTCATGCTACTCGTCCTGAAGCATCCGCTACTTCGAGCAGTGAGAGTATGTGCTTCATTAAATTTGTGACAGATTATGGTTTAAAAATCGGTAAAACAGCTATTTTCACGCTCAAATTCAAATTTGTGACAGATTATGCTTTCAAATTCAAATTTGTGACAGATTATGGTTTAAATTTCGAGCTTTTCATGTCTTGGTTGGCAGAGTACCCACGCCTGATCGGGATGAAATTGATGACAGATTATGGTTTAAAAGTTGGACAACCTTTGCCGTTTTTCACATGTGTTGTTAATAGCGCCCGTACCTGTCCGAAAATGACAGATTACGCTATAGAGGCGCAAACGTCACGCCCGGCATAGCAGAAGACCTCCGGGTAAGGTGATACCAGTCAGCCAAACCGGATAATTGGCAAAGGAGCATGGGTGTTACAATAAGTGCGTGCACATTATGCTTCAATTGACTGGCTTCACGATCAGCAGCACGATGTCTGATGTCTCAGTCTTTGTTACCAGAGGTGTCCTATGGTTGCACATGCGAATTATGGACCTGAACTCTCCCTGGTGGCTCCAATCATTCCAAACGAGGGTTTAGGTGGATTGAGGCTGCGAACCGAGATTCGGCAAATCCAGGACTTGATCCTGAAACAGTCTCTCACGAGAAGGGATATGTACCGTCTCGCCGGTCCCTTTGTAGCAGAGTACAAACTGGGCGAGGGAGAGATTCAGGTCAGCGTCGATGTTCGGGATGGCAGGATTTATCAACTGACCGCAGGAGAAGGATATAAAGGTGGGCTTTTCAGTAATATCTTTGTTGGGATGGCTGTGACAGAGGCTATGCGCATCCAACCGGGCCTGTTCTATGATGAAGCAGAAAGTCTCATCCGTTACAAGGGTGTTGGAGGTCTAGCCATAGACTTGCCCGAGGACGACCTACCGCCCGCCTTAGTGCCCCAGATGCATATTCATTCAATTTCTGTTTATGCGGTTGAGATTGAGACTTTTGCGGGACAGGATGGTGATTGGTAACTCAACTCACCTGGGGAGTACATGCAAACTGGAGGAGACCGGAGGGCAAAGGTGGCCCCTGTCATTCTGAGCGTAGCGAAGAATCTAAGGTGCCGCTCCTACCTCTACGTTGAACCTCGTTAGGAGGCTACATGGAATACCGTATGCTCGGCCAAAGCGGTTTGCAGGTGCCCGCGGTGGGCATGGGCACGTGGCAGACGTTCGACGTGCGCGGGGCAGAGAGCGAAAAGGCCCGCTTTGCCGTGGTGGACGCCGCCCTTTCGGTAGGCGCCAATTTCTTCGACTCGTCGCCCATGTACGGCGAGGCCGAGCGCGTACTTGGCTCTGCTCTGCGGGCGAGCCGCGACCGGGCTATTGTCGCCACCAAGGTGTGGGCCGCCAGCATGGCGCAAGGTCGCGTGCAGATCGAGCGGGCACTGGGCTTCTTCGGCGGCAGAGTAGACCTGTACCAGGTCCACAACCTGCTCTCCTGGCACGACCAACTACTATTGCTTGAGCGGCTGCGCGACGACGGCAGCATCCGGGCTATCGGGGCCACGCATTACAGCCACACCGCGTTCGGGGAGCTTCGCCAGGTCATGCTCACGGGGCGCATAGCGGCGATACAGGTGCCATACAACCCGCTACAGAGGGAGGTCGAGCGCGACATTCTGCCCCTGGCCGCCGAGTTGGGGCTGGGTGTGGTGGTGATGCGGCCCTTCGCCGAGGGGGCCTTGCTCAGGCGCGAGCCTACCGAGGCCGAGTTAGAACCCCTGCGGCCATTCGGCGTGAACACGTGGTCTCAAGCCCTGCTAAAGTGGGTACTCAGCGATCCGCGCTGCCACGTAGCCATCCCCGCCACCTCCTCACCCGAGCGCATGCGCCTCAACGCCGAGGCAGGTAACCCACCCTGGTTTGGGCCTGAGGAGCGCGACCTGGTGCTGCGCCTGGCCGTGCGCTAGTCGGGAGTAACACGTACAACGCGGCTCCTCGAACAGCGTGCCCCGTGGACCTTTTTACTACGACGATGTTGGCAGGGCGGGTACCCAGCACCATATACCCCTCTGTGCCGTAATGCTTAGACTTCGTGCAGACACATCAACGTCTTGCGCTCGCACATGGTCGCGCAGTATAATCCGCTCGAACGCGCCGACTCCGTACTTTGAATACACACCATGAATCGTTTACCCGACCAGTACGACATCATCATAGTTGGATCCGGCCCCAGCGGCATGTCGGCGGCGCTCAACTTGCAGCGACTCGACCCCGACCTGGCCTCGCGCACGCTGGTGCTGGAGAAGGAGACACACCCGCGCGACAAGCTGTGCGGCGGTGGGCTGACCACGCTCTCGCAGTTCCTCCTCTCGCAACTCAACCTCGATATTTTCGTGCGCCACATCCCTATCAACGAGATTTGCCTCCAGTTCGAGGGTAAAACGGCGCGGTACTACGGCGAGGGCCTGGTTAAGATCGTGCGCCGGGCCGAGTTCGATGCGGAGTTGGTGAAGGCGGCCAGGGAGCGGGGCATCGAGGTGCGTGAGGGGATAGCCGTCACGGGGGTACGGGTCGAAAGCGATGGCGTGGTGCTCGCGACGACGGCGGGAGAGTTTCGCTGCAAGGCGGTGGTGGCGGCGGACGGCGTGAAGGGGCTGATTCGCAGGCAGGTGGGGCTTGAGGGGCCGTCGCGCATCGCAAGGGCGATTGAAGTGCTCACCCCGGAAG
>DASVQO010000146.1:0-1745 GCA_036389075.1 Chloroflexia bacterium | reverse complement strand
CACGAATTCGAGGGGGCCACCCGAGTCGGTGCAGGTTATGACCGGCCTGGAGGAAAGCATCGCTTCGAGGGTGATGTAGCCGTAGTCCTCGTCTACCGGGGGGAAGAGCACGCCGAGGGAGTGGGCGTACAGCCTGAACTTCTCCTCGTCGGACACGGGGCCGAGCCACCGCACCCGCTCCTCCAAACCAAGCTCCCGCGCCATGTCTCGCAACTTTCGAGCGTATTCCTCACGGTCCGCCGCGCCCATGAAGCTGACCTTCACCGGCTGCGCGGTCAATGCAAGCGCGGCTACGACCAACTCCTGCCGCTTCATCGTGCCGATGCGGCTGGGGAAGAGGAGGTAGTCCTCGGCCTGCGCGCTGTAGAACTTGTCGGCCTGGTGGGGTGGGTGGTACAGCGGGGTCGAGTCGAGGCCGCAGTGCTCTTTGAGCCGCCCGGCCACCGTCTTCGAGTTGGCGTACACCGCCCTCGCATCTCCAATGTAGGTGCGGTCGGCCTGGCGTATCGCCTCGCGCACATAGGCCCCGTTCGGCTCCAGGTGCAGGTCGCCCATCGGGTGCTCCCATAGCTCGTAAGCCTGGCGGTGCTGGTGCAATATCCAGAGTACCTTGTTGGGGTGGGGCACCATGTAAGCAGGGAACTTCAACCCGATCACCATGTCAATCGCCATGCGGCCTATCTCGCTCAGGTCAAGCAGGCGGCAAGCGGCCATGTGCGCCAGGATGCGCTCGGCGGGGTACCACTTGAAGGGGATGGCGACTATCTCCGCATCGTGCCCCTCGGCGCGCAGGGCATCGCGCAGCCCCTCCGCGTGAAGCTCGGCCCCTCCGCGAATGAATGGCACCTGGCTGGTTGTGATCAAGATACGCATGAGTGATAAGTGATAATGGACCACAGGCACGCCCTATGGGGACGCCCTGTGGCTTTAGCCACGGGCTGGGAAGTAGCGAAGTCTCCTTCGGAGACTGGAGTCTATTTGCAAAGTGCCGCCCTTGCGGTGTCAAGGTGGTTCCTGTCATTCTGAGCGCAGCGAAGAATCTCGTCCTTCAGCACCCAAATACCGCTTTTCTTTGCGCCCGCACGGTGCTAGATGTTGCCAGGTGCTATGGAAAAGGGCAACACCTTCGTGGAGGACGAGATCCTTCGCTGCGCTCAGTACTGTACCAACGAAGTTTGTTCCATATAGCCGGGCGGTTGAAACCGCAGGCTACCTTTACAAAGTGCCCCTGCGGGCACTGCACCTTTCTAGAAGTAACTTTGTTGGTCCTGTACTCAGAATAACAAGGGCCGCCCTGATTCGTTAACTTCCTACAGATTGTAGATAGGCTCTACCATCTTGTTTCCTCAGTCCCCGTAGGGGACTTTGCCCCTTGTCAGCCCGTGGCTTTAGCCACAGGGTGTCGCCACAGGGTGTCGCCACAGGGCGTGCCTCCGCTATGTGGCTGCCCCCAGTAGCGCGTCCACTACCCTATCCCAGGTAATATCCCGCACTCTCTCTTGCCCTGCCCTGCCCATGCGCTCGGCCTCCTCAGGGTTGGAGGCCACGCGTTGCAGCGACCGGGCGATTGCGGCAGGCTCCGGCGGGCTTACGAGGCCGGTGATGCCATGTTCTACGAACTCCAGCACGCCCCCCGCGTCACTCGTGGTGACGACGGGGCGGGCCGCCTGGAACGCCTCTATCGTGCCGTAGCCGTAGTCCTCGTCCACGGGCGCGTAGTAGACAGCCCCCGCGCCCCTGTACAG
>DASVQO010000145.1:0-2428 GCA_036389075.1 Chloroflexia bacterium | reverse complement strand
TGTTCGACGCCGGCGAGCAGGCGTGGGCGGAGGAGGCGCCCTTCCACACCCCGGTCTTCGTCGTGACGCACACCAAGCGTGACCCGTGGGAACGGCCGGGCGGGACCACCTTCCACTTCGTCAACGACGGCATCTCCAGCGCCCTCGGGCTTGTCTCCAGTAAGTGTGGCCAGAGCCTGGAGATACATAGGCCACACAAAAAGAATTCGAAGCTTTACTCAGCCTCGGCCTCCAAGTACCTTCAGGCGAAGATGTCGTCGCGCTACGCTGCTTCGACGATCCGCTGGATATTCTCCGGGGCAAAGAATTCCGGGACCGGCACCGTGCCGGTAATGGTACCGATGAAGCGGTCCGCCTCCATCTTGTTACCACGTAAGGCCGCAAAGAGCTGCTGCATATGTGGTGGGGGTGGCTCAAGGCGGGCGAACTGAAGATTGAGTTCATACCAGGGCATGGCCGCCTCGTTTCGTTTGCGCTCGTAGTTGGCGAGAGCTTCATCGAGGGTCCGACGCTCTGAAAGCCCGGTGTCAATCGCTTCGGCCAGGAGTTCGGCGTCCCGGAAGGCATCGGTGATCCCCTGTGCTCCCTTAGGATCCTTGTGATACCCAGCGTCTCCCACCAGCGCCCAGCCTGCTCCGTAAGGCTTGCGGAAGAAGTTGGGCAGCACGCCCGTGCCCATGAAGTTCGCTTCGCGCTTGCCTTGGCGTATTCGCTCGGCGAGTCCCGGCGCGAGCTCGATAGTTTTCAGGAAGTTGCCTTCGACATCGGTGCGAAATTCGTGGAACTTCTCGTTTGGCCACTGAAAGAAGGTACAGACGAGCTCATCGTTTGTGGGAAAGGCGATAATCATCCGGCCCTCCCGAGGGTAAAGCTCGGCGCCATCGATAGAAACGCCGCTCCAGTAAGTGTAGTAGGAGCAGGTGAGTGCAGGCCGAGCGTTGTATTCGGTAGCCTGGAGCGTCTCGGCGACCAGCGAGCGCATGCCGTCGGCGCCGACCACAATGCTAGCCTCCTCGGCCACAGTAGAACCGTCAGCGGCCCGACCGCAGACGCCGACTACCCGATCTTCTTCCATGAGAATCTGCTGGACCCTGAAGCCTTCTCGTACTTCGGCCCCGGCTGCTGCAGCGGCATCGACCAATATCTTGTCGAGCACGGTGCGCCGTGGAGCGTAGATTTCGGCTATGCCATCTACCGGTGGGGGAGAACCCGTGAGGGCGAAGGGCCCCACATCAATGCGCAGCTTGGAGATCAGCGGGCAGTTCGAAGTCCTAACCTGCTCCAACAGTCCCCAACTCTTGAGCCGAGCAACACCCGGTGGATGGATGAAATGGGTAGACATGGTGTCGCTTGGAAAGCTTGCTCGATCCACAAGCAGAACTCTGTAGCCCTTGCGGGCCAGCAGCATGGCCGTTGGTGAACCTGCGCAGCGGGCACCGACCACGATTACGTCGTACATTTCGAACCTCCTTCTCGCTACCTCCTTGTCGTAAATGTACTAAGATGATCAATATCAGAAAAATAGAACACTAGCAAGGCCTCTGCTCAAGAACTTGAACCCGCTCCGGCTGCAGGGCTTCTACCGCGAGCGACTGGATTCTGGGCTCTCTGGCTCGACAGTCCAAAAAATCCACCACGTCTCACACAAGGCCCTCGCTCAAGCCGTGAGGTGGAACCTCATCCCTCATCACCCCGACGATGCAGTGCGGCCAGACCTACAGCCTGCTATAGCCTTGTTCACTCACCTGCCGAGAGCGTAAATTCTCGGAAACTCTGCTTGCTAGTTCTCCTAACGCTTCCAGAATGCAGGAGAGAGCAGCGCCAGGGCGGTAAATATCTCCAACCTCCCGAGCAGCATACAGCCTGTCAGTATTACGCGACCGAAGGCGTTGACGACCTCAAAGCTCTCTGAAGCTCCAACCTGACCTAGGCCTGGCCCGACACAGTTTAGTGTGGTCGCCACCGCGGTGGCCGCCGAAACCAGGCTAAGGTCTTCTTGAACAGCCACCAAAAACGTTGCTTGGGCGAACACGGCGATCCAAGCGGCGAAGAGTCCTAAAACCGCCAAGCGCACCCTCTCGGGAAATGTTCGACCCCCTATCTTCAGCAGGGTTATGGCGCGGGGATGCGCCATGTGGAAGATCTCCTGGAAGTTGGTGCGGAAGATGACCATTATCCTGATGACCTTTATCCCCCCGGCGGTCGACCCCGCGCAGCCCCCGACGAACATAAGTAGTACGAGGGCGATCTGGGCCGCAGTGTCCCACTGATCGAAGTCGGCCGTGATGAACCCCGTGGTAGTTATGATGCTCGCAACCGTAAAAGCCGAGTCTCGAAGTGCCCTCCCCCAAGTACCTTCGTAGTCTCCCTCGAAGACCAGCACGCCCCCTATAAACAAGACGGCCCCCACTATAATCGCTAGGTAGGT
>DASVQO010000144.1:0-13346 GCA_036389075.1 Chloroflexia bacterium | reverse complement strand
GAGTTCCTGGACGAGAAGCTGCTCGGCCCTCCCTGGCAGTTCATGGCGCAGCACGTGGTGAAGGACGAGTTGGGAGGCATAATCGGCTACAAGGACCTGGCGGGCGTGCGCCGGGCCCTCGCCCCCATCCTGCTCAGGCGGCGCAAGGCCGACGTGTTGCAGGACCTGCCGGAGCGCATCGACAACGACTTCTGGCTGGAGCTTGAGCCGGAGCAGGAGCGACTATACCGCCCGCTGGAAAAGCAACTGGCCGCCCTGCTTCGCCTGCCCGAATGGGACGCCGGTACCAGCGCGATGGCCCTGCGCCTCATCACCCTGCTGCGAGAGGCGGCCACGGCTGCGCAACTGGTGAACCCGGAGGTGCATTCTTCGCGCAAGCTGAAGGAGCTACCCGCGCTGGTAGAAGAGATTGCGCTGGCGGGGCACAAGATGCTCATCTTCACGCAGTGGGAGCGCATGACCCGGCTGGCCGAGCAAGCCCTCGCCGGCCTCGACCTCAAGACGGTGCGTCTCTACGGCGGGTTGGGCATGCGAGCGCGGCAGCGCATTATAGAGCAGTTCATGACCGACCCGCAGACCGCCGTGTTCATCTCCACGGACGCGGGCGGCCTCGGCTTGAACCTGCAAGCGGCCTCCTTTGTTATCAACCTCGATCTGCCCTGGAACCCCGCCCGCGTGGAACAGCGCATAGGCCGCGCCCACCGCATCGGGCAGACCCAGCCGGTGAACGTGATCAACATGATCGCCCAGAACACGATCGAGCAGCGCGTGCTGGACGTGCTTTACCGCAAGCAAGAGCTATTTGAGGAGATACTCGATGTCGAACTGGACCCCGAAACAGGCGTTATCAAAACTGATGCAGATCTTCCAGCCGAGCGGCTCCGAAGGATCGTCGAACTCCTCCTCGGTTGACGAGTCCGATGAAGTCGAAGAGGACGACTTGCAGATAAGCCCGCTCGCCATGATGAACGAGGGCAGCCCGGAAGCCTGGCTGGGCAACTTCCTGGCTATACTGGGCGTGGCAGGGTCGGCGCGCTACTCCACGATAGAGGGCAGCAAGCGCGACGAGACCCTCATCACCCAACTGCGCGACATTGCCGAGGCTTCGGGGCGCGAAAACCCCCTGCGCCTGCTGGAGGGCAATAGCTCCGAAAGCCTCAAGACGAGCGACTGGTCTACATGGTGGCGGCTGGAGGGGGAACTTGGCCGCTACGCCTACTCGGTGCTCGCCCTCTCCCTGCTGGGCGACACCAGCCACCGCGCCGACCTGCCCGCCCTCTACCGCCAGACCTCAAACTCCCGCATCCAGAAGGACGCCCACTACGTGTTGTGCCACCTCCTCGGCAAAAGCTGGCCCGGCTACAACGTGACGGAGTCGGACCTGCGGAGGGTTGCGGCTGAAACGTAGCTGTGGCGTGCAAAATTATCTGCTTGTGGAAATTGCGCGCGAATAGGCCACTCCGGCTATGTAGCGGCGACCCCGCCCCCCTTTGTCATCCTGAGCGTAGCGAACGATCAGCCACCCATTCCTGGTTGCCTCTTTGACAGCGCCCAAACCCCACTATGTCATTTCGAGCGTAGCGAGAAATCTCGTCCCCCACCTGGATGTTCCCCTTTTCTTACGAGACTCTGCCGTGGGAGAAAGGTGATACCTGGGTGCTGAAGGACGAGATTTCTCGCTACGCTCGAAATGACATAGGGAGACCTGATACGCCACAAGCAATAGTCAAGAGCGGGTGGCTGATCCTTCGCTACGCTCAGGATGACAAGGGGAACGAGATCGCCGCTAGAGCCTGAGCGGACTATTCTCGCACCCGCAACTCGCGCCACCTTTCAAGTTCCATGTCGCTACTTCTTCTTCACTGTCACCGTATAGTTGGCTTGCTCCGTCGTCTTAGGGGCTTGCGGGGAGATTACCAGGATGGCATCGCGGGTCGGGGTGCCGCGCCCCAGCCCGGAGAGGGTGATGCTGCCGTTGCCGTTGGCATCGACTGGTATCACGCGCACCCGGTTGGGACTGCCGCGCTCGATTAGGGCCACGAACCAGGTCTGGGGTAGCTGGCTGCCAATGCGCATGAAGCCCTCGGCCGTCCAGCCGCCGTTGGTTTCCGCGTTGTCGCTGTAGCCGAGTTCGGGGAGGGTGATGTCGTCCACCAGGAAGCCTGGGCGGTTATAGCCCTCGTCAGTCACGTACTCGAAGCGCACCAGCACCTTCTTGCCCGCGTATGCCCCCAGGTCCACCGATTCCTGCACCCATTTGGGCGTGGCCTTCGACGTGGCCGCCAGCCCGCTCTTGCCCGACCATGCGGAGCCGAAGCTGTTGCCGTTCGGGTTGTCCTCGGAGGTGTACTTGCCCTTCAGCGTGGCCCACGACTTCCCGCCGTCGGTCGACGCCTCTACATAGGCATAGTCGAACGCCGGCTCGATGTCGTACCAGGTCCAGAATTGCAGGGTGGCCTTGCCGACCCTGGTCAGGTCGAACTCGCGGGTCAGCGTAGCGTCCGCCGAGTCCTGGCGGTTGGCGTACCAGTAGAACTGCCCGCTGTGCGGTTTGGCGGCCACCACGGGCACGGTCGTGTTGCCCTTGAACGAGACGGTGAGCGCGCCGCTGTTGCCGGTAAGGGAGATATAGTCGGCGGCGTACTGGTGGACAGACTCGGTGCGCGTAGCGGGGTAGCGGTTGAGCGTGCGCGCGGGCTTAACCCGGCCGCCCTGGCTGTAGCTGTAGCGGCCCCCGTCGAGCTGCTTGTCGTTGAGCGCGTTGGCTATCGTCCAGTCGCGGAAAGCCCCTTCAAAACCCGCCGGGTTGCCCGCCTCCTTGATGGCAGCGTCCAGGCCGTCTGTGCCGGGAAGGTCGTGCTTGAGGATGCTGGCCATGAAACCTTCGCCCCCGTGCCGGTCCATCAGGTAGCGCAGGAACATGTAGGACGCACCGTAGTGGGCAGACGTGCGCCCCGCCTCGTCCCAGGCGTTGAGCTGCGTGTCGGGATTGGAGGCGAACGAGTAGTCCACGCCGCCGGGGTCGTAGCCGTTGACCCACATCGCGATCTCGGACGCGCCCTCGTCCAGCCAGACGTCGCGGTTGCGGTGCACGTTCCACTGGATCATGTGCTGGAACTCGTGGGCTAACGTGCCCTCAAAGTAGTTACCTGGGTCGCCGCTCTTGCCGGAGGGCATGGTGGACATGTAGATCATGTCGCGCTGGTTGCTAAAGGGGTTGACCGCCCTGGGGAAGGCGTCCGCCGCCGCGAAGTAGCCGCCCACGCCGGGCACCTGGGTGACCAGCACCGTGATGTGCTCGTCGTTGTCCACTCCGGGCGAGACTTCATGGCCGAACACCTGGCGGTTCTTGGGATAAATCTTCGCCTCGAACCGGTCCGCCGAGGCGCGCAGAGAGGACATGTTCACGCTCAGGTCATCGCGCACGTACCAGTAGGCGTGCGGGGTGACATATCGCACGGTGGCGGTGACCGTGAAGTAGTTGCGATTGGTGACGTTGGCGACGTTGAACTCGTGCCGGGTGCCCACCGTGTAACTGGGCGGCACGCTGTTCACGACCTGGGGCACGTTGCCGCTGCCTCCGAGCCTGAGCCGCTGGGTCAGCGACACGAGGTCGCGGGGAGGCGAGTAGGTGCCCGCGAGAGCCGCCGCGTTCTGCTCCAGGGGGCTAGGGGCTGCGAGAGGGGCGTGCCAGGGGCCGGGGTTAATTGTGGTGTAAGTTCGTGCCGCCGCGCCCGCCTGGGGAGCGCCTCCTGAGACCGCCAGGATAGAGGAGAGCGAGAGGAAGGTAAAGGCGAGGGCGAAGAAGTGGCGTGTGCGGTGCATAGGATATTATACACTCTCCGGGTGCATCCTCTGTAGCTGTACGTTGTGCCCTGTGGGGGTGCCCTGTGGCTGAAGCCACGGGCTGACAAGAGGCAAAGTCTCCTTCGGAGACTGAGGAACAACCGGGAGTCTCCGAAGGAGACTTTGCCTCTTGTCAGCCCGCCACTTTAGTGGCAGGGCCGGGTGGCAGGGCGTCATGCAAGGCACCCCTACAAGGCGTCGCCGGGCCTCAGTGCCGAAGATAAAGACACACCGGAGACACACATATCCACTCCCACAGCCCGGTGACACATGCCTCGACAGCGTGCTATAATGTTGCGACGGCGCAGTGTCTATCTATCGGTCCCGTATATTATGACGTAGTTGGGGTAACTTATATGTCAACCGGCTCTGTCAACGATCTTCTGGCCGCGGCGCTGCCGATAGTGCTCGCGGTGATTATGGGTGTCCTCGGCGCTATGCGAGGCTTCTGGCGCGAGGCGATAGTATCGGCTTCAATCGTGCTGGGCGCTTTCATCGTCCAACAGTGGGCCTCTTTGTGGGCCACCGACCTGTACGGTATGTACACGGGCGCATCGCGTGAGTGGCAGCAAGTCGCACTGAGCATGTTGCTGCTATCGTTGATTGTGCTGGTGCTCGGCTACGGGCTGGGCACGCTGCTGGGGCATGGGCGGACCTCCGGAGGGTCGCGCACGGGTGGGCTGTTGCTGGGGCTGGTGAACGGCTCGGCCATCGGCGGCTGGCTGTTGCGCTACATCTACACCGGCCTGGACGGCTCCCAGCCTTCTAGCCCGCTCTATCAGAACCAGATCACCCAGTCGTTCATGATCTGGGCCGGGTGGTTCCCCGTGGCCCTGGCCGTCATTGGTGCCATCGTGGCGCTCATTGCCCCGTTCCGCAGGTCGCAAATTGAGGTTGTGGAAACGGTGCCCGCGCAGGCGGCAGCGCCAGTTTGGACCCCGCCCCAGCCCGCTCCTGCTTACTCCACCAGCACGACCAGCACAGCCACGGCCTATGGCGCGCCCCCGGCCTACGGCACGCCCCCGCCCGGCAGGATACCCGGCACGGTCGGTGCTGCCACACCCTACGACCGCACGGTAGCCAACCCGGGCCTCTATCCCACGCCCGCGCCCGCGCCCGCCCCGCAAACACCCTACGACGCGCCCAGGGCACAGGCATTCACCGGCATGGACGCTCCCGTGCCAGCGCGTGACCCCTACAACCCCTACCCACCGGATACGGCGACCCGGGCCTTCGCTCCCACCGCCGGGGACATAGGGGCCGCCCCGCCCACCGCCGGGCTGGCAGATAGCAGTTGGGCCGGCCCGGCAAGGGAAACCCCCGTATTCAGGTCCGCACTCGGCGCGAACGCGGAGCCCGAGAGCGCCACAGCCTCGCCGCCCTACGGCCGGTCCGCCGAGGCTGCGCTCCCTCCTGCTTCCGGCCCGGAGGCGTTGCGGCCCTCGTCCGACTGGCTCGCTGCCTCTACCGTGTCGTCCTCGGTACCAAGCGCTTCTGTAGAGGACGAGAAGGAAGACGTACAAGGGGCGCGTGACGCGGAGAGTGCGCCGGACCCCCTGGCGGAACTGCGAGAGCCTGAGCTGCCGGCTATTGGGACCACTGACGAGGCGACTGAGGCGAAAGAGACGGACGACACGGGCGAGGCAGGTGCAGCGCCTGCCGTCCTATCCGCCAGGACGACGTACACGCCTACCGATCAGACCTGTGACAACTGCGGGGCCCCCCTATTGAGCAACGCGCAGTTCTGTGCGGAATGCGGCACCCGCGTGGTAAAGGCGTGACGCTCCTTGTGGATCGTACGTAGCCGGGAGCTAAGAGGGCCTGGAGGCACGAGAGGGAAGTAAATGCAAACTAATCGCTGGTTACAGACACTCATAGTGCTGCTGGTGATTATCGCATCTGCCTGGCTCGCGGGGCAGGTGTGGACTTTCCTCATGCAGTTCTCCAGCATCCTCCTCCTGTTCTTCCTGGCATGGCTCCTGGCGTTCGTGCTCAGCCCCATAGCGAGGGCGTTGCAGCGGCGCGGCGTGCCCAAAACGCTGGCCGTTGGCATCGTGTACCTGGCGCTGGCGGTGCTGGCGGTGCTCGCCGTCTGGTGGTTGGTGCCGCCCATCACGGACCAGGTGGGCCAGTTGCAGTCGGGCATCGAAAGTGGCAGCTACATGACCACTTTCGAGCAATTTAGCAAGGACCTCCAGAAGACGCTGACAGACCTCGGCCTGGAAAGCACCGACCTGCAACGGATATACAACGAAATCACGGCCCAGGCTCAGAACGTGCTGCTGAACGTCGTCTCGAACACGTTCACGATGTTGCAGGGGGTCGCCACGTTCGCCCTGCAATTTATCCTGGTGCTGATCCTGTCGTTCTACTTCATGAACGACAGCGACCGCCTGTTCGCGGGCATCGTGGAACTACTGCCCACGCGCTGGCAGGACGAGGCCCGGCTGGTCGGCATGAGCATCGAGAAAAGCTTTGGTGGCTTCATCCGGGGCCAACTGGTGTTCGCGCTCGTGTACGCCGTCTTCACCGCCATCATCATGATGATGCCGCCCTTCCAGCTTGACTTCGTGATTATCGCCTCCATCGTGGCCGGGCTGTGCATGATTATCCCCCTGGTTGGCAACTTCCTGGCGTTTTTGCCCGCCATCATGGTGGCGCTCGTCACGGGGCGGACGGACATCTGGCTGTGGCTGCTGCTGGTGGAGTTCATCATGCAGTCGTTCATGATGAACGTGCTCGGCCCGCGCATCATGTCGAGCGCGATTGGCATACACCCCCTGTACGTGGTGGCCGCGATGCTGGTGGGCGGGCAGGTGGCGGGGCTGTGGGGCGCGCTCTTCGGCATTCCAATCGCGGGTGCTATCAACCTGGTAGGCCGCCCCGTTATGCGGCGCATACGCTACCAGACGAATCTCTACAAAGACCCGGAGTTACCCACCCTCCCCACCAGCGCCTTCCTCACAGGGCCGCTGGCCATGTCTATGGTCCAGATGCAGACCAACCCGACCGTGCGGCCCCCTGGCGCGCCTGCGGAACAGGGTAGCGAAGAGGTGCTCATGGGAGCTTCCCAGGCCCTTCCAGCGCGCCCTACGGGCCCCGTGGCTACCGGCTCCCCCGGCATTCCCGCCAACGAAAGCACGCGGACCAGCGGCCCCTTGACTATGGGCACCGCCACCCAGCGCACGCAGACGGGGCCTCACGATACCGGCGGCCTCGGCAGGACGAACATGCTCAACCCGCCCGCGCCCGACGTTGAGGAGCTTTACATGGTGCCCCGCACCCCCACGTTCAGCATGCGGGTGTGGCGCTTCATCTTCTCGGTGGCGGGCAGGGCGCGCTCGTGGGCCGGGAAGCGGGCCGAGGCAAGGTTGCACCGCCAGTAATGGCCGTTCGACAGTCCCACTCGCCCGCCACACAGGCTGTTCACCTTCCTACCGCAGACGCAACCCCCAGGAAGCCCCGCGCCATTTGGACTCACCTGCTCGTGCTCGGTGGCTTCGTGGCCCTGACTATCGCCCTCACCTGGCCGGTAGCGGCGCGCCTGTTCACCGAAGTCCCGGCGGGCGGCGACGCCTGGCAGCACATCTGGAACCTCTGGTGGGTCAAGCAGGCGCTGCTGGTCGAACACACCAACCCCTACCACACCGACCTGCTCTATTACCCCGACGGCGTGAGCCTCTACTTCCACACGCTCGTGCTCACGGCGGGGCTGGTGGGCATCCCCCTGCAACTGCTGGGGTTCAACCTGATAGCCACCTACAACCTTATCTTGCTGAGCACGTTTGTGCTGGCGGGCTACGGCATGTACCTGCTCTGCGCGTACCTCACGAGGCACCATTGGGCCTCGTTCGTGGGCGGCATCGTGTTCGCCTTCTCCCCCTACCACTTCGCCCACCTGTTCGGGCACATGAACCTGGCTTCCTTGCAGTGGCTTCCCTTCTACGTGCTGGCCCTCCTCAAGGCGTTCGAGCCGGGGGCGGTGCGGAACTGGCGACAGCCGCCGGAGCGCGATAGCAACGGCGGATCGCCCATTCCGTGCACCCGCCACGTTCGACCGCGACTTTTATGGGCGGTCGGGGCCGGGGCGCTGCTCGCGCTGAACGCCTACACTGACTGGCTGTACCTGATATTCCTGGTGCTGTTCACGGGCTTATTTGCTGCCTGGAAGCTCCTGGTGCCATCCGAGCGGCGCAGCCTGGGTTTGGGGGTGCGTCCCTGGGTGGAAGCGGGCACGCGGCTGGCGATAGTGGGCGTGGTGTTCCTGGTGCTGAGCGCGCCCATCTTCTTCCCGACGCTGGCTGAAGCATCGAAAGGCTACGCGCAGCAGCCGCCGTTTGAGGTGCTGGTCTACTCGTCCGACCTGACCTCGGCGGTCACGCCCTCCGAATTACACCCCATGTGGGGCGCGGCTATCAAAGAGCAGGTGGACAATACGGGGCCTTTCCTGCCCATCAAGAACCCCAGCGAGAGAGTGCTGTTCCTCGGCTTCTCGGTGCTGGCGCTGGCGGCGCTGGGCCTGTGGCGCGGGTGGCGATCCATGCAGGTGCGCTTTTGGGCGTTTGCCGCGCTTGCCACGTGGGTATTGAGCCTGGGGCCGATGTTGCAGTACCTAGGCAAGACCAAGTTCACCTTGTTCGAGGTGACGGTGCCCCTGCCTTACCTGCTCCTCTACAAGCTGCCCCTCCTCAGTATCATGCGCACGCCCTCCCGCCTGACAGTGCTCACCATGCTCGCGTTGGGCGTACTGGTGGCGTTCGCGCTGGCGGCTTTGCTGGGGCGGCGCTACCTGGAACGGGGCCACGTCTTCACGTTGCGCAACGCTGTGTGGGGCCTTTTGCTTCCCGCGATAATCGTCTTCGAGTTCCTGGCGACGTTCCCCACGGTCCCTCCCGGCTGGAACGTGCCCATCTACCGCCAGATTGCCTCCGAGCCGGGCCGCTTCGCGCTGTTGGAGCTTCCCATCAGGCCGTTCGGGGACTACATGGCCTACCAGACGATACACGGTAAGCCCATCGTAGGCGGCTACCTGTCGAGGCAGCCCCCTTACCCCCTCCTCGCGCAGACTCCCGCGTTGCACTACCTGGAAGACCCCGTGGCCGCCGATGACCCCGTGGGAACCCAGGTCTCCGGCGGTCGGGGAGCGGCTGCGCTCAAGGGCCTGGGCATCAAGTACGTTATCGTCCGCTGGTGGGCCTTCACGCCGGAGCAGAAGCAGGTCATGCAGGCCAAGCTAACCAACCTGCTGGCACGCCCGCCCGACTACTCCTACCCCTCGGACACGGTTGACGTGTGGGAACTGAAGTAGCAACGCGACCCACCCCGAGTAAAGACGGAAACGCCAAAACGCCAAGACGCCAAGGACCACGCCAAGTTTAGGATGGTGGTTCAAGCAAAAAGGAGCAGGGTACGTCATCATGTACCCTGCTCCTTTTGCTATTCTCCAACCCTTAATCTACTCTTGGCGTGGTCCTTGGCGTCTTGGCGTTTCCGTCTGCGGGGCTTAAGGCGCGGCGGTGGGTTGGACGTTTGGCTGCTGCTCGCCCGTAGCCTGCGGGACGGTGCCGCCACCGGTGGACGGGTTGCCTGTGGTGTTGGTGGTCGTTTGCTGGGCGGGTGTGCCGGCCCCGCTCAGCGGTGCCAGGTAGACGCGGTCGCCGCTCACCAGGTACATCTGGCCCTTTGCTTCGTCCACTGTGAGGCCGCTGAAGTGCATCGGGGCGGTCCCGGCCGGACCCATGAAAGTGGCGAGGGCCTGGCCGTCCTTGCCGAGGCGGACCACTGTGCCCCCCGCGCTTCTCAGTACGTACAGGTCGCGGGTCTCCGGGCTGGTGAAGATGTCCGTGGCAGGGGCGGTAGACGGTCCGGGCTTGGGTGTGATACTGCCCGTCACCTTGCCGCCTTGCATCGCCAGCACCTTGCCATCGGCCAGCAGCACGTAGATCGAGCCGTCAATCGCGACGGACACGGGGCTGGACAACTGCTCGGAGGTCGCGGGGTCCTTTATCCACTCGTCGGGGGGCGCGCCATACTTGCCTGAGAAGTACTTCAACACCTGGCCGGGCTTTGCGCCAAGCAGGTACAGGTTGCCGTCGTAGGTGGCTATGTCCCTGGGCACGGCCAGCTTGCCCGCATCCCCCAGTTGCTCGGCGGACCAGCCGCCGGTCTCGGCGTTGTACGCGTACGCCGACAGCTTGTCGTCCAGCACCAGCACGTTACCTTGCCGAAGCGTCATGGACACCGGCTTACCCGCGCTCTGGCCGCCGGCCATCTCGCCAGTGCCGAGCACTTTGGCGCAGGCTTTGGCGGAGATGTTGCATTTGTAGACGGCGTCGCTCGCCCTATCGAGCACGAAGGCTTCGTTGCCCGCGACGATGATGTCTGCCGGTTCCGTAGCCGGAGTATCCGCAGCGGCAGTGGACTGCATGTCACCCGCGACTTCCCCTGCCCCTCCAGCCTGGCCGAACTGGAAGAGTAGAGTCAGGTCAAGCCGGGTTATGCCTTGCAGCGTATCAAGCTGGCCCTGTACCTTGTCCGCGAACACCTGGGCTTCCTGCGCGTCCGAACCCGCGGCGACCGCCTGTCGTGCGTGCTGAAGGGCGCTTTCCAGCAATTCCACGCGCTGGCTTTCGCTCGTTGCTGGCTGATTGGCTAATAACTCCTCTTGCTTAGCCTGCTCCAAGAGGGTGTTCACCTGTACCTGCTTGTTATCTCCTACCGCCTTGAAGACCGACCAGGCAAGTATGCCCACCACCAGCACCAGCGCGAGCGCAGTAAGCAGGCGAACGGGCACGCCGCCGATGTTGCCGCCCGCCGAGGCTACCCGTGGGAGCCTGAAGGGCCGCTCCGGGAGCATATTTTGGCCCGTACTGCGTGCCCAGGTCGCTACGTTGCGGCCCACCTTCAGCAGGTCAGGGGCCTTCGGCATCGTAACCCTGGGCAGCTTCGGGGCCGAGATGCGCGGGAGGGAGAGCCGTGGCATGGAGAAGGTTGGCATCGAGAAGCGGCGGGGCCTGGCTGTCTCGACTTCTTCCCAGCCATCGAACGCAGTATCGGAAAGTTGGGGCGCGCTGCCGAACAGGTCGGGGGCGGGGAAAGGCGTCGCGGTGGCGGCTTCAACCTGCGCGTCCTGCGAGACGACGGCGAGAGGCTGGAGCCTGGTCTCCTTCTGCCACGGGAATACCACCTGCTCGGGGTCCGGTACCTCTGTGTCTGCCTCGCCTTCCGCGAGCGCGCTCGACGCCGGCAGGGAGTCCTCCCAGCCGTCAAAGTTCAGCTCGCCCAGCTCTTCCTCGAAGTCGTCCTCCCACAGGATGGGCGCGTTGAACGGGGGCCGTTCTAGCTGGTGTTGGACGAGCAGGCGCGTGGGGCGGAGGGCGGCGTGCAGGCTGGCGGGCGATTCCGGCTCCTCCGGCTCGTCGTCCACCTGCTCCGCGTCAAAGGGGCGCACCACCTCGAGCGATGGGGTTTCCCAGGGCAGCCTGAAATCGTCTTCGTCCAGGTCTGCATGCCGGGTCTGGGAAGCATCCGGCTCTATGATCGTAAAAGTGGGGCGAGAAAGGGCCGCGCCTTGTAAGGGTGGGGCTTCCACCTGCGTGTTGTGTGCCTGCAAGGCTACCGCTTCCGGCTCTGCGTCCGGCACGGCCTCCGCACTGCTCTCCTGCACCGTGACGATCTCCGGCCCGCTCCACTGCATATCTATGCCGGAGGAGGTGGGGCCGCCGAAGGCCAGTACGCACGCGTGGGCCTGCGCCAACCCGTGCTTGATCGCAAGCTCGAGCAGGGCCTCGTTCACGGCGTCGGCATCGAAGCCCGACATGACCACCTCGGCGGTCTCGCGGTCGAGCAACCTTGCCAGGCTGGACGTAACCAGCACCACCAGGTCGCCGTCCTCTATGCGCCTGTAGACCGGGTTGCTCTCCACGCCGGGCGCGGTGCCGAGCGAAGGGCTGAGCAGGTTGTCCTGGCTGAAGTCGTGGAACAACTCGTCCGTGTCCGTAACATCCAGCGCATCATGGTCGCCCCGCAAGATGGTGAGTTGGGGCCTGTTGGTCTTCGTGTTGGGTCGGGCGCGCCAGTGGGGTGTTTCAGGGACGGGCGTGAGCAGGCCGTTATGGCGGATGTACGCCTGGGCGGGGGCCATCTGCGCGATGTAGATGCCGGTGCCGTCGGTGCGAAGCAGGGCGGCGGTGAGGCCCACCTTGAAGCGGCGGGCGCGCGCACCCCCCGCACGCACGGCCACCAGCGGGCTGGAGTCCATGTTGGATTCGCCCAGCGCGTTCGCGTAGTTGTAGCGGAGCACGGCGTTGTTGGCGGCATCGAGGGCGGCTAGGAGGCCGCTGGTCATGCTGAGAGAGGCGTCGGCCACGTACTGCTCGGCTATAATCTTGCGGGCCAGCCTGCACGCTTCCACCGAGAGGGCGGGGTGTTCCCCGGCAGGCTCGGTGAGCAGGGCCAGCGTGCCCTTTCTGCCCGACCTCGGTTGCAGGCACGCGATATAATCGTCGGCCTCCTGCCGGATGCCGCTCAGGACGGCAAACCTGCGACAAGTTACTTCCAGCCGCTCCTGACGCGGGGTACGTTGCAGCCGCTCCATGCGCTCCATAATGACCTCTCTTTGCGCCTACAGGACGCCAAACGTGACGCTCGCCACAATACCATGTCTATGCCAGCGACACGCGCCAAGTATAGCAACGGGCTAGAACATCAGCCGGGTTTTGCACATGTGGCGGAGTAAGGGGACGAAAACGCAAAGCATGCCCTGAGCGCAGCCGAAGGGACGCAAAGAACGCAAAGGACGCAAAGGACGCGCAAAGAAGATTATGGTTCGGGCACGTCAAGATTCTGCTCTGCCTATAGCAATTCCTTAAGATGGGCAGAGCAGATTCTTAGTCGGATTAGCTTCATCAAGCTCCTTCAATCCCGGGAGGTTGTCCTGGTGCTCAGTAATCAATACTGGATACCTGGCTGAACTCACAGACACCCTAAATACTGCCTCAGGGTCTGCCCCACGGCAGCGAATCGTTATCTACGCGTCTTAAGGAGCTAGATGCGTAGCTCTTAGATTCCCGCGCCGCTCCACTCGTCTAAGCTCCCTCAACCGAACGCGGCAACCGATCATACTTCCCCCTTTCACCCGAGACCCTCATCCTCTTTGCGCGTTCTTTGCGTCCTTTGCGTCCCTTCGGCTGCGCTCAGGGCATGCTTTGCGTTTTCGTCTCCTCACTCATCCCTGGTCAGTGTCCCGCGTTTGCAGTACACTGGGCTGGTTATATTTGGAGGAGGGGAGGCGCTATGACGGCGGTAACGGATTTCATTGACGCGCATTTTGAGCAGACGTTGGAGCGGCTCGCACGGTGGTCGGCCCAGCCGAGCATTTCGACCGAGCGGCGCGGCGTAGAGGAGATGGCCGCGCTGGCCGTGGAGGACCTGCGGAGGAGCGGCTTCGAGGTGGAGTTGCACCGCACGGAGGGGGAGCCTATCCTGGTTGCCACGGCGGG
>DASVQO010000143.1:0-7549 GCA_036389075.1 Chloroflexia bacterium | reverse complement strand
AACGAACCGAACGCACCACAAACGAGGTATAGTTGGTAAGAGGTCATGTTCAGCATCCCCGGGGCAGCAGGTGGAGCACACCCATGTACGAGCGCGATCCGTATGCTGAAGCGCACCGCAAAGGCCCGGGGTTCGGCCTCTTTGTCGCGTGGGTAATCACCTGCGTGCTGGCTACCGCGGCAGGGGAGACTATCAGCAAGTTCATCCAGGGCTACGTCCCACGAGAGGGCGCGCAGGCGTGGCTGAACTACCTGCTCACGGGGACTGCCATCGGCGCGACCATCGGAGTGGGACAGGGGCTCGTGCTGTGGCCCTATCTGGGGCTGCGGGGCATGGTCGAGTGGGTGACGGCGACCGTGGTGGGACGCGTTGCCCGCATCTTCGTACTCGTAGCCATGGTGGAACTGACCGCAGGGATGCGTCTGGAAGGGAGTTTCGCGGTCGCTATAGTCGGCTGGACGCTGCTCTATGCTTCGATGGGCGCGGTAGCAGGGCTAGTGATGGGCACCGCGCAAAGCTATGTGCTCGAACGGCACGTCATCCGCCCCAGGTGGTGGGTGTGGGTCAATATGGGGGCATCGGCTGTCGTACTCGCTGTGGTGGGCTGGCTGCCGAATTACACTCCCGAAAACACGTTCACGGGCCTGTTCACCGGCCTGGTGACGGGCGTAATGACCGGTATCGCGCTGAACGACCTCTTGAGGGAGCCGCTTTCGGGGCGGGGCTGGTGGCTTACCTGGAAGCGAGAACGCCCGGTCAAGCCGAGCCTCGATCCGGGTACCCAACGGTCGCCTGAGGTGCTGTTGGAGGAACTGCGAGCGGGCAGGCGGCCTTGACGGGCGAATACTGAGAGGGTATCTTCTGCCAGTATAGTGTACTTCCCGCAGGTTGGAACTGGTAGATAGGAGGCGTTAGCTTTGCACGGAGAGCACACCCATACCGGCGCGGGCAGCCACGGTACCTCCCACAACGGACACGGCCCTCCCGGCACGGAGCACAGTCACGCGCACCACGAACATGAGCACGACGACGGCCATGCGCATGACGATCACGGCCACGGGCACAAAGAAGGCCCGCTGGCTTTCCTGCTGGAGCTGCTGCCGTTCGGGCACGGCCACAGCCACGCCGAGGCCAGCGTAGATACGGCTATGGAGACGAGCGCAAGGGGTATCTGGGCGCTCAAGGTGTCCCTGCTGGGCCTGGGCGCCACGGCCATATTCCAGGTGTTCGTGGTGTTGATTAGCGGCAGCGTGGGCCTGCTGGCAGATACCATCCACAACGCCTCCGACGCGCTGACGGCCGTGCCCCTGTGGATAGCTTTTTCGCTGGGCAGGCGGCAGCCGAACGAGCGTTACACTTATGGCTACGGGCGGGCCGAGGACCTGGCGGGCGTGGTGGTCGTGCTGATGATAGCCGCCAGCGCGGTCGTCGCGGCCTACGAGTCGGTGCAGAAGCTGCTCGACCCTACCGCACCTAGCAACCTGATCTGGGTGGCGGTGGCCGCCGTCGTGGGCTTCATCGGCAACGAGGCGGTGGCCGTGTTCAGGATTCGCGTGGGCAACGAGATTGGCAGCGCGGCGCTGGTGGCGGACGGGCAGCACGCCCGCGTGGACGGGCTTACCTCGCTGGCGGTGCTGGTGGGCGTAATAGGCGTCTGGCTCGGCTTCCCCATAGCCGACCCGATCATCGGCCTGCTGATTACGGTGGCTATCCTGTTCATCCTGAAAGACACGGCCATTACCATGTGGCACCGGATGATGGACGCCGTAGACCCGCAGTTGGTGCGCGACATCAGGGAGGCGGCCCAGAGGGTGCCCGGCGTGGAGGCGGACAGCGTGCACAACGTGCGGGTGCGCTGGCTGGGGCACAGGCTGCACGCCGACCTGCACATCTCGGTGGACGAAGACCTGCCCACGCGCGAAAGCCACCGCATCGGCGAGGAAGTGCGCCACGCCCTGCTGCACGCCCAGCCCAAGCTGTCCGTCGTATCGGTGCACATCGACCCTTGCGAGCACGGGGGCGAGGACGCGCACGACCTGGTAGGCCACCACTTGAAGCCCACCGGTAAGTAGCAACCCGCTAGGGCGACCCTGCCCGGCGAAGCACCTGCTACAGGTCTACCACTTGTCGGTGGGGTGCGCCTCGCGGTACTGCTGCCATAGCTGGCTCCAGCGGCGGGTGACCTCCATCTTGGCGCGCGCAAGCTCCAGTAGCTCCGGGTCGCGGTCCGCCTCGCCCTCCTCGGTCTGCACGCCAAGCTCGGTGCGCCGCTGGTAAAAGCTTACGGCGTGCCCCATGTACTCCTCCGCGCTGTCGGCCATCTGCTGCACGAGTTCGTTGTCCTGCGCGAGGGCGCGTATCTGCGGAAAGAGGAAGCGCATCCTCTCCTCGTAAGCAGGGACGTACATGTTGGTGACGTAGCCTGCCAGTTCTTCCAGCAGGTCGTGTAAGGTGTTGTCGGTGTCTGCGGACAAGGGTAGCTCCTTTGGGGATAATGGACGATGGAGGATAGCGGAAGGGGCTTCCTACCTCTAGGGACGGTCACGTGTTAGTGCCGGGCCGCCGGTGCGAGCGTATGAGATTACAGCGGCGTTTCCGCGTCTAGCCGCTCGCCTGGCTGTACGTCTCGATGAACGACAGCATGCGACGCCAGGCATCGGCGGAGGCCTCGGCGTAGTCGGTGGCCTTGCGGTCGAAGAAGCTGTGGGGCGCACCTGGGTAGGTCACGATGTCGTGCGGCACGCCCGCTTGGTCGAGGCGACTGTCGAGGTCCGCGACCTGCTCTGCCGGAATGCCGGGGTCCGCCCCTCCAAAGAGGCCAAGCACCGGGCACTTCACCTCGCCGGCGCGGTCCAGCGCCGTACCGTAACCGCCGAAGTCGCGCGACATACCGGCGTAGAACGCTATTGCGCCCGCCAAACCGAAGTCTTGCCCCGCGCTCAAGAGCGTCAGGCTGCCGCCTATGCAGAAGCCGACCACGAACGTAGGCCGGTCGGCCCCCACGCCCTGTCGCAGGTAATCGAGGGCCGCCCGCGCGTCCGCGAAGATGTTGTGTATGCTCAGTTGCTGGACGTGGGGCATAAACTCAAACGAGTCGTCGCGCGGGGCCAGCCCGGCGGTGCGGCCAAAGTAGTCGATAGCCAGGGCCCGCGTGCCCGTCTCCGCGAAGCGCAAGGCCAGGTCCTTGTAGAAGCCGTGCAGGCCGCGAACGTCGGGATAAATGAGGATTTGCGCGCCCGTTGGACTGCCCGGCTGCGCAAGAAAGGCGGCGAACTCGGTGCCGTCCGCGGCGGTAAGTACCAGGTCCTGGCCCTGCGCCTGGCCTCCGTTGGTTGGCGGCATTGGGGGCCGGGCTTTGTCGTCGTAACACATGCGTATCTACCTCCAGGGTTCGAGCCGGTGCAGAGGCAAACTCCCTGCCCGGCAGTGTCACTATGATAATCGATTCCGCGTTCCATGTGCGATCAGTAGGGTGGGGCTACGCAATCATCCAGCGCGTATTCGCAATGTATGGGCCATGTGCTACCAAGCCCGGCTTTGTCATTCTGAGCGCAGCGAAGGATCTCGTCCTACAGCACCCAAATACCACCTTTGTTTATCCTGGCAAAGTGCTATGATGCTTATTTGGTGCCGCAGAAAAGGGTAACACCTGTATGGAGGACGAGATTCTTCGCTGCGCTCAGAATGACAAAGACGACGCCTGTCGCTTGTTTCGTACCTTTTGCAAATACCGTCTAGGGCACGATCACGGTACGCACGTCGCTACGAAAGTGCTCCAGGTTGTCGAGCACCCCGTTGATGGCGCCGGCATCGAGCGGTACGGTACGCGTGACGGCCTCCGAGAGATCGAGCTTGCCGCGCCGCGCAAGTTCCAGCAACAGGGGTAATTCTTGCAGAAGGTGGTCGTTAGTGCCGATGATTTCGGCCTCTCTGCCAAGTAGCTCGTTGTAGGTATCGACCTCTAGCGGCCGGTCGCTGATGCCCGCCACGACCGCGCGCCCCATGTTCGCCAGGGACCGCACCGCTTGCTTCATCGTGAGGGCGAGGCCAATTACTTCCAGTGCGACATCGACGCCCCTGCCCTGTGTTAGCCCGCGAATCTCCGCAACGGGATCGACGGCTGCCGCGTTTACCGCTACCGCGCCGTACTTCTCGGCCAGGGCTAGCTTGTCGGGGTTGATGTCCACCGCGTACACGTCGAGCGCGCCGAAGGCAAAGGCAAGCTGCACCGCCGATATGCCTAGGCCGCCCACCCCGAACACGGCCACGCTCTCCCCGGCCCGCAGCCGCGACTTGCGCAGGGCGTGGAACGAGGTGGCCGACGAACACATCAGCACGGCCCCGTGCTCGAAGGGGACTTCCTCCGGCAGGCGCACGGCGTTGTGTTCGGGCACGGCTATGTATTCGGCATAACCACCGTCGGCGTGACGGCCCACCATCTTGTAGCGCACGCAGAACTGCTCGTTTCCGCCTCTGCAATAGTGGCACTGGCCGCAGCTCAGCACGTAATGCACGCACACCCGGTCGCCCACGCTCACCGTAGTGACCCGCTCGCCTACCTGCTCTACCACGCCTGCCACTTCGTGTCCGAGCGTCCTGGGCAACGGCTGCACGGGCGATGTGCCCGCCCGGTAATGCACGTCCGAGTGGCAGATACCGGCGGCGCGCACGCGTATCAGGACGTCGCCATCGCCAACGGCGGGCACCTGGATTTCTTGCATGCGTAGGGGTTCGCGTACCTCGACCAGGCGGACGGCTTGCATGCTAGGAGGCTCCTTCTTCGGGCTGAGTGGTTGCGGGTGAAACGGGGCGGGCCGCGCGTCCGGCGGGGCGATACGGGTCGCCGTCGATGCCCCAGGACGCTATGTAGGTGGGGGTGACGCGCACGTACTCGGGGTCCGCGCCGGGCCAGATGGCGTCGCCCCCGGCGAGCAGCGCCTCGGCCCGCCCCCGCACCTCCACGCCCCTTGGTTTGACGGGAGGGGGTGTAAGGTCGTCCACCACCAGGGACACGACGGGGTTGCGCAGCATGTCGCGGAACTTCTTGCTCGTGCCGAAGTCTCCACCGCCAAGCTCTATAACGTCCAGGTCGGCATTGTACCTGAAGCGCACCGGCACGACGTGCGGTTCGCCCCCTCTACCTATGGTCGCCAACCGGCACAGCCGCTGGCTGCCCAGGTATTCGATCTCAGCCGGAGTAAAGGCGCTCAATACGACCTCCAGGGATGCGGTGTGAAGAAGATGCACGAACGTCCACACCTCTACAGCATGGCTCTAGAAGATACAGCCAAATGACTCCGCCAACCGGATCGTTTACGATGCAACATGATGCGGACTGGCATTAGAGGCAAATATTCGCGCGTAGTATCAATTACGCGGCCCCGCAGACTACAATAGCCAGTGTGGACTAGGTACAATCTTAGCCTACCAACACGACAAGTGCCTGTGTTTATGCTCTTGACTGGGCAGAAATCGTGCTCTACAATGCAGCCAAGATCGTGTGTTCTACCACAGACGATTTCCTCTTACGTGCGTATTTCCGAATTAGGGCCTCATAACGTTGACGCGATCATAAGCACGTTTCAATGTTATATCGACAAGGGAACAGAAGGAGAGTGCAATGGTGCCATCTCGTTATCGTATATCGATCAAAGCGGCCGATGCGATCGCGGCAACTGACCTGCGCGGTGCTATTCAGTCTGATCTTATACCATGCCTGCCAGAAGAGGACAAGGGTGATTGGGAGTTTCATAGTCCACAACCACCTCGGGGCGGTCTCGCGGCACTGGATCCCGCTATGGTGGGAGACATCCTGATAATGGGACTGAACGCCGCCAGTGCGCTTATAACTGTGATTCAATTCTTTCAGAACCGCCGTGCTAAAGTCAGTCAGGCCCAGGAAGTCGAACTGGTCATCACCCGACCCAGCGGAGAGCGCATGACGGTGAAAGGCGATCTCGGATTGCTGGCGCAGATGCTCAGCGAACGGGCCCTGCCTATGCTGAGCGAGCCTCCAACTGAAAGCGAGCCTCAGGATGGATGACCGCTATGCGCGGCCTATCCTGGATGAGGGCGTACCTGGGCTAACCAGCCTGTTCAGTTGGATGGTCACGATAGATCAACCTGATGTGCACGACGCGTACTCTAATGGAGCTACGAGCCGCGCAGAGGATCCGGTGCCAACTGAGTACCAGGAATTCTCCATGCTGTTGACACACGAGCAACTGCACTTCATGCAGGCAATTACAACGTCCTATCTATACCGGCTCGCCTGCCGTGCCTTTGCTGAAATCCAGGCGGCAGTCGCGTATGTAAAAAATTTACCTAAGGGACGCGTGGAATTACCAATCTCGTTACACTGGCACCTCCCGGATCTGCTTGACGATATGAGAGTAAAATCAAAGGAGCTAGCTACCCCTGAGATTCCAGGTATTTCGGCACTGGACCTGATGGAGGGTTCGGCTGTCTACCTTGTGCAACGCATGCAGCGGACAGGAATGACTAACAAGAGTTACCTGAATTACCTGGCGACGTCATTCGGAGCAGCCAGGATGGGGCAATATTCTGATGCCTACCATCTTGCAGAGTGGTATCTAGGAGATGACGTTTTCGAGGTCTTCTCCGCTATCTGTTACCTGGCTCTATGTACGGAAGAGCCAGGGGAGGTTTTCTGCCGGTATATACGTGCATTGGGCAAAAGCGGTATCCTGAACGAAACAAAAAAGCCTTCGACTCAGCAGATCTTTGACATAGGCTGGACCTATGGAATCAGAACAGTTACGAGCTCGTACACTGAAATGGAGAAGGGCAGTAGGCATCCGATTCTCACTGCTCATATGCTCAGTTTCATGGTAAATTTTCCGGAAGGCTTCCCATTCTTGGAGTTCGCGGCGCGCCCATACGAATTCCATGATGCAAACATATTCCTCAATGTTATGGCTCCGATGACGCTATTTCGAGGGGGTACTGGATTATCGGCAAAATATTTGCCTGATTACACGAAGTCAGATGGCTCTCGTGCAGAAGGTGACGCCCGCCGGACGAGCTTGGACATACTTGTTGGGCTTCACACGTTGTGCGGTGCTATCCTGGCTATGTTGCTACCGGAAGAGCACGTTATGCAATGTCCCCATTCGGAGTGTCCTTTTCATAAGCTACAGTTGTGCTACGCTCGTCCTATGATTCCCGCGCACTTTGAAGAATGTACCTTCCCTGAGTTCATCCAAGAAATGCTCGGCCAGGACCTGAGCACCTTCACATCTGCGCGAGGAGGTTAGCATGTCAGGAACATTACAGGTAATCCGTATCCTCGATGAAGATGTCGTGAATTGCGACGTCAGCAACGCTGCACGCGTCTTCACAGAGGTCTCGGGCATTCCCAAGGTTGCAAAGCAAGTGCGAGCATCCTGTGCGCTGACCTTCCCCTTGTATGATTCAGATACCAGGGAGTCGTTTCAGATCCCTGAGATCCGCTGCTTTGTGCAAGAGCTTGACCGCCGCATTCCTCACTTCCTCTATTTTCTGGATCCAAAGCCAGAGTTAGGACAGG
>DASVQO010000142.1:0-9146 GCA_036389075.1 Chloroflexia bacterium | reverse complement strand
AGGGCATAACCCCAGCGCTGCAATGGAGTGTCCGGTCGCTGGTTGGCGGTGCTTATCCTTAGAGGCTCCGCATCCGGGTTGCCCGCCGGGCGCACCCGCAACTCGTAGGCCGATTGGAAGTCGCTCGCGCCTGCGGGGAGTGTTTTCAGGTCGAGGGCAACGCCCGTCGCGTCGAAGGCTGACACGACTGTATCGCCAGGCTGCACTCCCATGTCGTAGCTCAGCCCACCAGGCACGAGCGAAGTCACCCGCCACGCGCCGCTCGCGTCTCGCTCGGCGGTGAGGCCCACCGAAGGGCTGGCTGAGGAGCTGCTGAGGGAGAGCATGTAGAGGAGCAGGCACGCGTAGAGCAAAGTGGCACCGAACACCACGGCCAGGCGCACGCGTTCGCGGGCGGTCTTGCGCGCGTTGGGGCGAGACGCCACGGATGGGGCGACGATATTGATCGTCTCAGACCGCTTCCAGGGAGCAATGCGCGTGTAGGGCACATGCTCGGCGGAAGGCATGGACTGCTGTTGCCAGCGCACTTGAGTGTCTGGGGCGATGTTGTGCTGAAAAGCACGATTGTGATGATGCAAATGCCGCTGAGGGTGGTCCATATAAACCTGAGTGTAACGAGCCTTGAGGCGTATCGCCGGACTCAAAGCCGTTCACTGTGGGCTAAGCGACCAGAGAGTAAGAAGAAGCGGGAACGCGGTACGCTTATAACATCTTCATCTAATTGTTGTTAAGCACAATCGACTGATGCGAAGATAATTATACGTGTCGGGTTGACGTAAAAGCAAGAACGAAAAGTCCTGCCGGGGTGGTACTTTAGTCATACCTGGTACCAGACGCCCGGGCCGCCCGACCCAGGACAGCACGCCGGGAGCCGCGTGCGAGGTCGTAGCGAAAGGTGTTGTCTGCGTTAAGTAACGCTGGAACGCCTCAGAAGATAGCTAGCGGCAGAAGAGTTGTTTCTCGCGGACTGCCTTCCAGGCCAATCAGCCGCATTAAAACAGCCGGAACAGTGTATAATAGGTACGCGACTGCGTTACTCTTCGGATAGCAGACCGGCAAACAAGATATTAGATTTAAGATACCAGGGAAAAGGAGCACACTATGTCTACAGGTATGCAAGCCACGGCGCAGGCCACCGGCACCCAGGAAGGTCCCGGCTACGCCAACCCCGATATACTCGTGTCCACCCAGTGGGTCGAAGACCACCTGGACGACCCCAACATCAGGCTCGTGGAATCGGACGAGGACGTGCTGTTGTACGAGCAAGGGCACGTGCCGGGCGCGGTCAAGCTCGACTGGGTGGCCGACCTCAACGACGATATTCGCCGCGACTACATCGACCGCGAGGGCTTCGAGAAGCTAGTACGCGAGCGTGGCATCTCCAACGACACCACGGTCGTATTCTACGGGGACAAGAACAACTGGTGGGCAACCTACGCCCTATGGGTGTTCCACCTGTTCGGCCACACCAACACCAAGATCATGGACGGCGGCCGCATCAAGTGGGTGGCCGAGAACCGCCCCATGACCCGCGAGGTGCCCAGCTACCCCGCGACCGACTACACGGCGAAGGAGCGCAACGACGCCGAAATCCGCGCCTTCCGCGACGAGGTCATGGCCCGGCTGGACCGTGCCAACAACAAGCTCAAGGAGGGCGTAGCCCTGGTGGATGTGCGCTCCAACCCGGAGTTCACGGGCGAGATGCTGCACATGGTGAACTACCCACAGGAGGGCGCCCAGCGCGGCGGCCACATCCCGGGCGCCCAGAACGTTCCGTGGGCCACCGCCGTGCGCGAGGACGGCACCTTCAAAAGCCCGGAGGACCTGCGCAACATCTACGAGCCGAAGGGCGTCACCCCCGACAAGGACGTAGTAGCCTACTGCCGCATAGGGGAGCGGTCGTCGCACACCTGGTTCGTGCTGAAGCACCTGCTCGGCTACCCCAACGTGCGCAACTACGACGGTAGCTGGACCGAGTGGGGCAACCTCGTCGGCGCGCCCATTGAGAAGGGTCCAGGAGGGCAGCAGTAGTTGCGGATTTGGAATTTCGAATTGCGAATTTCGCATGAATGTAAATAGTGGGAATAGAGCGAAGCGGCTCTCAAGGACCATTACCTTGAGAGCCGCTTCGTATATAAGTGGGAGTCCGCAATTACCTGAGCAGTAGCTTGGTCAGGAGGGCGACGCTGCCACCGTAGACCAGGTGCGCGCCCAACGCCTCGGCATGAATGCGCTTGGGCACCGTGGTGGGGTCGGGGGCGATGTTGAGGGCGCGCAGGGTGATCTCGTCGAGGAAGAGCCAGATGGCGACGCCGTAGAGTAGGCCCGCGAGGAAGCCGGTGCGGGGCCGAAGGGCGGCCACGAGGCCGAATAGGCCACCCTGCAACGCCCCGGTAAGGTAGTGGACCGCCACGCCGGCGGCGGGCTTGGCCTCCCTTGGCACTTCCTTGCCCGTCACGGCCTCGGATAGCCTGTCCGCGATAATCTGCGTGGAAGGCTCGTCTTTCTGTTGGCCGCCGCCCTGCCTGGGTTGCTGCTCGGGCCGCTCTCCGGGCACGCGCTCCACCAGGCCCCAGTACTGGTCCATCGCCGCCGAAGCCGCCCCACCTGCCAGCACGCCTACCAGTAGCCCCTTCAGCGGGTTCTGCCGCTTGCGCCCTTTGCCCTTTGTCATATCGTGGTGTCCTCTTGTGCTTAAAGGTGAATCGCGATGGCGCTTGCTTGAAAGGGCGCCGTTGGTTTGGCCGCCGAGCACGTGCGACTATGTGACTCCCTGTCATCCTGAGCGTAGCGAAGGATCTAAGATGCCACTCTTGCCCGTGTGCTCGACCATCGGCACCATGACCATTGCCGTTAATAGTTCAACAGTATCCGTGTACCAGCTTCTTTAGATCCTTCGCTACGCTCAGGATGACAGGGGGAGCAGGGTCGCCGCGGTATGTGCTCCACACATCCACGCACTCGCTGTAGCAAGGCCCGTCACTAACCACTAACCACTAACCACTAACCACTAACCACTAACCACTAACCACTAACCACTAACCACTAACCACTAACCACTAACCACTAACCACTAACCACTCATCACTTGCGCATGCGTATCTGCACGCGGCCCATGCGCCTGCGAACGTCGTAGCTGGGCACGGGGGCGGTGGCGGGGCCGTGGAGGAGGGTGCCGTCGCGCACGTCGAACTGCGAGCCGTGGCACTGGCAGGT
Source organism: Chloroflexia bacterium (assembly GCA_036389075.1). Lineage (GTDB taxonomy): Bacteria > Chloroflexota > Chloroflexia > QHBQ01 > JADMIH01 > JADMIH01. The sequence continues at coordinate 5,930 of DASVQO010000142.1, read as the reverse complement.
GACCGTGTGGTCCTCCAGGATGCCTTCCCACAGGCCGCAGCCGTAGTGCGGGCAGGTGCCCTCGAAGGCGTGGATGCCGTCGTCGTGCTGAAGCAGCACTATGGGCCGTCCATCGACGTCTACCTTGACCATCTCACCGTCTCGCAGGTCTTCGAGGGAGGCCACGTCGGTGAACTTGTCGGGGCCGTCCACCCAGGCGTCGCGGTTCACGGCCTGGCCGAGGTTGTACACAAGCTCGCCGGCCACGTAAGCCGCCGCCGCGTTGAGCACGTAGCCGCCCGCCGAGAGGGACCGGGCCACGCCGCGATTCTTGCCGCCGCCCACCCTCAACGCCAGCGAAGCGACATTGAGCGTGAGGCCGCCCACGTTCAGGAGCGCGTGCGCCATCCCCATGCGGCGATGCGAGCCTCCCACGTCGCTCCAGTCCGCAATGCCCGTGACCGCCGCGCCCACCGCCGCCACGATACCGGCCCCGAGCGCGATGTCGGCCGCCGCGTCCAGGCCGGAGTCGCCGCCGCGTAGCATGCTTATCACGTCGAGAAGCTGGGTAATCGTCCAGCCGCCCACGGGCACGTCGGTAATCACGGGGTGGAGAGGGTGGCCGAGCCAGACGCCGTTGAGGAAGTCCTTGGCAAGCTTGCCCACCTCGCCGCCGCTGCTGAAGGTGTTGTTGATGAGCGGCTGCACCTTATCGGATATGTCGTCCAGCCATTTCTGCCTGTCGATGATTGCCTGAGCCACACCCGTAGCCATCTAGTGCCTCCATATGAGGGTATTCAGCGATATGCTAGGCATGGCACAGACGATAAGAGGGCCAATGCGCATGCCGCAACGCACGTAGGGGGTGCACGAAACGTGCCAGTGGAGTGCTGTACCTCCGGCGGCGGGGTGATGGTGATGAGTAGCTGAAAACGCATCACGGCTTTGAAACGAGTCCTTAAAACAAAGAGACCCCAGGCGAGGAGGGGTCTCTTTGCTCGGGTTGAGGTCAACGCTTACACCTGGATGCTTCGACACAGCACTAAATGGCCATGTCAAGGGGTCGCGGGCGGGGCATCGAGTATCCAGTTCTCGTGCTCCAGGTCGAACTTGCCTGTTAGGCCGCTATCTGTCTTGAACGAGACGACACCTTGCAGGCCAGGGTAGGGTGTCTTTGCATTGGGTATGTTCACATCGGGCTTGGTGATGCCGGTGATGTACAACTCCTTAGCTGCTTGCGGGAACACCCACTTCCTGGTGTACCTGGCATCTAGGCCGCCATCTAGTCCCTCAAGTAGCATGGTCTCCAACGTAGGGTTCGTACTAGTTGTGTTTGTGGTGGCCGACTTATCGCCATCTTGTTGAGCGGATTGCGCACCACTGCTAGGCCGGGTGACGACATATAGGCCGACCCACGAAGTGTAATCACTATTGGGCACACCACCCATTTGCCAAACGCTAGTGGCACCCTTCCACTGGAACGGCGGCGGTCCGGTATATGGGTCGTCAAATGGTATTTGGCGGACTTCCTTCGTAAAGGCCGGTGGAGGTAAAAGCGTTTGCGGGGTGAAGTTCGGTATTGTTGGGCTGAAGGGCTGTGCCTCCATGGTAGCTATCTCGGCTGCCCTCTCCTTCATGCCGTTAATCTCCTTCAACTTTGCGCACGTATCGCGCAGGACCCGGTCCTCGGACGCATACCAGTTGTCGGGGCAGTTACCCATGGGTATTCGGGTTGGCTGCACCCGGGTAGGTTGAGGATGTGCAGTTGCTGCCTCACGCGATGAAAGAGGGGGAGGTACGGCCCCAAGGGCAGATGTCATTTCTTGAGACGGTTGCGCTTGGGGGATCGCGGTGATCGCGACCACGACCATTACGAAGAACATAATCACTAACACTGCTACAGCCGGAATCCAGTTTTGGCTGGGATTTGGATTGGCGTTATTCACCTCTATCTCCTTCTTGATGAGGTCTAAGTTGCATGTAGCACACTACAACAAAGACCATAATTTATATACTGATTAGTAGCGTGAGTCGCTGTTGCTTTTCCACTCTTTGCAGGCTAAGGATTGCGCCACCAAACAACGGCGTTGGACTGGACCGAGTCGGGATATCCGGGATACCCGATAGAAGAATTAGGAGTCTTCAATGCATTATCGAGCAAGGTCCACGAACTAGTATAGGACAAGTTATCGCAGCCTGCGGGGCCCGGCTGACCGTTTGTCGAGGTTACTCCAAGGAATGAGAAGGAATAATTCTTCCTTACAGCGACCCAGGATTGTGCCCAATGCGACCCACTGCAATACACCTGGGGCAAGGCCCATGCGGTATGGCGGCCCCAGATTACCTGGTAAATCTCGTACATCTCCCACTGTGCACTTGCATCTGCGGCATTATCACCGAAATTATAGTTGGCGATTGCTGTCTGTCGTTCGTAACCATCGAACCACAGAAGAGTCCCATAGCCGCAGGCCTGCCAATTGTTAGCAAATGAACCATTCCACGCTTCAATATCGTTGGCACTCTTTACAGTTACCTTGAGGCGTGGTGTAATACTGCCAACCATCTTACCCCACTCATAGCCAGCTATGTTCCACAACGAGGAGACCTGTGTCGCGTCGTTATTGTTGCAGAGCCAGTCATAATTTCCGTTGTTTGTACCGATGGCGACGTACGCAGGGGGGTGGTTTGGATTGTCGTTATAGCCATCTATAAAGTCCTGGGCCAGGTTGCGCACCCAGGTCATGCTGTGTCTAGCCCTCTCAGGTATGGTGTATATTGCCCAGTTGCCACTGTCAGCGAGTGCTTGCCGCCCGAAGTCAAGTATGATGTTAGGGCTTGAGGCGGTATAAGGTACTTGATAGCCCTTTTGGTAGGCCAGGGTCCTGTATACCCCGTTCCAGGTCTGAGGATTCTGCCAATATTCAGGCACATAGGTAAACACACCGTAGCCATTGGGAGCGGGGGCATGTAGGGGTGCGGCATTGCTGCGTGCATCGACATTCGTAGCAATTGGGGACTGAGCGCCAAGTAGAACCAGGGTAAAGAGCCACGCGAGCTGCCACCGCCTGCTCATCTTCGTTGTTTTCATTCCAGCAAAATGTCCCTTCTATCATGAGAAGTACGAGGTCCGGGTAGTCTAGAAGGTGCGCACCATAGCCTACAACGTAATTATAAGTAATCTGTAAGATGAATGTCAAATAAATTAAGACAACACGAGCAATGCAGTGAGCGTGCGTGTTCGGTCAAATATTTATATCGAGTAAGTAGTATTTTGTAATGCTTTGTTGAATTCTCCTCCTGTAGCCAGAACCACACCCGAAAACCTCATAGCCCCAAGCACGGAGGCTACGACGGCTGCAATCACTGTCAATCAGGAGGCACATGGGGCCTGCATACGCTTACCCTTCAGGGCGTTGGAACGAGGTACCAAAGAAGGACCAGGGTACATGGTGTCATACCCTGGTCCTTCCGGTGTCGTCTAAACCTTATTTCTCTTGGCGTCTTGACGTCCCTTCGGCTTCGCTCAGGGCAGGCTCTTGGCGTCTTGGCGGTCCCGTCTCTTAATTCATCGCTCCCTAGTCCTCGCGTTGGAGGCGGAACCAGAAGAAGCCGTGGGGGCCAAGCGTGAGGAAGTACGGTAGCTCGCCTATCCTGGGGAACGCGCTCTCGCCTATAAGCTCCACCGGGCGGCGGCCGGCGTACTGGGACAGGTCAAGCTCCACCGGCTGGGCGAAGCGAGACAGGTTGGAGACGCATAGCACGTCCACGTCCTCGTGGTGGCGGATGAAGGCGAGCACCTTGGGGTTGGCGGGATTGAGGAACGTGATGTCGCCCCTGCCGAACACTGGGTACTTCTTGCGGACGTGGATCATGCGCCGCATCCAGCGCAGGAGGCTCGTCTGCGTGCGCATCTGGGCCTCCACGTTGATCGACTGGTAGCCATACACCGGGTCGTTTATCACCGGGCTGTAGAGGCGGGCGGGGTCGGCCCTGGAGAAGCCCGCGTTGCGGTCGGGGGTCCACTGCATGGGGGTGCGCACGCCGTCGCGGTCGCCCAGGAAGATGTTGTCGCCCATGCCAAGCTCGTCGCCGTAGTAGAGCACGGGGGTGCCGGGCAGGGTGAGCAGCAGGTTGTTGAGCAGCTCTATCTGGCGGCGGCCGTTATCCAGGAGCGGGGCTAGGCGGCGGCGGATGCCGATGTTGATCTTCATGCGCGGGTCTTTGGCGTACTCGTAGTACATGTAGTCCCGCTCCTCGTCGGTGACCATCTCCAGGGTCAACTCGTCATGGTTGCGCAGGAAGATGCCCCACTGGCAGCGCTCGGGTATCTTGGGCAACTGGCTGATGATCTCGATGATGGGCCAGCGCTCCTCGCGCCGCAGCGACATGAAGATGCGGGGCATGAGAGGGAAGTTGAAGCACATCTGGAACTCGTCGTCGTTGCCGAAGTAGGGCAGCAGGTCGGCGGGCCACTGGTTGGCCTCCGCGAGCAGCACCTTGCCCTCGTAGTGCTCGTCCATGAACTTGCGCACCTGCTTGAGGTACTCGTGCGTTTCGGGCAGGTTCTCGCAATTGGTGCCCTCGCGCTCGAACAGGTACGGCACGGCATCGGCCCGGAAGCCGTCGAGGCCCGTGTCCATCCAGAACTTTATCACGCGCAGCATCTCGCGGCGCACGGCGGGGTTGTCGAAGTTGAGGTCGGGCTGGTGGCTGAAGAAGCGATGCCAGAAGTAAGCCTTGGCCGTCTCGTCCCAGGTCCAGTTAGAGCGTTCGGTGTCGGTGAAGATGATGCGAGCCTGCTCGTACTTGTGTATCGTGTCGCTCCACACGTACCAGTTGCGCTTCTTGGGGTCGGTGGAGGCGCGGGCCTCCTGGAACCAGGCGTTCTGGTCGGAGGTGTGGTTCATCACGAGGTCGGCAAGCACGCGAATGTTGCGGCGGTGGGCCTCCTTGAGGAAGCGCTTGAAGTCGGCCACCGTGCCGTAGTTGGGGTGCACCTGGTAGTAGTCCGCGATGTCGTAGCCGTCGTCTTTCAGGGGCGATTTGAAGAAGGGCAGCAGCCAGATGGTGTCGATGCCGAGGTCTTGCAGGTAGTCGAGCTTCTCGGTGAGGCCGTTGAAGTCGCCAATGCCGTCGCCGTTGCTGTCATAGAACGCCTTGACGTGCAGCTCGTAGATAATCGCGTCTTTGTACCACAAGCTATCGCTCATAGTTCCTCCGGGTTGGATTTTGGATTTTAGATTTCGGATTTTGGATTGGCTGGATATCTACTGAATCCAAAATCTAAAATCTAAAATCTAAAATGGTAGCAACCTTCATTCCATGGAAATCGGGCGCGGGGTGGCCGTGGCGGGCGCGCCTGCATCTGCGGGGGTGACTACCCTGGGGAAGCGGCTGGCTACCAGCACTCCCAGGCCCGATATGAGCAGCATCGCCAGGAACATCCACCACACGCTGTTGGATAGCGCGTCCGCCAGGGCACCTACCACGTCGGGTGCAAGCGTGGGGCGCAAATCGAGGTCGAACAGGGCGTTGGCGGGGCCGAGGGCGGGGTCGGCTCCCGCCTTCAGCGCGCCAGGGGGCATGGCCGCCACCGCCCGCTGCACCCGCTCGGAGGCCAGCATCGGGGTGAGCAGCAGGGTAAGCACCGTGCCCAGCACCGTGGCCCCTATCGCCTGCCCCATGTTGCGGAAGAACTGCGCCGAGGCCGTGGCAACCCCGCGCTCCGACCAGGGCACCGACACCTGTAACGCGATCAGCATGGTGGTGGTGCTAGCCCCGAAACCCAGGCCCGTGATGCCCGAGGCCACCAGCGTAATCGCCGTCTTTAGGGATATGTCACTCGTCAGCCCTATCCCCAGCAGGAGCAGTGTGCCCCCCGCGATGGCCGTCGCGCCGGTCACCACCAGGGGATAGTACCCCACCCGCTTGATGAAGCGGCCGCTCATCGC
>DASVQO010000141.1:0-2267 GCA_036389075.1 Chloroflexia bacterium | reverse complement strand
CTACCTAGTAACGCTCGGAGGCTCTTGCAGGTTCCGGAGAATGGATGATGGGAGTGACGAGGGCTGAGAAGGAATAGACTACCAGGGCAGGTAGGCACCCTACAATAACACTCTTAGCGCCTTGATTGGGTTCATTGGGTCCTTAGCGCCTTCGGGGTTCCGTCTCCGGTTGTCCCTCGTCTATCGCGCCATAACGCCTCAGATATTGGAGTTGCCCGCGTTCGCATTCTGCAAAGCGATGTACAGCCCGGTCACAACGAAGCCTACACCGACCACTACTCTCAAGAACTCGTCGAAGATGAGCACCAGGATGCCAAGGACCACGAGCAGGATGCCCAGGAGAAGTCTAGTATTCAAAGCCTTTTACCTCCGAAAGTGCTAGTGCAAGGCGGGACGGCTAAACGCCCGCCGGTCCATTATCTCCAACAGCCGCGCTCCCCGCCGGGTCCCCGCCGGCAGAGGGTAGCGCTGCCTCTTGAGGTACGGGCGTGGAGGCGACAGGCGACGACGCTATAGGCTGACCGCTCACATTGTCCAGGCTGGCGTCGCCGCTCCTGGAGGCTTTCATGTCCTCCAGGGCGAGCTTGGGACGGGCCACGTAGATGGAGTCTATCAGGATGTCCAGCACGCCCGCCGCGCGTGCGGCCTGCACGGCGTGATTGGTCACGATGTCGCCCGTATTGAGGATGATGTTGTCGTTGCCATCCAGGATGACGCGGGTTACGGGGCGGCCCAGGGCGTCTTTTACGCGCCTATCGACGGCCTTCTCGTCGGCCATGTCTACCCTGCGAGTGTAGCCGCCGGTTAGCTGGTTCCACAGCGTGCGGGCCTCGTTGGGGATGTCGCGTAGGCTCTGCGCCGCCTGGTCGCCCAACGAACTCAAGCTGTTCTGGGTGGGGCCCGCGCCCGCCGACATCATGAGCTGGGGCATCCGCCCGGCGGCCCTGGCAGCGTCCACCGTCTCCTGCGTAATCGTGTCGCCAACCAGCACGAGGGCATTGCCGTCCCTGTCTCGCACAATCTGGTGAGCGGTGCGCCCTACTAACGTGCCGCCCACCCGCGCCGGGACCGTTTCGCGGACCTTCGTGCCGACCTGCTCTAGCTGTGTGTTGAGCTTGGCGCCAGCCGCCCGCAGTCGCCCGCCCGCGTTGTCCAGCGCCCCGGAGATGCCGCCGCTCTGCTGCTCGAATAGCTCCGCTACGGCGGCGGGTACGAACATGACGCGCTGACCGACGCTGAGAACCTGCTCGGCGGGGAGCCAGCGCGTACCCTGGCCCACCGTCAGCCCCAGGCCGAGGGACACGTAATAGCCCTTGATCTCGCCTGTCTTGGAATCGAGTGTCATGTCGGCCACGGTGCCGAGGCGGCGGCCGTCATCGGTGAGAACTCGCAGCCCGCGCACGATTTGCTGGTTGAAAAGGCGCTTGAGCACGGGGTCGCGGTTCACCTCGATAACGGCACGGCCATCGGGTATCACGACGGCGTCCTGGCCTATCACGTTGATACGGCCGAACGGTATGGCCCGCGCTGGGTGGAGCCAGGCAGCCTCCTGCACGATCAGCGCGAGCACCTGCCCCCGCTCAGGGTCTATCACCATGTCCTCGATGTCGTAAATCTTGGTGCCCCGGTTCATCGTGACCACCGGCAGGCCGATTATCTCTCTAGCCCTCTTGTCCATCAGGCATACTCCTGAATCTGAAACGTAAGATGCGCGACGCCGGTCCTGCCTACGATGTTGGGTGCTGGCGCGCCGGCAAGCCCTGAAAGCGGCCCCGACCTAGCGTCCGACGCGCAAAGTGTCGGCCAGGCCGTCCCAAAAAAGGCGGAAGCCCGTCGGGTTGGTCACGTCCCAGAAGATCAATCCGATTATGATAAGAAGGACCAGCACAAGCAAAGTGGCGGCGAGGCGGTCCGAGCCTGCATGAGTGTTGCCCTGAAATCTTGCCAATGCACACCTCCCGGCGTGTAGCAACTTATGACGCGGCCCAGAAGGCAAGCGTCAAGTATTTTTCTCCCACGCTGTTAGGGCTGCTTGCAAAAGGTGTGCCATGTGTTGCGAACGAGTGGTTAGTGGTTAGTGGTTAGTGGTTAGTGGTTAGTGGTTAGTGGTTAGTGGCCAAGGTACCTGCAATATCGCGGGGGGACGCCCTGTGGCATTGCCCTGCCAATGAATTGAGGCATGGTCATAAATCAAAATGAGGCACAATCCCACGCGTGAGGTGTAGCTTCAGCAAGTCCAAAATACGGCATTTGGCTCCCTCCTTACC
>DASVQO010000140.1:0-11307 GCA_036389075.1 Chloroflexia bacterium | reverse complement strand
CCTTTAGCTCCCAGTAGAAGGCGGGAACGTCCTGCACTGCCTTAGCGACGTAGTCCCTCCAGTCGGGATAGTAAGTCTCCTTGCTGCCGTCCGGCCTCAGGATGGGATTGCCATTGCGGTCGAGACGGTCCCAAAGGCTATCGCGCAGCCGCAGAGTGAAGGTTCGCACTCCAACATCCCAAAGCCTCCCAAGGTCGGCTCCTGAATGATCGTTTGCCATCAGTTTGGCCGCCTCGAAGCCGCCGAGCTTGAACAATGCCAGGTCAGCGTCGGTGATTGGCCCGTTGGCCGCGCATGCCCCTATCTTCACTTGGCGACGTCCTCTCTCGCTGTCTGGCCGGTAATTGCATCCTCTGTACTGACGGCGTGCGGCCCACCGACGAAGTTGTCTACAAAATCGGAGAGCCTCATCACGACCAAGTCGTCCATGCGCTTGGTGCCACGAGCGTGAAACACCGCTATGGGGAGCTGGTCCGCCCTGGCCGCCTTGCTCGCCTGGCTTACCGCGTCCGTGAGGAACTTCGGCAGCGAGGCCCTCAGCTTAGACTCCACAGCCAGCCAGGCGTTACCCGAGTCCGGCAAGGTGCCGGCGCTGATTGCCTGCAGGGAGCGGGCGTTCCGCTTGCACCCCAACACCTCTGCCTGACCCTGTTCGTTCCGCTTCCAGTCGTTTCTAGACCTGCTGCTCATCTCTCTGTCCCTTCATCCCTTCGTTCACACTTGCAAACTTCGATAGCTCATCGTATGGGTTGATAAGTCTCACCGGCTCAGTGGGCGGGGCCACGAGACGCCGGGCCTCTTCAATGCCAAACAGATCTTCCAGGGCGCGATATAGCTGTACCTCGGTGAGGAGGCGCGGCCCTCGCCTCGGTATGATGCCGTTGCCCATACTGAAGATGCGGCCGCTATTGGTCTCCTGGCGCTCACGCTGGCGCTGACACTTAACCATGTTGAGGTTCCTTTTCTGGTGTCTCAGGCGATCACCAGGTAGCCGCCGCGCAGGAAGCCGTGCCAGGTATCCGTGGCTATGCTCCCCGCGCCTGCGTTGCACGTCTTCCCGTTCTTGTCCACGGTGATGTTGGGCGGCTCACCATGCCGCACCCAGCAGTGATGATGCTTCTGCCCGGCATCGTCCGGCATGGTGCAGTTGGCGGCCGGGCCGTCCACCGTCCAGTCATGCCGTCCGGGTAGCCTCACAATGAGGCAGTTCCCGTCAGGACCAGCCCATACATCCGCCAGATAGGGCGCGTACCACATGGCACCCGCGGGCGCGTCGGCCCAGCTCATCTCCTCGCCAGTGTCCGCGCGCACGTAGATGATCTCGTACGCTAGCTGCCAGTGGTCATCAGGTTGGAACTCGTACCCGCAGGCGCAGTGGGTCGGCCAGCGAGGATCGTCGTGCGGCCACTCCGAAGGCTCGGTGTAGTAGGTACCGTCTTCCTTCTCGATCCGTGGGCCGTCCTCGATGGAGACCTTGGCGTCATGGCCCCAGGTGTCCTGTACCGGGCAGGTACCCTTTACTCCGAAGGTGAAGCGCCGGAGCGCCCTTGACACCTGATCTTTCGGCTCCAACAGAAAGCACTTTATAGGTTGCACGGTTAACCCTCCTGCGATTCCTTCCCCACCTGGTTGGCCTGGTCGGCCTGGTCAGCCCGCCCACTCTTCGCGCGCTCTACGATCTGCCTGGTGCCTCTGACAGCCGCCTTGCCGACCGAGATGCCTAGATAAGGACCAAACCCCACCACGAGGCCCACCTGGAAGGCTCCGAAGGCCAGGTTAGGCGTCCACTGTGCGTAGCCTCCCTCTGTAGCCAGGGTGCAGCACAGCATGGAGAGGACAAGGGGGACAAACCCATTGATCAGGATGCGCAACCGTTCCACGGGGTCCAGGTTGAAGAACTCCTTGAGGAACCAGTACAGCCCCTTCGTCACCTGGAAGGTCACGAAGCCCGCGAGCGACACTGCGGCCAGGAAGCCGTTGACGCCTATCATCGTTAGAAGGAACACATCCCACGGCATAGGCTCGGCCACTACTACATCTCCTACGTTCACGGTCATCTATTCGCTCCTTCCATCTGTGCCTGGACGTCTTGAGGCGCTATCGAGGATCGAGCGGTCCCATCGGCCTCCCGAGCTGGAGATAGGCCCGCCAGCTCGGCCTCCGGTTGCCTGCGCTTGGCATCGAGGAGATCGTGGATTGCCTTCGACCCGAGGAAGTTCACAAGCGCCGTAATGAGCTGCGCCAGCGTGCCCCAGTCCAGTGCTGCCCTGCCCTGCATTGCCCGCAGCAGCTCGCCCAAGACCGGCGACAATAGCGACAGCATGCCAGCCAATCGCTGTTTGGCCGTGGCCGAAAGCGGCCTGAAGTAGAGCTGGAAATACTCGATCACCAGGTAGATGTTCGGTGCTGTGTAAGTCGGATCGAGCAGCTTCGCCGATAGTTCCTCAGGCGTCATCGTCTCCAGGTCCCTCTACTTCGTTCCATTTGTCGCGTTGTCGTGAGCTAAACGTCACTTTCTGAAATAAGCCGGTCGCTATTTCAGATTTGGTCGATTCTTGAAGTTAGTCGGCTGCGTGGGGTCGGCAAGGCCCACAGGGCCAGCAGAGTTAGCGGGGTTAGCAGGGGCAGCCCTTGCCCACCCTGGGGCCGTTGTCGCGGTCCTCGAGGGCATGGGCACCCAGGCGGCGTAGCATCACCACGCCGGGCGTGACATCGTCGTGCCACTCGAAGACGGCGCGCTCGAAGAACTGGACCGTCCTCTCCTTGCCGTCCTCGCACACGTCGCGCATCTCGGACGTCTGAGGCCTCCCGAAGATCTCGATGCCGCGCTCGATGGAGCCGAACTGCATGTAGAAGGTCAGGAAGGCGTCATGCACGTCGTGCCGCGTCACGGGGTCCGTCCACACGTTCGGTGCTGCCGGAGCCGGGGCCGCAGGCGTCGCAGGCGGTGTGGGAGTTGCAGGTGTTGCGGGTGCAGGGTTGCCGTTGCTCATATTGGTTGCTTCCTCTCTGTACTGCCTCACGAAGCCGAGGGCCTCGCCGGGGCAAGTCGTGTTGTTGCCCCAGTTGGGGCCACCGCCGTATTTCTTGGTGGTCTCGCCATGCCCCCACGTCCTGACAGGCTTCACGCGCATATCGGTCCGAGTGGCCGTGTAGTCGAGGTGCAGGCGCGCCGTCGCTAGCATGGCTGTAGTGGGCTTCTGTCCTACGCCCAGGGCGAACAGGGTGCTGACGCCCACCAGGTTGCCTCCCTTATGCGACCAGACAATCAGCCGGGGATCGTTTACGATGTAGATCCGTCCCGAGGGGAACAAGACGAAGGTATACTCCAGCGTCCGCCCCAACGCCCCGCCCCCGAACTCCCGGTCGTACTGGTGGAAGTGCGCCAGTCCCCGGATGTGCGCGATCTCCTGCTCCACCGTCATATCGGGCGACACAAAAGCCCCCGCCTCGAAGTGGATGACCTGGTCGGTGATCTGGTCGAGCCTTCGGAATTGCTCCCTCAGCCTGCCCGCTGTGACGTGCGGTATCTGAGCCGAAACGTCGTTGTAATTTGGTGCCGCTGTCGCTGTCATTCGTCCGTTCCTTTCTGCGTCCGCCGCCTGTCATCTAGGTGCGAGGAGATGTGAAGATCAGGCTCTACCCAGGTATGCCGAGCCAGCCTCCCACCAGTCGCCCGAGCATTGAGCCGAGCAGGACGATGGGCGCGCCAAAACGCTTCAGAAAGCCCATCTGGAACTCAAGCTGCGCTACTCGGGTCTCCGTGCCGTTGCCGCTCGCAATAACCTGGTCCACCTTATTCTCAAGACGGCCCATGATCGCAAGGATCTGCTCCTGGGTGCCCGCAACATGACCGAGTTGTGTGTATATCGCTCTCGTCGGCTCGTCCATCTTTCTGCTCTCCGCTCTCCGCATCTCCGTGTCTGCGTCGGTCCTCTACTCCAACAGGGCAAACAAAAAGCGGCCACCGCCCACCTCGTAGAGAGATGAGTGATGGCCGCACATAACGATGTTGTTGGCCCGTAGCACAAGGTTCTCTTGTGCTGCCGGCGCAGCTCTATATGGCGCTGCTATGTCTTAACAATATCCTACCCGCCATCCGGCGGCGTGTCAACACCCCATGCGCGAGATAGCCATTCAGCCGCCCTCGCGCTCCAAACTCCCGGCCGACAGTGGGGCTACCGACGGACGGACCTATGCCTTATATCTCCCCGTACAGGATGACCCTCGTACCGGCCAAGAACAGAGTGCCGGTTTGAGGGAACACCAGAATGGAAGTAATAGCGGTCAGAGATCGCCACTGGCCAGTACCCCTGTCGGATACCGCCTGCGCCGTCTCGCCGCGCCCGCCCTCACACTTGACCGTCTTGGCCCAGGTGGTACTCAGGTAGTCGTATATCCTGCCCTCGACGTGGCCTGCTCGACCGGCCGTGCCAGAGTTACCCGCAATCGAGCCAAGCTGGATAGCATTGGTGGTGACGGCACCTGTGCCGCCCGTTGAGCCAGTCCCGGTCACAAAGATCGTCGTCCAGTCGTAGTTGTTGGCCGTATCTCCATTGAACTGAACCCTTACACCGTCGAATGGGTTGGCTGCATTGTTCGTGCGACCCACAACTTCAAGCGTCAGGTTGCGAAACGCAGCCGGTATGCCGGTGATATTGACGTTGGCGACGCCCCCAACTCCTACCAGAGTATCACTGATCTTGACCCTGCTGCCGAGCATCTGCCAGGTAGGGGTGGTCGCCGTCAGCATCCACAGGCTGCCGTCTGCCACCACGAGCGCGATCTTGCCCACATCTGCCGCCACGAAGCCTGTAGCCGCCAGGCGTAGGGCCTGTGTTGCGTAGCTGAGTTGGTAAGGCAGGGGCGTGACATCATCCCACGTGGTGCCGTTATCCCTGAAGATAGGACGCGGGCCGTCAGACTGGAAGAACAGCCGCCCGGCTTTGAGCGCTGAGTTGTCGGAAGGCCTGCTGGCAAACAGGTTGCGCAAGTTAGCTACATCGAACAGCGCCATGTTAGTAGTTCTTTCCTATCATCAGCACGTCACCGTTGAAGAAGAGCAGCTCTCCATTGAAGGTGAGAGGCTCGGCGTAGCTGCTCGCCCTCTGGTAGGTCTCGGTAAGTGCGGCCACCAGGGTGCTCTTGTTCGCCGTCGGTAACTCCTGATTGAAGCCTGTGGTGGAGATATTGCGCCACTGTAGGCTGTCCAGCGCCAGCCGGTTGCCATTCCTCCCTTCGTACACTATCAGGAAGGCCTTACCCTCGTTTGGTCCAAACACCTGGCTTGCCCGCTCGTCGGCGTGCCACTGGCCGTCGTTAGGTATGCTGAGGGGCGAGTTCCAGTCGAGCACTGCGTTCTTGGGGATGAGCCACAGCCACGCCTGCCCTATGTTGACACCGCCACTCACCACAGCCACGTTGGTGATGCGCCCGTTGGTGACTGTGATCGTGACCGTGGGCACCGTGTACCTGATGCCCTCGAAGGGGTCTACAAAGAACGTCGGGTCCGCTACCTGCACCTGCCACAGTAGCTCCAGGTTTGAAGCTATAGGATAACCCTCCCCCTGGCTCCGTATGTCTATCGAGGTGGCATGTCCTGCCCCGTCGGTAACGGCTACCAGCTCGGCACCGAAGCCTACCTGCGTGCCCGCCGGGTACTTGTACAATTGCGTCCACAAGATGCTGTCAGCAGGTGCGCTCGACGCGAGCACCTTCGAGACGGTGCGCAGGGACACCCGCTCGCCAGGGTGTATGGCGAAGGGCATGCTCATGGTGAAGGGAGCAATACCAGTAGGGTCGGTGGGACTGTTGTTCCTGGACAGGTACAGGTAGCCGTCACCAGACTGGGGCGCGTCGGTGCGCCTCTCTGAGAACACGCCGCTCACCACAGGAGGGTGCATCCACTTGTCTGCTTTGTTGGCGGCAGCTCCAGGCACGTCGAACCCGGGGTTTGCAGGACCTCCTTGCCCAGGTGGTTCGGTGGGCACAGTCCAGTCCAGGATATTGGACTGAGCGGAGTATTTGCCGCCCGATGTGCCAAACACCGCTATTGAATAGCGTTGGCCGGTTCGCATAAGCGCCAGCAACCCATCCAGGTCCTTGCCCGTGGTCGTAGCCGTGATCTGACCTGGGTAACTGGTCATGGGCAGGATCGGGTTCACCTGCCCCGGTACGGCTTTGAGTAGCCAAGTGGCCGGTGGCCGAGCGCCCGAAGCCATGCTCCAGATAGCACCCAGGGACATGGTGTTGACACCGTCAGGCACGTAGCCGTACGGGCTGTTCACCGTCGTGTCGATCCGCAGATTCTGTGCTGCCGTAGGCAACGGTGCCTTGAAGGTGGCCTCGGCGCCCGATACACCTATTAGCGTGCCCGTTATCGCGACCACCAGGGCCAAAACCTTGTACTTGTAGTTCACGTCAACCTCCACAACTTCTGGGAACTGGAACACGCGCGCTGTCCCCGGTATAATCTCTTTGTAACTCTGGGAGGGGTCACCCTCCTTGTAAGCCCACACCATCCACTCTACCGGCTCTGGCGTGTCAGGGTCCGGTGCGAAGGTCATTTCGGTGGAGGCAGCGTTCTGTCCATAGGCGATCAGCGTGATGGGCGACGGGGCCGCCGGTGCCTGGGGGGAAGGCACCTCGAAGTCGAGCACGGCGCTCCAATCAGACAGACTGCCTCGCCACTTAGAGCGCACACGCGCTTTCATGGGCACGTCGATGTCCAGCCCATCGAGCACCTGCTTTAATATGGTGACGGAACCCGCCTGGCTGGTCGGTACATCCTTGGTGCGTATCAGCGCCGCAAAGAACGGGTTATCCGGGTTGGCACTGGCAGGGTAGAACTGGATCGCGTACCCTTCCGGCGCTGGGCCATCGGAAGGGGGAGTCAGCGCCACCCCGAACTCGCCACCTGGTCTCACGTACCTGTAGGCAAAGGAGCCGAAGGCCGTAGTGTCCGGTGCGAGCACCGGCGGCTGCACGCGGTACTGCTCGATGACCTCTACACGCCGGAGCGATAGAGGCTGTGTTGTCACCCCCGCTGGGATCCCCGGCCTTATGGCCAAACTCACAGCCGTTGCTGGGATCGTCAGAGGTACTACCCTGGTCAGGAGAGCGGATCCCACAGTCTGTGAGGGGACCGCCGTCGTGGTGCTCAAGAGCGCATCACTGCTATCGTAGAAATCGACCAGCACCTCCAATCTGGAACTAATATCGGAAGTGGCCTGTATCTCCACCCTGTATTCGTAATGAGGGTCACCTCCACGCACGCGCTGTTTGCCGCTCTTAATGCGAGCGCCAGTGTTGGTGGGTGCTGTGAGAACGACTACTCCGGGCGTGTGCTTGATGGTGGAGCCGACGCCAAGTTCCTTAAACCAGCCCTCAGGAACCACCTCGTCCTTGATCAAGTTGGGGGCTATGAAGTTGGGGTTGTAGGTGTTGGAGAGCAGCCGTTCTGCGGCGTGTAGTGGGTATTCCGGCCCGTAGCCAAGAGAATTGCCCCGCAGGTCCTCCGTGGCCGTCTGGATTATGTAATCGCGCCCGGGGTACATGGCTAGTCTGAAAGTCACGCCGGGCTTCCCGACCTCGGCTTCAGCACTGTATGCGGTGCCGGGTACCCACCACTTGAGACGAGTGCGCTTGTAATCGCGATCCGGCGGCAACACCCAAAGGAAGTCAGCATACGATCTATCGCTTGCGGGATCGTATGTGTTGCTGGTGTGCTTGAACTCCCGGACGTTACCAGGGGAAGCCGTGTCGCCCGGCGCTAACTGTCCATAGCGCAGGCCGCCTTCGTTACTCTCCGCCTCTGTCTCGAGGCGGTCGCCGGCCGTGTGCTGCCACAGGGCAATGCCGTTGGGAAACGTCAGGCGTGTGTGCCCGACCGGGTAGAGCACCCGCGACAGCCCCTGGCCAGGAGCCGTGTTGGTAATGTACAGCATCACCGGGGTTTGCAGAACATCCGGGTGGATAATATCGTTGAGGGCTAACTCAATCGTGTCCCGCTCAAGGTAGTCCCTACGCACCTTCCCGCGCGCTAACTCCCGAAGTAGTTCGCTGTCCTCATATTGAGGCTCGTTCAACTCGATTTGCTTACCTCGCCGCGTGCCGAACAGCAAATAGCTTTGCCTGGCGTACTGATCGTAGCGCGCGTCCACCACGTAATGGGTGCCGCCACTGCCACTGCTCTTGAAGGTGATCTGGTTGCCGCCCGGCGTATACGTCAGATAGAACGTGTTGGCGGTGGCACCGGCCACATAGTAGGGCTGAGGCAGGCCATTGTCTTGCCTTTCTCGTAGCGGGTTTGGCAGGTTCTGAGGGCTGCCGGAGTTGCTCAGAAAGACCACAGTACCGTTGGTGAAGCCGTGTGCAGTGGACTCCAGACGGTTGGTGCTCATATTAGGCGTCCATGCCTTAGGAGGCGCTACAGAGCCATCTATCTCCCCCTTGGCGTTGTTGGGTCCCCATGCGGTCTGCTGGTTTACGACGGTGCCCTGCCTGGTCCTCTGGAATGACTTCCACTCGATGACGGTCGTGCTGAACGGCCCGATGTCGGACACCTCTTTTTGTGCAGGAGGCACGAAGATCGGGTTGTTCCAGTCCACGGTCTGAAGCACCGAACGTCCGAGGGTGTCGCATGAGACGAAGAAGTCCCAGTTAACAGAGGTGTTGGCCACGACCCATTGACGGATCTCCTCGAGCGCCTCGCCTGGGGACATTGCCTTCCAGGTGAACTCGCCCAGTGTAGCTAGCGTATTTACCCCGTCCGGCCGGATCTCAGGGCAGAAGAGCGGCAATAGCCCACCCCATGCGGTTGATCCCTTGCACTCCCACAATAGGCCACCATCCGCGATAATGGCGCCAACTGTGGTGGACCAGGTCGGCTCTACCATGCCGCTCTGACCTTCATTGGCATCATAGCGCCAGGTGAGATCGCCATCCGTGAGCATTTGACCAAGGGCAGTAAGAGTGCTCCAATTAGGCTCCACAGGACCGCTCTTTCCTGCCCCGGCCACAGCAACGACTTTGAGCACCTTACCGTCGGCGGATGTTGGTCGCCTGAATGTTTTGAGCGGATAGGCGGTGTTGGGTGCCCACTTCTCGATCTCGGCAACAGCCCGACGATAAAAGCAAGTATTAGGCGTGGAGGGCTGCGTGTAGTCGCCCACCAGGTACTCAGTGCTTACTGAGTAGGAAGGCAGAACGAATGTACCGCCCCGGATGACCACATAGTCCGTCTGCCCAGGAGGAATCGTTATTGGCTCCTCAATAGCCTTAGAGCCGTTGAACAGGAGCACGAAATCATCGGTTACCTTAATGTCGTAATATTGATTTGACCCAGCATCGTTCATGGGGAGGACCTGGATGGCCCCCACGAGCTGGTAGCGCCCCAAGAACTTGGCACGCACCCGCTGGAGGGACGACAATTCCAGCCCTACACCATAATCTACTGCGGTGTATTGGAGGGTCTTCGGCTTACGTGTGGCGGGCGCATCGAAGGCTATAGTATCGCGGATCGCGTACAGCGCGCCCAAGTCCGACCACACACCTGGCTCAATCTCGTGCTCAAGCTGCACCTCGTTTGGGGTGCCCCCGAAAACCTCCCGTATCGTTGTGGGACTCATCTGGAGGGTAACCCCCTGCTGCGTCGGCTTACAACAACGGCCTTCTCAAAGGCTTCAACTGCCGGCAGCCAGTCGCGCCAGTCGGACGATGGCTGGGTCATCCTTGGTAGTTGGAGGGCGATGTTGAAGTTATCTCCCCCGCCTCGCCAGGCATCAGGTGGGCGATAGCCTACGGCAGCCACAGATGTGGCCGAGCCGGATCTGCTGTTTGACACGGATGACAACGACGCGAGACGGCCCAGCATCGAGAACGGCACGATGTCCCCGTCGGTGTGAGGCACAAACAATTCAGGTTCTCGGCCGTCACCTACTATCACCGGCTCCCCCCCGAATACGCGCCCGCCCAGAGCCTTCTGAGGAGGCGGCGGCACACCTGGCCCCTGGCTGTCGGCGCTACCGGGCATCTGCATGCTGCCGATCTTCGTAGACCAGTTGTCGTACCAGCGGTTAACGTCCGAGATGAAGAGTGTCTCGCCGCGGTTGTGGACGTCGTCGAAGCTCTGCTGGCTGTACTCTCTAAATATCTTGGTGCCGGCATTCATGCCGTGCATCGAGTCGTTCCAGTTTTTCTTCCAACCTTTGTCCTTGTCAGGGTCTAGGAGGTTCGCAAAGGCCCAGGCAACTGTACCCTCCTCAGTGCGGTCGAGCATTTTCTGGAGCTTGGCCATCTCTTCGCTATCGACGAAGTTATCGACCGCCTTTTGCATCTCCCCGATACCGGGCGCGGCCTTGTCCTTCGTGGCCGCGCCGAGGTCCCCGGCCTTGGTGGCAATGTTGCCCTCGGCTATGGCCAGATCGTTAAGCGCCTTATCCTTGCCCCGTACCGCATCGAGCCAGGTCTTGTAGAGATCCCGTTCTTTGTTGGCATCCTTCCAGGCGTCATACTGGTCCTTGAGCGTGTTATAGACACCCTGAGCAGCGGTAACTTCTGCCGTGGCCGCCGCTTCTGCATCCTTCTGATGGCCCTGCAGCAGGATTATGTCTTCCTTGATGCGCTCGCGACGGTTGTTGTAATCGTCATTGACTTTGTCGATACGCCCCTGGATTGAGTCGATCTCAAGTTGCGCGGTCCGCTGGGCTTCCGACGCATTAAAACTGTACTGGTCGTATATCTTCTGCTGGGCCGCGAGTTCCTGGCGCAGAGGCTCTAGCTTTTCTTCCTGCGCAGCCTTGGTATCCTCAAGAGCCTGATTGGCTCTATCAGCATCCTGCTGAGCAGCCAGCTCCAGCAGGTGGAACTTACGGTCGGTAAGTTCCTGGTCCCTGTTGATGCGGTCCATCTCAGCTTGGATCGCCTCACGTCTCTCCGCGAAGGAACGCTCCTCAAGCTCTCGCTGGCGACTTACTGATTCACGCTCAGCCTCAAGCTGCTCCCGGCGCTTGGCAAGCGACTCGGCTACCATATCCCTCTCGTGCTGAGCTGCCTCCACAGAGGCCTGGGCTGCCTTGACTCTTGCGTTAGCCGCGTCAAGGTCGTGCTGCTTAGAAAGCTCTCCAGCTTCTATGCGCTCGGTGAGGGAGTTTTCCTTACTCTGTACCCCATACTGGCGTTGCGCTTCACGCAACTGCCCCAACAGGTTCGAGCGTTGCTGCTCAGAGAGGCCCTGGTTGGCAAGGAGAGCCTGCAGGTTACGGATGTTAGTCCCGGTGCTCTCCATATCCTTGAGGCGGTTATGGG
>DASVQO010000139.1:0-6660 GCA_036389075.1 Chloroflexia bacterium | reverse complement strand
GCCGCCTACGACCTGCGTGAGTACGACGGCGTGCTGGCCTACGGGCGCGTGCTGCGCGACCTGTACCTATCTGAAGGCTGGACGCAACATGCCTGGACCTGGCACGAAGCCGCCGACACCCGCCTCTTCCACCCCATGGCCGGGGAGGAGCAGGAGGGCGACCTCGTCTGGATAGGCAATTGGGGCGACGAGGAGCGCACCGCCGAGCTGCACGAGTTCCTGCTTGGCCCGGTGAAGTCCCTCGGCCTGCGGGCGAGGGTGTATGGCGTGCGCTACCCCAGCCACGCTAAAGAGTCGCTGGCGGAGGCGGGTATTGAGTACGGCGGTTGGCTGCCCAATTTCGAGGCCCCGCGGACCTTCGCCCGTTACCGTGTGACCGTGCACGTGCCCCGCCGCCCGTACACCGAGGCGCTACCGGGCATCCCCACGATCCGCCCGTTCGAGGCGCTGGCGTGCGGCATCCCACTCGTCTCGGCACCCTGGAACGACGTGGAGGGGCTGTTCTCACCCGGCAACGACTTCCTGGTAGCCCAAGACGGCATCCAGATGCGCGACCACTTGCGCCTGCTGCTCTCCGATCCCGACTTTGCACGTTCACTTGCGGCTCACGGCCTCCGCACAATCCTTGCGCGGCACACTTGCGCCCACAGGGTGAACGAGTTGCTTGGCATCTACGCTGAGCTAGAAGGTAGCACAAGAGAAGTAGTAGCAGTGATAAGCGAGGAATGATTGCGTAAATAGGGCGGGAAGCCCTGTAGTGACGCCCTGTGGCTGAAGCCACGGGCTGGCAAGAAGCGAAGTCCCCTGCGGGGACTAAGGAACATGTACCAGTCTCCGAAGGAGACTTTGCCCCTTGTCAGCCCGCCAATTTATTGGCAGGGCGGGGGCCACAGGGCACACCCACAGGGCGAACATGGCAAGTACACAAAGCACTGGATCACATTCTGTGTCACAGAGGGGTAACTAACACATGGCGAAGGGACTAAACATAGCGTTTTTCGGCTCCAGCCTCGTTTCGGCCTACTGGAACGGGGCGGCCACTTACTACCGGGGCCTCATCCGCGCCCTGCACGCGCGCGGGCACCACATCACCTTCTACGAGCCGGACGCCTACGAACGCCAGCAGCACCGCGACATCCCCGACCCGGAATGGGCGACCGTCGTGGTCTACCCGGGCGTGGGCGACGAGGGGGCCTACCGCGTCCTGGAAGCCGCCCGCGATGCCGATGTGATCGTCAAAGCCAGCGGGGTGGGCGTGTTTGACGAACTGCTCGAGCGCGAGGTGCTTTCTCTTCAGCGGCCCGGCACGCTCGTGGCCTATTGTGACGTGGACGCGCCCGCCACCCTCGAGCGAGTGCACAACGACCCCACTGACCCTTTCCTCCCGCTCATCCCCCGCTACGACTTCGTATTCACCTACGGCGGGGGCGACCCGGTGGTGAACGCCTACAAGGCCCTCGGCGCTCGCGATTGCGTGCCCATCTACAACGCTCTCGACCCGTCCACGCACTACCCGGTGTCGCCGGACCCTCGCTTCCAGGGCGATTTGGGCTTCCTGGGTAATCGCCTGCCCGACCGCGAGGCCCGCGTGGAGGAATTCTTCCTCAAGGCCGCCGCGCTTCTGCCGGGGGAGAGCTTTCTATTGGGTGGTAGTGGGTGGGACGGCAAGGGGCTGCCCGCCAACGTCAATTATCTGGGCCACGTCTACACCCGCGACCACAACGCCTTCAACTGCACCCCGCGCATGGTGCTCAACGTCAGCCGCGAAAGCATGGCCCGCTTCGGCTTCTCCCCAGCTACCCGCGTGTTCGAGGCCGCCGGGGCTGCCGCCTGCCTCATCACCGACCACTGGGAGGGCATCGACCTCTTCTTCGAGCCGGGCACCGAGGTCCTGGTGGCACGCGACGGCGCGGAAGTGGCCGAGCACGTGCGCGGGGTCGGCGCGGAGCAGGCGCGGCGCATAGGAGAGGCGGCGTACCGGCGCGTGCTGTCCGAGCACACCTACGCCCACCGCGCCGCCCAGCTCGAAGCGTTGCTCACCGGCAGCTTGCTTGCCCCGGCAGGCGGCCCTTCCAATGCTCAAGCTACGGGAGCGGCCTGTTGATGCCGGACAGCCTGAACATAGTCATACTCGGTCTGTCGATTACCTCCTCCTGGGGCAACGGCCACGCCACCACCTACCGGGGCCTGGTGCGCGAGCTTACCCGGCGCGGCCACGGCGTGCTCTTCCTCGAACGCGACAAGCCCTGGTACGCCTCCAACCGCGACATGCCCGACCCGCCCTGGGGCCGCACCGAGCTATACGACAGCCTCGACGACCTCCAGGCCCGCTTCACCACGGAAGTGCAGGAGGCAGACCTTGTGATAGTCGGCTCCTACGTGCCGGAGGGCGTGCCTGTGGGCGAGTGGGTCACGCAGACCGCCAGGGGAGCCACCGCCTTCTACGACATCGACACCCCCGTAACCCTCGCAAAGCTGGAGCGCGGCGACACCGAGTACCTGGCCCCCCACCTCATCCCCCGCTATGGCATGTACCTCTCCTTCACCGGCGGCCCCACGCTCGACCGCATAGAGCGCCGGTACGGCTCCCCCATGGCCCGCGCCCTCTACTGCTCCGTAGACCCGGAACTCTACTACCCCATTTTAGATTTTAGATTTTCGATTTTGGACACAGAAAACCACGAGCAAACCAATCCAAAATCCGAAATCCAAAATCCAAAATCGTACGACCTCGGTTACATGGGCACTTATAGCGACGACCGTCAGCCGCCTCTCGATTTGCTGATGTTGGAGTCTGCGCGGCGGTGGGCGGAGGGCAGGTTTGTGGTAGCGGGGCCGCAGTACCCGGAGGATATCGTATGGCCGCCCAACGTGCGCAGGGTGGAGCATTTGCCGCCCGCCGAGCACCGGGAGTTCTATAACGCGCAACGCTTCACCCTCAACATCACGCGGGCTGACATGGTGAAGGCGGGCTACTCGCCTAGCGTGCGGCTGTTCGAGGCGGCGGCTTGCGGCGTGCCCATCATCAGCGACTACTGGGACGGGCTGGACACCATCTTCGAGGCTGGCTCGGAGATACTGGTGGCCCGCTCGCCGGAGGACACGCTGTCCTACCTGCGCGAGCTTACGGAAGAGGAGCGGCTGCGTATCGGGGAGCGGGCCAGGCAGCGGGTGTTGCAGCACCATACGTCGGCGCACCGGGCGCGGGAGCTTGAGGCATACGCGCTGGAATTGCTCGGCAAGCGATTGGTTATCGACAGGCAATAACGCGTGGGGATGCGGACCCTATATTGCTTTCACAAACACTATCTTACTGTGGCACGGTGGAGAGATATGACAGTTCACCAATATACAAAACCCTCGGCTAACGGCTTGCAGAGCGAGATTGACGAGCTTGGCCCCTGGTTCCATAACCTGCACCTGCCCGACGGCACGCAGACGGCCCCTGCTCACCCGCTAGGCGACTTCCCCTCGTACAAGTGGGACAAGCTGGCCTCGCACCTGCCGGAAGACCTGACGGGCTGGACCGCGCTCGACATCGGCTGCAACGCGGGCTTCTACAGCTTCGAGCTAGCCCGGCGCGGCGCGCACGTCACCGGCATCGACGTGGACCAGCACTACCTCGACCAGGCAGCCTGGGCCGCCCGACAGTTCGGGCTTGAAGACAGGGTCGCCTGGAAGCGCATGCAAGTGTACGACCTCGCCCGCACCGGCGAGCAGTACGACCTCGTGGTCTTCATGGGCGTGCTCTACCACCTGCGCTACCCCATGCTCGGCCTCGACATCGTGACACAGAAGGTGAAGCGGCTCATGGTCTTCCAGACGCTCACCATGCCCGGCATGGAGGTGTACGAGGACACCGACCAGCTTGACATCGAGCACCGCGAGGCGATGCAGGAGCCGGGCTGGCCCAAGATGGCCTTCATAGAGCACCGCTTCGCCAACGACCCCACAAACTGGTGGGCGCCCAACCACGCCGGTGTGGAGGCAATGCTGCGCGCCAGTGGTATGCGCGTCACGGAGCGGCTCGGCCACGAAATCTACCTGGCCGAACCCGACCCCCACCACCCATCCTGCATGACCACCTGGAACAAAGACGAGTTCCTGTCCGCGACTGGGCAGGAAAGAAGTGGTTAGTGGCTAGTGGTTAGTGGCTAGTGGCTAGTGGTTAGTAAGAGACGCAGACGCAACGTCTAAGTGTCGTTTTACCCGGTGCTACTAACCACTAGCCACTAGCCACTAGCCACTAGCCACTAACCACTAACCACTAACCACTTCCGAGGAGAGGGTTTCACGGACAATGTTGGAGCAAGTATCAACCTTTAGAGAGGCAGCAATCCCACGCGACCCGGCCGCCATGCCATACGTGCGCCTGGCCCCTGGTGGGCGCTACTTCATGACCGAGGACGGCAAGCCGTTTCTCGCGATAGGCCATAACGAGGCCCTACCCTGGCCGCGCATGTGGCACATGCAGGACGAGCGCGACATCCCCACTGTTGAGAGCTACATCAAGATGATGGCGGAGCATGGGGTTACGGTCGTGCGCATCATGCTGGAGTATTGCGAGGACCAGGACTGGTTCTTCGAGGATGCCGAGGGCAAGCCGGTACCGAGCACCGTACAGTACTGGGACAACCTCATCGGCCTGTGCGAGCGGTACAAGATCAGGCTCTTGGTGCAGTTCTGGGACACCTTCTTCATGTCGAGACGCTGGGAGCACCACCCCTATAGCGCGCCCGGTAGCGGCTTCGACGGGCCGGGCAGCTTCTGCACCTCGCCCACGGCCCTTCAGGCCCAGAAGCGCCGCATCAGCTTCTTCATCGACCGCTGGGGCGACTCGCCCGCCATCTTCGCCTACGACCTCCTCAACGAGATACACCCCTACTGGGGCGGCACCCCGGAAGAACAGGCCCGCTGGCTCACCGAGATAGCGCGATTCACCCGCGACCGTGAGCTAGAGCGGTGGGGCAAGCGGCACCTGCTGACCGTGTCGGTGTTCGGGGCCAGGCCCGAAGAAGACTACCTCGATCTCGTATACCGGCACCCGGAGCTTGATTTCGCCAGCACCCACGTCTACGAGCTAGGCGTCGTGGACAACCCTGAGAACACCATCGACTGCGCCGTCGTTATGCGAGACGCAGTGAAATACGCCTTCAGCCAGATGTCGAGCACACGTCCCTACACGGACAGCGAGAGCGGCCCCATCCACCTGTTCATGGACCTCAAGTTGTTCCTGGAAGAGCCGTTCGAGAGCGAGTATTACCACAACATGAGCTGGGCGCACCTCGCCACGGGTGGGGCGGGGAGCGGCCTGCGCTGGCCCTTCCGCGACCCCCACAACCTCACGCAGGAGATGCACGAGGTGCAGCGTGGCATGTCGCGCTTCGTGGCAGGCACGTGGGAGTGCGGCTTCGACTGGCTCAACTTCTCGCCGCAGCCAATGGACGAGGGCATGCAGGTGGTGAGCCGCACGCCCGGGGCCGAGGAGCCGCTGCCCGTGCTCCCCTTCGGCTGCTCCGATGGCACTCACACCCTGATGTGGCTCCTCCGCGACAAGCGCGTGGCCGAGGACGATGCGCCCATCGCCCCCGCCGACCTGTTGGTATCCGGCCTTTGCACAGGCAACTACGTAGTCGAGTTCTGGGAGACCTATTCTGGCGAGCGTCTGGGCGAATACCACTTCGAGGTGCTCAACTCCCCATCCATCCGCCTGCCGCTCCCCGCCTTCGGCACCGACATAGCCATCACAGTACGTCCGGCGGACACCGAGCAACTGAGTTGAAGCGTCAGGCGTTCTAGACCAAATTCGCAATTCGCATTTCTAAATTCCAACTCCCACCATGCCAAAGACCTCCCCACAATTCAAGCAAGCCGCCATCCCACGCAACCCCGCTGGCATGCCTTACGTGCGTGTCGCGCCGTGCGGGCGGTACTTTGAGACCGAGGACGGCGAGCCGTTCCTGGTGGTGGGGCACAACGACGCCATGCCCTGGCCCGGCATGCACAACCTGCACTACGAGCAGGATATAGCCACCACAGAGGACTACATCAAGGACCTCGTGGCGCACGGGGTAACGGTCATGCGCGTCATGCTCGAATACGTGCAGGACCGCCACTGGTTCTTCGAGCGGCCGGTGGGCAACTACCTGCCGGAGGCGGTGCTCTACTGGGACGACCTCATTGGGCTGTGCGAGCGTCACGGTATGCGGTTGCTGGTGCTCTTCTGGGACACCTTCTTCCTCTCGCGCCGCTGGAAATACCACCCCTACAGCCGCAAGGGCACCGGCTTCGACGGCCAGTGGAGCATGTGCACCAGCCCGCGGGGGATGGAGCACGAGAAAGCCCGCATCAGCTTCTTCATCGACCGCTGGGGCGACTCGCCCGCTATCTTCGGCTACGATCTGTTCAACGAGATACACCCGCACTGGGGCGGCACCCCTGAAGAGCAGCACCGCTGGGTGGCCGAGATGGCACGGTTCGTCAAAAGCTACGAGACCGAGAAGTGGGGCAAGCGGCACCTGCTAACCGTGTCGGTGTTCGGCGCGTTCCCCGAACCGGGCTACATCGACCTCATACTGCGCCACCCCGAGCTTGACTTCGCCACCACCCACGTCTACCAGAACGACGCCAAAGACAACCCCAGGGACACAACGAGCGGGG
>DASVQO010000138.1:0-5847 GCA_036389075.1 Chloroflexia bacterium | reverse complement strand
AACGCTCGCGAGCTATACTTCATGGAGCGCAACCGCTTACTGATGTTGCTGAAGGTTTACGGACGCAAGACCCTACTGCAACTCCTGCCCGCCCTGGTCGAGGCCGAGGCCGTGACCTGGAAGTACGCGCTCAATGGCGGCCGCAAGCACGTATCCGCCAAGCTGCGGGCCTATCGCTGGCTGCTGGCCCATCGCCAGGAAGTGGCCCGCGTGCGGCGAGAGACCCAGCGGGGCCGCCGGCAGACGGACACCGGCATGCTGAAGGTGATGACGGGCAGGCTCTACACGGCGCAACTGGCTGGGCTGGAAGCGGGCCGCAAACCTGTGCCGCCCGCCAGGCCCTTCGCCGGCCTATTGGCCTTGTTGGGGCGGGACTAAAGTCCCATCGAAGTCGGGACCAGGGCGCGGCGGGCGCGGGGACTAAAGATACTTAGCCGCGCAACGCGCCGGCCCTATGATAAAGACACGTACTGGGGGTCTCTCTGGACAGGAAATCCCCTCTCTTCTCTCCTGTGAGGTAGTGGTAGCTGACGCGCTGCCACTACCTTCACTTTTTGCCCGGAAAGCCGCCGCGCGAGAGTCTGCCTGGCGAGTCTAGCCTTGTGTCGCCCCTTGCTCGGCCCGCAGCAGGTCGATGGTCTCCATAGCGTGCCGCAGGTGCGGTATCATGATGCTGCCGCCCACGACCAGGGCCACGTTCAGGGCGTCGGTAAGCTCCTCGTCCGAGTAGCCCGCCTCGACGCATTGTATCAGGTGGTAGTCAATACAGTCGTCACAGCGCAACACGGCGGAGGCCACCAGCCCCAGCAACTCCTTGGTCCTGCCGGGCAGCGCGGCGTCATGATAGGCCACCGTATCCAGGTTGAAAAAGCGATTGATGCCCAGGTGTCCCGCGCCCAGGATGCGCTCGTTCATCCTCTGGCGGAAATCGCGGAACCGTTCCAGCCGGTCGTTCGTGTCCATTCTCCCCCTCTTTCTATCTGTTGCTTCGCGTCCACTCTTGACCCTCGGCACCATTTTAGGCCATCGCCCCTCCCGCCCGCCAGTCCCTAGCAGAAGCACAAGCCGGGCCGAAGCGGCCTCGCAGGTCCAGAGTCCCCCCTGTCATCCTGAGCGTAGCGAAGGATCAGCCTCCCGTGTTTGATAGCTGCTTCTGCAGTACCCAAGTAGCCTTTTTCTCCTGGTCAATTTGTCACATAAGAAAAAGGGAACACCTAAGAGTGGGACGAGATTCTTCGCTACGCTCAGAATGACAGGGGGGACTCTGGTCCTGATATTCCACAGCTTCATGGCCCAACCATAAGATCGCAGAACCGGTCTGAGGCGTGGCTCCGTTCTTGATACGGCTGGGAGTAGGCGGCTGGCCCTGCGAGATGAGCCTATCCACAGCCACCACTACCACGCGAAAGAGAATCAGCCAATGAAATCCAACCAACGAAACACTGCCTCAGTTCCTGGCGCTCGAAGAGTGCGGGCCACACGACTCTGGTCCCTGGTTTGCCTGCTTGGGCTTTGTACGGCGGTTGTCGCGCCTCCCGTGGCCCTGGCGCATGAAAAATGGTTCGTGGACGCATCGAACTACCCCCTGCGGTGGGAGTTGGTCTTTAGCTGGCCGGTAGCCTTAGCGCTTGTGGCGGCGGGGTTGGCGCTGGGCGGGCTTGTATTGCTCAGCCGGGTGGTGCGCGACCCCCACTGGCCCAACCCCGTGTGGCTGCGGCCCGTCAATTCGTCGGTGCAGGCGGTGGTGGGCATACAGACGGCCATCAGCCTGGTGTACATGACGGTGCGCGGCTGGCTGCTGGCCCCCACCTTGAGCGTTACAGGGCAGTGGTGGGGTTACGTGTTGCTGGTGGTGCAGTTGTTCGTGGCGTTCACCTTCGTCACGGGCTGGCTTACGCGGGTCGGCGGGGGCGTACTGATAGGGTTGGTGGTGGCGGCGTTCGCCCTGTTCCCGCCGGATAGGGCCGCCGAGCAGTTGCTGTTCGCGGGCATAGGGGCTTTCTTCCTCATCCAGGGGCGAGGGCTGTTCGCGCCCACCGGCAAACTCTCGCGCAGGTGGGCGGAGTACTGGTCGCGCTATTCCCGCGTAGCCCTACCCGTCATGCGGGTGTTCACGGGCCTGTCGATCCTGTGGCTGGCGTTCAGCGAAAAGCTGCTGAACCCGCAACTGGCCCTGGCCTTCCTCGAGAGCCGCCCGGAGTTCAATTTCGTGCAACTGCTCGGCTTTGGCTGGTTCACCAACGAACTGTTCGTGTACGCGGCCGCTGCCGTGGAGGCCACCGTGGGCGTGTTGCTGATCGCGGGCGTGCTGCCGCGCATCGTGATCCTGTTCATGTGGGTGCCCTTCAACATAGCGATCCCGTTCCTGCCGCCCGAGGAGTTGCTGGGGCACCTGCCTATCCTGGCGGTGATGTACGCCGTATTCCTGGGCGAACCGGCGATCGAAGCAGAAGCCCGCAACTCACTAAGCCCTGCTGTCGCACCCGCAACCTCCGGGGGCTGAGAAGCATAAGCTCACAATGCATCGCGCCTACATACCTATCCAAGTGTGGTGCGATTAGAAGCATGCCCCGCCTCGCCCTCCTGAACGCAGCGAAGGCCCAGCCGCCCCCGTCTCCCTACCCCCTCGGGGGTACCCAAAGCCTCCTCTTGTCATTTCGAACGCAGTGAGAAATCTCGTCCTACACCGGGATGTGGCCTTTTCTTTTGCGAGCATAGTCACGCTGGAAAGGTGGGGCTTTGGGTGCTGGAGGACGAGATTTCTCGCTGCGCTCGAAATGACAAGAGGGGGTCTTGTACGGCGTGTCGATGCTGTTGTGCTGCCGGTCTAGGCACAATTGCCTATAGAGGGCCAACATGCCTACGTTGCAAATGCAGTAATTCTGCCGAAGCCGGGCTGTTGTTCTCCGGCTATCATGTCATCGTGAAGGCGAGCTACGAGGGGCGGCGGTCGTTGCAGGGTTGCAGGGCCGGCCGGTGAATAGCGGCCGCACTATTTACTTTTGGGTTGAAGGGGCAGTATAATCCGCAATCAAGGCCAGTCTAGAAGCGTCAAAGCGGACAGGCCCAAACGAGGTGAATCGCGATGGAAATAGAGGCAAGAACGGCCGGCTCTAAAATGGAGCCGGTGCCGGGCATTCCCACTGTTGGAGCGCAAGCGCCCGCTCCGCCCACTCCAGCCGAGGAGGCCGCGCCGGGCAAGTTCGACCTGGGCCTGGCGGCGAACTACAGCGTCGCCAATCTGGGCGCGTCGGTGGTCTACGGCCTGTTCAACTTCGCCCTGCCCCCATACCTTGCCACCTACAACCTGCACCCCTCGCTGATCGGCCTGCTGGCCAACGAGCGCTCTTTCGTGGGGGCCTTCGTACAGCCCTTGATAGGCAGAATGAGCGACCGCACCCGCAGCCCGCTGGGGCGCAGGCGGCCCTTCTTCCTCATCGGCATCCCGCTTATGGCCGTGGCACTCTTGCTGCTGGCTACCCACCCTCCATTCTGGATCATGCTCGGGGTAATGACCGTCTCCGCCTTCTTCCTGGCGATTGCCTGGGACCCCTACATGGCGATGATGGCCGACCTCTTCCCCGCCGCTCACAGGGGCAGGGTGGGGGGTCTCATAGGCGTAGGTACCGCGCTGGGCAACATCATATTCGCACTCATGGCCTTCTCCCTGATAGCCACCGGCGAGTTCCTGGTGTTCGGCCTGAGCACGGCCATAATGGTGGTGTGTTGGGCCTATACCTTCATCACGGTGAAAGAGCCCGCGGTGCCCGCCGAGCCGGACGCGGGCCAGAAGACCGGTAAGGTTACCCCCAGGCAGTACATCAGGAGCCTGCGCGAATACCCGGAAGCGGCCAAG
Organism: Chloroflexia bacterium; assembly: GCA_036389075.1. Classification (GTDB taxonomy): domain Bacteria; phylum Chloroflexota; class Chloroflexia; order QHBQ01; family JADMIH01; genus JADMIH01. The sequence goes on along the minus strand of DASVQO010000138.1, from coordinate 1,991 downwards.
TACACCCTTGCCATGCTCTTCTTCTGGCTGGGTGCCGGTGGGGCGGTGCCGTTCATTACGCTGTTCGGGTCGAACGTGCTGGGCGCGAGCGAGAGCGAGGTGTTCCTGCTACCGCTGGCGGCGACCCTTTCGATGGCCGTGTTCGCGGTGCCCTGGGGCATCTTCGCGGACCGCACCAGCAAGAAGACCGCCATGACCCTGGGCCTCGTGATGTTTTCGGTGGTAGCGGTGGTCGGGTCGCAGAGCGGCACGCTGTTGCAGGGCACTATCGCGCTCGCGCTCATCGGGGTGGGCAACTCGGCCATGTCGCTCATCAACCCCATGCTGGTAGACCTGGTGCCCCGCAAGCGCACCGCCGAGTTTGTCGGCCTCGGCTCGGCCGTCTTCTCCTTCGCGCAGCCGCTGGGGTCGGCTGTTGCGGGTCTCATTGTGGCGGGGGCGGAACAGTTCGTCGGGCGGGAGGACGCCTACCGGTGGGCCTTCATCTTCGCCGGGCTGATGACCGCACTCGCCGCGCTCCTCCTGCGCTCGGTGCGCCCCGAGCAATTCGTGGACAAAGACTGAGCGCCACGTCTCAGAGGATGATGTGCTTTTCATGAGCGTCCAGTCACCGGTAGCAGAAGTTACCGCCCCTAACCCAAACCCGGCCGTACACGGACCTCAACGCGGGCGTATGGCGAGGGCGGGGCTTCGCCTGCGGCTGTTCAGGTGGGTACTGAGCGCCGTGTTCAGGCTTGTGTTCGGGGTGCGAATGAGCGGCCTGGAGCACGTGCCCGACACGCCGGTGATTGTTTGCGCGAACCACCTCGGCTGGACCGACCCTTTCCTGGTGCTGTTGTTCCTGCCCATCGAGCCGCGCATCTACGTGCTGGGTGAGAAGCAGGTGCGGCGTATCTCCTGGCTGCGACGGCTTGTCATAGACGCGCTTGGCATCATGGTGGCGCTGGACCGCGACAAGCCCCTGCACGCGCTCAGGACGATGGCGGGTGTGCTGCACAAGGGTGGGTCGCTGCTGATTTTCCCGGAGGGGCAACTGGGCACCGGGGAGGGCGCACTCCTTGAGTTGCAGGACGGCGCCGCCCACCTGAGCCAGAAGTCGGGCGTGCCTCTCCTGCCCGTGGGCCTGACCGGTACGAGCAAACTCTGGCTACGGCGCACCCTCACAGTCCGCATAGGCCCTCCCATTGAGCCCCAGGCTTTCGCGGGCGACCTCCGCACAAAACTTCACGCGATGACCGCCTCCCTCGATGCTTCCATGCGCTCCCTGCTGCCCGGCGATAGCGAGCACCCACGCCTGCGGCTGCTGGAACGCTGGCTGACCAGGCTGCTCTGACCCGTCGCACGTGTTGAACCCCACAACCCTCTCGGGCGTATTCTAAATAGATACATTCCGAGTAGGAGCAACACAGCTATGGGGAGACCCACGCAGATTGAGCCGGTCGGGCCTGGGGAGGAGTCGGTGTGGGACTACCCGAGGCCGCCGCGCCTTGAGGACACCGGCAAGCACATCCAGGTGGTATTCAACGGTGCGACCGTGGCCGACACCAGGCGGGCCAAGCGCGTGCTTGAGACCAGCCACCCGCCCGTCTACTACATCCCGCCTGAAGACGTGCGGCAGAGCGCCCTCGTGCCCAGCATGCGCAGCACCTACTGCGAGTGGAAGGGGCACGCCAGCTACTTTAGCGTGCAGGTGGGCGACAGGACCGCCCCCAACGCGGTGTGGAGCTATCCCGACCCTTCGCCGGGTTTCGAGGAGATCGCCGGGTACCTGGCCTTCTACCCCGGCCCTATGGACGCGTGCCTGGTGGACGGCGAGCAAGTCCAATCGCAGCCGGGCAGCTTCTACGCGGGCTGGGTCACGCGCGACATCAAGGGGCCGTTCAAAGGAGGGCCGGGGTCGAGCGGCTGGTAGTGGGACCGCAGGGGTGGGGCTAGGCTTCTCGCAGCCAGATTTTGGCGGCCAGTTCCTTCGTGAGCGACACGGTGTTGGC
>DASVQO010000137.1:0-9574 GCA_036389075.1 Chloroflexia bacterium | reverse complement strand
GATGGACGATGGAGAATTCAATCATCGTCCATCGTCCATCGTCCATCGTCTGTGATATAATCCCACGGTCATTGGTCACGAACTTTTACCAGGAGGAAGCGTTGTGTCTCTAATGCGGCAGGCTCGGCGTAAGTCTACGGTCGTACTTGCACTCATGGTGATGCTGGCCTCGGTCGTGGCGGGCTGCGCGGGGCCGACCGCTGTGTCGGAGGGCGGGAGCACGGGCAAGTACGACGTGCGGGTGAGGCTCGACCCGGTGCACTTGAATCCCCCCGCGCTGGGCACCCTCTCCTTCGAAATCAGCGACCAGAGCACCGGGAAGGCCGTCACCGAGTTCCAGCCGGTGTTCGACATCAGCGACCTGATGCACACCATCATCATCCACAAGGACATGACCTTCTTCCGGCATAGCTTCACTGACCGGCTGGTGCTTGGCGCGGCCAGCGTCCCGGCGGGATTCCCCGAGCTGGGGACCTACTATACCTGGACCTACTTCAAGCCCGTTGGAGCCGAGCTACAAACCTTCCAGACCACTATACAGGCCGGAACCGAGCCTGTTACGCAGCCGCAGGACGTAGACGTGCGTCCCAAGGTATCATACGGCCTGCGCGTCGAATTGCTCGGTGGCGGCGAGTCGTTGCGCGTCGGGGAGCCGGAGCAGCTTGCATTCCGGGTGACGCAGCGTGGCTACCCAGTCCGCGACTTGCAGGCATACTTTGGCGCGCCCGGCCACTTGTGGATAGTCGAGGTACCGGAGGGCGGCGCGCACGACGCTGAGGCGTCGGCGGAGTCGGACGCGCCTGAGCTTGGACATGAAATAGGCAGCGCGCAATCGTACGTGAAAGCCGCGCAGACCCCCGAGGAGGGGCAGAGCGAGACCACAGACTCGGGAGTGCCGAACAGTGGCAACCTTGTGGGCAGCGACATCATTGGCGGCGGCACGGCACCAACGCCGCCCGCCCCAACCTTCCAACCGCAAGTTGCGACCGCCATCGCCAGCATCACCGCCGAGGCCGTACCAACCCTGCTGCCGGTGCAGCAAACGCCCCAGGCCGCCGTAATAGGCACGCAAGTTGTGCAGCCGGGCGTCGCCTACGGGCCTGAAGTGGCCTTCACCCACATCTTCCACCGCCCTGGCCTTTACAAGTTGTGGCTGGAGGTCCTGCATGGCCGAGAGGTCATCGTGACGGACTTCGTGGTGCGCGTTGAGGAGTAGAAACGCGAAGGAGACTATGCGACCCACACATGACGAATCCGACCACACCCTGGTCGCACCTACAACGTCCCGGAGCATCCAGCTTACCGTCAACGGCGAGACCTACCAGGCCACGGTACCCTCAAGGCGCACGCTGCTCGACCTGCTCCGAGACCAGCTAGCCCTCACAGGCACCAAGAAGGTGTGCGACATGGGGCACTGCGGGGCTTGCACGATCCTGAGGGACGGCAAAGCGGTATTGTCCTGCCTCACGCTTGCCACGGCCTGCGACGGGGCGGACATCCGCACGGTTGAAGGCCTGTCCGCACCCGGCGGCGCGCTCTCACCGCTTCAGCAAGCGTTCATAGATGCGGATGCGTTCCAATGCGGCTTTTGCACACCAGGGCAGTTGATGTCTGCCACCGCGCTGCTTGCGGAGAATCCGACTCCGAGCCGCGAAGAGATACGAGCGTACATGGCCGGCAACCTTTGCCGGTGCGGCGCTTACTCCGGCATCGTGGACGCCATCGAGCGTGCTTCACAACAAGGCTGAGCGCTTGCCACCCTTCGCCCCCGCCGAATAGTTAGGAGAGGCCCATGACGCGCGTCGTCAAGACCAAGGTAGAGATAGAAGGTCGCGTTCACGAAGAGACAGTGGTGGTGGAGCGGGACGAGCCTGCGGCCTGGGAGGCTGGGCGCGAGTTTGCGCAGGTGGGCAAATCGGCCAATCGCGTGGACGGGCGCGACAGGGTAACGGGAGCGGCCCACTACAGCTATGACATGCACCCCGCGGGCTTGCTCTACGCTGCCGTGCTTAGATGCCCGCACCCGCACGCCCGCATTGTCGCCTTGGACACCAGCGGGGCCGAGCGCCTGCCGGGAGTCCGTGGCGTGCTCTCCAAGAATAACGCATCCGATATACCCTGGTACGGAGGGGCGAGCAAGCTATTCGACGAGGAACTGAGGTTCGCAGGCGAAGAGGTGGCCGTGGTGGCCGCCGACGACCTGGATACGGCACGGGACGCGCTCAAGCTCATCAAGGTCGAGTATGAGGTGCTCCCCGCGCTCGTTGACGTTGAAAAGGCAGCCGCGCCCGGCGCCCCCACGATCCACCCTAAAGGCAACGTGCTCGTGGACGAAGAAGGCAAACGAGGCGACGAGTTCAGCAGGGGCGACGTCGCGCAGGGGTTCCGCGAGGCGGACGTAATCGTTGAGGGTACCTACAGCACGCCTACTGCTCTCCACAACTCTTTCGAGACGCACGGCTGTGTGGCCGCGTGGGAGGGTGACGAGGTCACCATCTGGGAGTCGACACAGTATATATTCGGCGTCCGGGGGCGCGTGGCCTCCGCTCTGAAGATACCCGTCAGCAAGGTGCGCGTGATTTCCGAGTACATAGGCGGGGGCTTCGGCAGTAAGGGGCAGACGCTCAAGCACAGCGTCATAGCCCCGTTGCTGTCGCGCATGACGGGCAGACCGGTCAAGTACATGTTGGACCGGCATGAGGAGAACTTGCTCTCCGGCAACAGGGGCCAGACGGTGCAAAAACTCCGCGTGGGGGCCACGCGGGACGGCAATCTGGTAGCGATAGAGCTGGAAACGCTCTGCAACATCGGGGCTTACGGCACTTGGGCGGCCTCGGTGCCCGGCCCCGCCCAGGAGCTTTACCGCTGCCCCAACGTACGCACCTACACGCTCGGCGTGCGCACGAACCTGGGCAGCCACTCGGCCTTCAGGGCACCCGGCCACGTGGAGGGCACTTTCGCCCTGGAATCGGCTATGGACGAGCTATGCAGGCAGCTTGGCAAGGACCCCATCGAGTTCCGCAAGAAGAATTATGCGGAGGGCGACCAGGTCTCAGGCAAGGCTTACACCTCCAAATACCTGCTCGAATCGTACGACCTGGCTGAGCGTCTCCACGCGGACGCGGGACCGCCCTCCCTTGAAGGTTTGCCGCCCGGCAATTGGAGGGTGGGCACGGGGATGGGCAGCCAGGTGTGGAGCGGTGGCGGTGGGCCGCCGGCACACGCGCTGGTTCGCCTCAACTCGGACGGCACCGTCGAAGTGATTTGCGGCACGCAGGACATAGGCACGGGGATCCGGACCGCACTCAGCCAGGTGGCCGCCGAGGAGCTGGGGGTGCCCCTGGACGTGGTGCGCTTCAGGCTTGGAGACACGCAGAAGGGGCCGTTCGCACCCGCGAGCTGGGGGAGTATCACCGTGCCCTCGGTCGGCCCCGCCGTGCGGGTCGCAGCTGAGGACGCGAAGCAACAGTTGATGGAAATAGCGTCGTATTTCTTCGAGGTGCCTGCGGACCAACTACAGATCAAGGACGGGCACGTCACCGTAGAAGGGCGCGAGGAAGGCAAGCGCAGCATAGGAGACCTGCTCTCCGAGGTCGGTGACTACATGATAGTAGGCAAGGGCTTCAGGGGGCCGAATCCGGTCGAACCCCTACGCACCTGGGGAGCTCAGATTGCCGATGTGGCGGTGGACCTCGAAACGGGGCGCGTGCGGGTGCTGCGAGTGGTCGCTGTGCACGACGTCGGCCGGGTGCTGAACCCCAAGGGGCTGGAGAGCCAGTTCTACGGCGGCATCTTGCAGGGTATCGGCATGACCCTGATGGAAGACCGCGTGGTGGACGAGCGTACCGGCCTGGTCCTCAACGCCAACTTGCAGGACTACAAGGTACCGACCATGGCGGACTCTCCTGAGATGATCGTGCGGGCTGTTGACATACCCGACACCGCTGCCAACCACATCGGCTCGAAGGGCGCGGGCGAACCGCCCATAATCCCCACCCCGGCGGCGATCGCGAATGCCATTTACGACGCGGTGGGAGTGCGAGTCCGTCACCTGCCTGTCACGCCGAAAAGGTTGCTCGAAACGCTTGTGCCGGCGCAGCTGCCCTGGTCGGAGGAAAGTGGTTCATAATGCAAAACTTCGACTATACAAAGGCAGGGACGTTGGAAGACGCGGTCTCAGCAGTAGGGGCGGGGAACGGCGCCGCGCTGCTGGCGGGTGGTACCGACCTGCTTCCACTGATGAAGGACGAGATTGTTACGCCGCACCGCCTCGTAGATATCGGTGGTCTCTCCCAGCTAAGTTGTATTGAGGAGCGCGACGGCACGCTGCATATCGGCTCTATGTCCAGGCTCAGCGACATTGCCGGGCACCCGCTCGTCGGGGAGCGCTACCCGGCGCTGGCGCAGGCGTGCGGTCTTGCCGCGACTCCCCAGCTGCGCAACATGAGCACCATAGGCGGAAACCTGCTCCAACAACCGAGGTGCTGGTACTACAGGGGAGAGCATAACTGCTGGCTGAAAGGTGGGGAAGTATGCTTCGCGCGCAATGGCGAAAACGAGCAGCACGCTATCTTCCTGAACTCGCCGGGGCAGAGCCGCTGTGTGAGCGTTCACCCTTCGGACCCTGCGGTCGCGCTGTTACTGTTCGATGCAGTGGTGCGCATGCAGACGCCCCAGGGCCAAACCGAGGCACCCCTTAGCGAACTGTACGAGGTGCCCACACCCCAGCGGCGCAACGGATTTGCCCTCCCGGCAGGAGCAGTGATTACCGAAATCGTGCTCGGTCCCATGTCTGGTGGGCGCTCTGTTTACCTGAAGGCGATGCCCCGCGCCAGTTGGGCCTTTGCTCTCGTGTCGGTCGGCCTGTATTTGCGCGTCGAAGCCGGCCGCATCGAGGACGCTCGCCTGACTCTCGGCGGGGTCGCGCCAGTGCCTCTCCGGGTCCGAGACGTTGAAGCGCAGATGGTGGGCCGTGTTGCCACAAGTCTGGACCGGGACCTACTGGCGGAAAGCCTAATAGCTGGCGCTACCCCGCTTTCGCAGAACGGCTACAAAGTGCCCTTGTTGCGTGGGCTGTTCAAGCAGGCGCTTGCGCAACTGCTGGGGTAGTATGGCTGACTCGTGGTGGGAGCGGGGGTAGAATAGGCTCCAGGTGCTCTGGCCTTCAGGTGTGCGAGCGGGCAAGCGCGCGACATTGGCGCAGCGGTACACTAAAAGGCTGATGCAGAGCGCCCTGGAACCCCGGTACAATGTATCCTGCAGGGATGGTCTGTCTGCCCGGCATAAGGCGACAGACGCTTTTGTTTACGGGAGAATGCCATGCTGGAGTTACTGGTAACCCTACATAGTGTATTCAGATGGGTTGTGCTGCTAACCGCGCTATTTGCTATCGCGGTGGCTCTGATGTCGGCTAGCGGTACTCGCCGCTGGGGTGTACTGGGAGATCGGTCCAGTCTATTTTTCACAATAGCCATGGATGTGCAGTTTCTACTCGGCCTGCTGGTGTGGGTCACCGAGCAGCGATGGCAGGGCGACGTAGCCCTGGGCTGGCTGCACCCGATCGCGATGTTGGCGGCTGTGGCGCTGGCGCACATCGGACGCGCGCGGGCCGACCTGGATCGTAATGCGACTTCCACGGACAAGGGGCGGCAAGCGACTATCTTCTTCGCAGCGAGCCTGCTCGTAATCTTGATCGCGATACCACTCAACTCATGGCCTGTCTAGGATGCAAAACACCTCCGTTGAGCAACCAAATATCCCAGGCGTGGACCACAAGCCTGCTGCCCCCACACAGGGGCGTTCTTTCATTCGCACCCTTCGCGGGCAGCTTATCTTGCGAACTCTGCTCCCCCTTACCCTCCTTGTCGTGGCCTTCGCGGTCGTGGGGCAGGTAGGCTACACACAGGTCAGCGAGTCGCTCGCCAAGAGCCGGGACGCCGAGCTTGCGCGGATACAGGCCGAACGCGTGGGCGACCACCTGTCGCTCGCAGTGCAGGTGCTCCAGCAGGTAGCAAGCTCCCCGGTGCTTCTGGACCCAAAAGACGACACGGGTATCTTCTACGAGTTGAAGAAGGAAGCCGTCATCCGGCAGTTCGACATGGTCCAGGTAACGGGGCCGGACGGCAAACTCATAGCCTCCAACCTCGCGGCCATCGCGGGTGATGTGCTCAACAAACGGGCCTATGAAAGCCTCAGTAAAGGCATTGGTCCGTCCACGATTATCGTGCCCACTCAGATGCAGGACGGCAGAACGGCTATCCTCGTCTCGATGCCTTTCATCGACAACAGGGGCGGTTACGGCGGCATGGTCGAGGGAGTCATCTTCTACGGCAGCCCCAAGCTGGGTAGACCGTTCGGCATCCAGAGGGCCGACAACGTCAACGACGGGGTCGGGCACAGCATCTCTTATCTGGTCGCCTCCGACGGGCGCGTGCTGTGGCACCCCGACCAGCAGGTCGTCGGCACCATGTTGCCGAGCGTTGCGCTGGGCGGTCTGACCACTGCGGAGCCGAGCGCGATTATCACACCTCTCAGCGGCGAGCAACACATCATCGGCTACGCCCCATTGAACCTGGCGCTCCTCTTCCCCCGGGCCGATCTCGATCTTACCTGGCTGCGCTGGTACGTGGTCACGCAAGAGCGTTGGGCGGACATTGTCGCGCCGCTGAACTCCTTGCTGTCGGGGCTGCTGGTGCTCGCCCTGGTCACGATGCTGCTTGCCGTGTTGCTGGTGGCCCGGAGCGCCGGCACGCTGACCAGGCCGGTAGCCAAGCTGGTGGCGGCTTCGCAGGCGTTGAGCGCGGGTAGGCTGAGGCACAGGTTGCAGGTGAGCGGCCCCGTGGAGATCGAGGAGCTTGCGCGGCAGTTCAACTCCATGGCGCGCCAGCTACAAGCCTCCTACTCCGAGCTTGAAGGCAAGGTCACAGAGCGCACGGGTGAGTTGGCCGCCGCGAATGCCGAGCTTGAGCGCCGTCTGGTTGAAAGCGTTACCATGCAGCGCGTAACCGCCGACCTGGCGGGTACCGCTGGGCTCCAGGATATTCTTCAAACGATAGCCTCCTCCGTTAGCGAGATGCTGAGCACCGAGTCGTGCCTGGTGTTTTTGCCGAGTGAAAGCAAGCCCGACGAGTTGGAAGCGGCGATTGGTTGGAACGCCCCGAGACTTGCAAGCGCGGACCACCTGCCCGTGGACCAGTCGCTATCGGGCGTCGCTTTTCGCACGGGGCAGGTGCAGATTAGCAACAACGCGGCCTCCGACGAGCGGGTGAACCACAGCCTGCGGCAGGAGATGGGAGCACACTCGGTGCTAGCGGCCCCCATGGTCTCGCGCGGGCACGCGATTGGCGTGGTCACGGCCGTAAACAAGAAGCAGGGAGACTTCACCCAGGACGACCTGCGGGTCATGTCGGTGCTGGCTAACCAGGCAGCAGTAGCGGTGGAACGCGCGCGCCTCTACGCGCGCACTCAGCAGCAACTAATGACACTCACCACCATCAACGAGCTTTCGCTGTCGGTCACCTTGAGCCGGAGCCTGCAAGAAACGCTGGTTAACGGCATGGAGCACATCGGCAAGTTGATGGGTGCCACGAGCGCGTTGGTCTACCTGTACGAGCCGAAGGGGAACACCCTCAACTACACGGCTCACTACAACATGTCGCCGGAACACCTGCGCCTGGTGGTGGAAGACAATCCCCAGGTGCCGGTCGCGCTACAGGCCGGGCGCAAGATCGCTTTCCTGGAAGCTTTTGTCACCCAGGAGCCATGCTTTATAGAAGACGCCCACGAGCCTGAGTACATGGCAAAGTGGCTGGACCTGGCTTCGAGGGAGCTGGGGGATGAGGCCCTGGGGCGCGAAGTTACCCAGCAGATAGGTGCGCTGATAGCTCTGCCCCTGAGCGTGCGCGACACCAGGCTGGGCACGATGACGGTGTTCTTTGCGGAGCCACGCCGCTTTTCTACGTCCGAGCTACAGTTGTTTGCCAGCTTCGCGAAGATCCTCGCCCTCGCGGTGTACAATACCCAGTTGCTGGCGCAGTCGAACAAGCTCGCGACAGTGGAAGAGCGCGCGCGCCTTGCGCGGGAGCTACACGATTCGGTAACCCAGTCGCTGTTCAGCCTGAACCTGACGCTGCGCGCGGCGAGACGTGTGCTGACCAGCGATAGAGAGCAGGCGCTCAGCCTTATGGACAACGTGCAGGAGCTGGCGCAAGGCTCCCTGGCAGAGATGCGCGCCCTCATCTTCGAGCTTCGGCCACAGGCCCTGCAAAACGAGGGGCTGGCCTCGGCGCTCCAGAAGCACGCTGACGCTGTGAAGGCGCGGAACGGGCTTGTAGTGCACCTGGACCTGCAGGGAGACCGCCGCCTTCCAATCGAACACGAAGAGGCCCTGTACCAGATCGCCCGGGAGGCCCTGCACAATGTAGTGAAGCACGCTCAAGCTTCCGAGGCCTGGGTCTCCCTGGACACGCGCGGCGACCATGTCACGCTGTCCATTCGCGACAACGGGCGTGGCTTCGATACCGCTAAGCTGGTTTCGGGCGGCGGTAGCCACATCGGCACCAGCACGATGCGCGAGCGCGCGCAGGCCATAGGTGGGACTATCAGCATCGAGAGCACGCCCGGCGGCGGGGCCGGCGTGCTGGTAAGCGTAGATATAAATGCCGAACCACTGACAGGGGCCTCAACTGCGGACGGGCAGTCCGCGAACGGCAACTCGTCTGCTCAGGTGAGCGGGCGCGCATTAGATACGACGAGCGTTTAGCCTCAAAACATTCGGACAAGCAGTCATAGAGGGAGGAACAGAGAGTATGGACGAGCCAATAAGAGTGATGCTGGTGGACGACCACGCGGTAGTGCGTCAGGGCCTGAAGGCTTTCCTGGCTACCGAGGCGGGCATCGAAGTGGTGGGCGAGGCCTCGAACGGAAAGGAAGCGGTGGCCCTGGCGGCCCAACTGCACCCGGACGTGGTGCTCATGGACCTCGTTATGCCGGAGCTCGATGGAATCGGGGCGACCGAGGCTATCAAGCGGTCCTCGCCGGATATCGACGTGATCGCGATGACCTCGTTCATAGAGGACGAGAAGGTGTTCGGCGCGATGCGCGCCGGGGCCACCGGCTACGTGTTGAAGGATGCCGACCCCGATGAGGTCGTACACGCCATCAAGAGCGCGGTATCGGGTGAGGTGCACCTAGACCCACGGGTGGCGCGCAGGCTGATGGAAGAACTGAACCCCAACAAGCCCAAGCATGTCACCGTGCAAGAGGCGCTAAGCGAGCGCGAGGTGGAAGTGTTGAAGTTGGTCGCAAGGGGCTACAGCAACCAACGCATCGCAGACGAGCTTATCATCAGCCCGAAGACCGCCAAGACCCACGTCAGCAACATCCTGAGCAAGCTGGGCCTCGCCAGCCGCACCCAGGCAGCAGTTTTCGCCCTGAAAGAGAAGTTGGTCACGGCGGCCGAGGCGAGCTTCACCTAGAGGACAGCGGATTTTGGCAGGATACAGAACGGGCCGATCACGGTGCCCGCGGCGGCTGGGTTTGGTGCGCCTTCGCCCATAGAAAGAAAAATCCCACT
>DASVQO010000136.1:0-4416 GCA_036389075.1 Chloroflexia bacterium | reverse complement strand
CGTTCACCGTCGCCACGACTATCGAGAAGTCGTTTACTATCTCGTCCTGGCCTCGTTGAGCCTGTGATGCAGGCTGGTCCAGCACGTCCAACGTGCCCATAGAATCATCTCCCTCTGTTAAAATTGAGTCTAAGTGTGGTTGCTACTTACTCTTAACCCGGCGTAATTTCATCACGGGGGTCGATTAGCTCTTCGCCTATCTCGGTGCTACCGTCCTCGTTTCCCTGCGCGTTCTGGTTGCGCTCTCCCAGCAGGTCGGCGGGGCCGGACATGGGCGGGACTATCGGCACGACCTCGGTATCCACCGCCCCCAGGTGCATGCCCCCGCCAGGTTGCGCGCCCGCTTCGGGTTGGCGGTACTCGCCTACGTGGGTAACAAGCTCCTGGTCCAGTTCTTCCCTGACGTACTGAGGCTGCACTTCGGGAGACTGGGGCGTCTCCTCCTCGGGTTGGCCGGTCATCGTGTTCTCCTAACATGGAGTGCGGGCACCCGGCATCTTTTTCGGGGCCGTCAAATGAGGATTAGTACTTACAAGTATAGCACATCGGCGCGAGGCATGCCAAAGACGAACGAGGGACAGGCGGCGCGAGGCCGCGCTCTGTCCCTCACTCCCGGCAGATATTTCTAGATGTCTTCGAGGTCGATTTGTGCGCGCTGTAGCTTGCCCGAGAAGTCGATGTAGAGCGTCTTCCACTCCGTAAAGACGTCGAGCCCCGCCTGCCCGGCCTCGCGGTGGCCGTTGCCGGTGCCGCGAGTGCCGCCGAACGGCAGCTGGATCTCTGCGCCAATCGTGCCCGCGTTGACATAAATGATGCCAGTCGTGATGTCGCGCATGGCTCGGAAGGCGTTGTTCACGTCGCGGGTGTAGATGGACGACGACAAGCCGTATTTGGTGTTGTTGTTCACCTCGACGGCTTCCTCCAGGCTGTCCACGGGGATGAGCGCGGTGACAGGGCCGAATATCTCCTCCTGTGCCAGCATGTCGTTCCACTTCACGTTGGTGAAGAGGGTAGGCTTGTAGAAGTTGCCTTTGGAGAGGTCGCCGTCGGTGGCGATTTCGCCGCCCGTGAGCATCTCGCTGCCGCCCTCGCGCCCCTCGGTCACGAGCTTGTGTATGCGCTCTAGCTGGCTCTTGTTGACCACAGGCCCTATGTCGGTGCTCTCTTCGAGGCCGTTGCCCAGGCGGAAGCGGTTGATGCGCTCCACCAGCCTGTCTTGAAGGTCGCGCAACGCCGAGCGGTGCACGATCACGCGGGAGGCGGCGGTGCAGCGCTGGCCGGTGGTGCCGAACGCGCTCCAGAGGATGCCTTCGGTGGCGAGGTCGAGGTCCGCGTCGTCCATGACGATGATGGCGTTCTTGCCGCCCATCTCCAGCGACACGCGCTTGAGGGTCTGCGCCGCCCGCACGGAAACCTGCTGCCCAGCGGCGGTCGAGCCGGTGAAGGAGATCAACTTGACGCCGGGGTGGTCGATGATAGCCTCGCCAACGCTGCCGCCGGGGCCGAGCACTACGTTCACCACGCCAGGCGGCAGCCCGGCCTCTTCCAGTATCCTGACCAGTTCTATGGCGAGCAGGGGAGTGTCCGAGGCGGGCTTGAACACGACGGTGTTACCCGCGATGACGGCGGGCATCAGCTTCCACGATGGGATGGCGATGGGGAAGTTCCAGGGGGTGATGGCACCGACAACGCCAATCGGGTCGCGCACGGCCATTGCGAACTTGTTGGGAAGCTCCGATGGGGTGACTTCCCCGAGCAGCCTGCGGCCCTCGCCCGCCATGTAGAAGGTCATATCGATGGCCTCCTGCACGTCGCCCCTGGCCTCGTTGAGCACCTTGCCCATCTCCTGGGTCATGAGGCGGGCCAGGTCCTCCTTGCGCTCCATGAGGGCTTGCGCGGCCTTGAAGAGGATCTCGCCCCTGCGCGGCGCGGGCACCAGCCTCCACGACTTGAAGGCTTTCTCAGCGGCCTCTACCGCCGTGTTCACGTCCTCGGGGCTGGATACTGTGAGCACGCCCAGCAGTTCGCCGGTGGCGGGGTTGCGGCTGTCGAAGGTCCGCCCGGCGGAACCCTCTACCCATTTGCCGCCGATGTAGTTCTTTACAAGGTCACGCGCGAACGAGGGCTGCTCGTTGCCGCCGTGAGACTTCTCCTCGTACTCAGCCCTATGGACCTCGGGATCGCCCGGTGTCGTGCCGGGGCTAGCCACTGCCTTGTCCATAATTGTCTCCTTTCTCGCCTTTGAGTCATGAAGTAGTAGCGCCTCTCCTGCCGCACCGGGCGCGAGGCACCAGGGCCAGTGTAGCACACGAGGCTATGGGCGTTCAAGGCAACGGCGCACCTGCTATGAGGCGACCAACAGACTCGAAGTAGGTCTTGGGCAGCCCGTGCGCCGTGGGGTGCTGCATGATTACAAACGACGTGTGGCCCTTGTGTGCGGTCCAAACCTTGTCTATTTCGCTGGACTGGAAATCGACACCTGCGATGCGACGCCACCAGTGCTCGTAACCGGTGCCGTAGAAGACCACCGCGCCGGGTTTAAATTGAACTATCCTCTCCTGAAGGTGCGCGGTCCTCGTGGGGGCAACGTAGTGAGTATAAGTTGAGCGGTCCCCGAGATACCTGAGTCGTGGCTGGTTCAGGCGTGCGATATCAGGGTAGAACTTCCAGCGATTCAGCCCCGGCGAGGGCAGCGGCAACAACTCAAGGATACAATCCTGGCCGCCCGCGCGACCAAGCCTATCTTTTTGGTAGGCTCTAATATCTTCCAGGCCGGTGGGCAGACCCTCAGCACTTAGCACGATCCGGATAAGTTGCTTCCAGGTAGGCTGCAAAGGGTACCTGGGAACAAACCACCGCGAGCCTGCACCAACTCCACCCGGGCCAAGGTCTTCCAATTCCTTGCGGCCCCGCGCATGCCAGCCCTGTATGCGGCTCACTATCTCCGCAAGCGACTCGCCGCCCCCGAACTCCATGCCGATGAACCAGTACTTTGCCTGGTAACTGCCGTGGCCGTAAAAGCCTTCAATATATGCTTCAAGTGCCTCAACATCCAGGTTCAAATCAGTCACGCACTCTCCTAACCGGTTGTTCTGTCCACACTGTGGCCTGCATTATATCAGCAGCGACTCAAAAGACGGGCATCGCAAGCACCAGTCCACCTGGCATAAAACCTGCTCTCTCTCGTAGTGTAACACCATATGAATGGCTAGGTGCTCCGGTGCCAAAGCGGGAGCATGGAGGAAGCCATAGACGGTAAGGAGGCCAACCAAATGGCAGACGACAAGAAGAAAGATATTGTAACGAAGTACCTGGCCGACATGGTCGGCGTGGTCGGTCACGTATACCAGGCCATTGACAAGCAGGTTAAGGAGACACAGGACGAGCAGGATATCAACCCGCTGCTCGTACGAGTGCGGGACGGACTGGAAGGCCAGACCAACAACCTGCGCGACCGCCTGGAAGCGTTGGGCGGCAAGGGCACCAGCCCTATCAAGGAACTCGCCGCATCCGCGCTGGGCGTGGCCGCCGGTGTGATAGACAAGCTGCGGGCCGAGGAAGTGTCGAAGGACCTGCGCGATGACTACACGGCGCTTGGCCTGGTGAATATCAGCTACACCATGCTGATAACCACCGCCCTGGCCTGCGGCGACCGCGAGACGGCGGACCTCGCCTTCAACAACCTCACGGAGAGCGCCGGCTATGAGATGGAAATCGGCAAAGTCATCTCCTACGCGGTAGTGCGCGACCTGAGCGACATAGCCGACCTGGACCCCAGCGCCGTTGAGGAAGGGCAGCGGATGTACTCCGAGGCCTGGACCAGCAACCAGGGGAGTGGCGGAAGTGGAAGCGGCGGCTCAGGAAGTAAGGGTAGCGGCGGCTCCGGCGGCAACGGTGGCAGCGGGGGAGGCAAGAGCAAGAGCGGTGGCAACGGTGGGAGCGGCAGCTCGAAGTAATCCAGTCCTCAAGCGTACCAAGCAAAAGTCAGGGAGCGGCCTTCGCCGCTCCCTTTCTTGTGTCTGATTCAGGGCAAACAAAAAGGAGCTTCCGGTCAGGACAGCTCCTTCTTTGCTACCTTATCCAACTGAAGAGTGGTGAGGTCGTAAATGAACTTGCTCGTTCTTATGCAAGCCCTGTAGGTTAGGACAGTGTGCTTGCATTTGTTGGTAATAACCAACAGGTGCAGGTGTCATCGGTTCCAAACGAGGGGCCTTTGCGGGGCCATCTCTCTACTTGCGTAGTGGAGCGATGAGTTGACCTGGGATCGAGGAGAAGGGAGGGCGAACCCTCGTATCAACCTAACGAACTCCCTAGAAAGGAGGTGATCCAGCCGCAGCTTCCGCTACGGCTACCTTGTTACGACTTCGTCCCAGTCACCAGCCCCACCCTCGGCCGCTGCCCCCTACTTGCGTAGGT
>DASVQO010000135.1:0-8355 GCA_036389075.1 Chloroflexia bacterium | reverse complement strand
GCGAGATAGGATGCCTGCGAGAAGGCCCTTGCGGCCTCGGAGTCGCGGCCCGCGCCCTGGTAGGCTCTTCCGAGGGTGAGCCAGACTTCGGTCGCGGCGGGGGCAAGCTCGGCGGCCTTTTGCGCGGGGGTGATGGCTTCTTCGTAGGAACCTCGGCGCATCAGGTTCTCGGCCAGGCCCTGGTATGGGGCGGCCCAGGTGGGCTGCAAGGAGATGGCGGTGCGGAAGGCCAGTTCCGAGTCGGCCATCGAGTGCTCTTGCCCCACGAGCGCCATGTACGACATGCCCAGGTGGTAGTAGGCCTCGGCATCCTCGCCGCTCACCAGTACATAGCCCTCGAACAGTTGCACCGCCCGCGCGTAATCGCCCTGCTTGTAGGCTTCCAGAGCCTGGTCCCTGGCTGCTTTGGCCGCAGTGGAGGGGGGCTGAGGGGCGGGGAGGCCGCTGAGCAATAGCTGGTCGTCTTTGGCCTGGGTCTGCCCCGGCGGCTGTGGGAGTGCGCTATCGCCGGTGGGGCCGGACAGCGGTGGGGCCTCGTTGGTAGTGGCAGGTGGGGCGCTGCCTGTGAGGTTAGCCAGCCAGGGCGTCGTAGCCAGCAGGTAGCCGCTTGCCACCAGGGCACCGGCCACCGCCACGGCAAGCAGCACAAGCAAGGTGCTCCGGCGCAGGCCCGTCCTCACCCGCGCCCCAACCGTGGGCACCATCCGCACGGCAGCCGCGTGCTCGCCTATGCCGGAGGGGTGCGCCGACAGCGGTGCGTCGTCCAGCTTGTCGGTAATCGGGACGCTGGGCGGCGTGGGCGCGATCACGTGCTCCCTCAGCCGGGGGGTAGTGTCAACAGCGGGGTTGTACGAGGTGCCCGGGGTGGCGGTCTCAGGCTCCGGCCCGGGACGCGGCACCAGTTTCAGCCTGCCGCTCCGCAGAGGACTCGTATCCCGCTCTTCCTCGTGTTCGACCTCGTATGCGCCGCTGAGTGCCAGGCTGCCGTCGTTCAGCGGTCTCTTGCTCTTGCTCTTGCTCATTTGTCTTACCTCACCCGTGCTTAGTGCGCGGAAGTTGCGTGTCTATAGCTGGGCATTATAGCACCGCACGACCTCCCTGCCGGCCGTTTCCACACCGCCCCGTCGACTCGCCACGGCTGTGCCAGAGTAGGCTAGCAGGACCAGAGTCCCTCTTGTCATCCTGAACGCAGTGAAGGATCTCAAGAAAGTGGTAGTGTGCTGCTGTTGAATTGCGTGGTGCTGGTCCTGAAAGTTCAACGTAGCAGCAGAGGCAGCATCTTAGATCCTTCGCTACGCTCAGGATGACAACGGGGTGGTTGGCTGCCCTCATTGGCACGCTCTCTCGTGGGTGTCGCTCTGTCTTCACGTGCTCGCCAGGCTTGTAAACCGCGGTAATTGTGTTATGCTTAAGGGGCTTTAATGGCTCAGATAGGGGGAAATATGTTCGTTTCTCTTCACAAGTTGAGGAAGTATCTCGCTCTTGTGGTCGTGGGAGTGCTGGTCATGTCGGCGGCGGGCTGCGGCGACCCCGAAAAGCCCAATCCCACGCCAACCCCGGTCAGCCTCACGCCGGACCAGGTGATCGAAAAAGCTATACCGGCCCTTCAGAGCGCCAATTCGTTCCATTTCAACCTTGAAACGAGCAAGCTCGACAAGCCGCTGCTTGGCATCTTCGTCACCAAGGCCGATGGCGACGTAGCCCGCCCCGACAAGCTCGTGGGCGACGTGAGCGCGCTGATAGGTGGCGTGCCCGTAAACATCAAGGTGGTGGTGGACGGGTCCAACCAGTACATGACCGACCCCGCCTCCGGCCAGTGGACTTCCATGTCCGCTTTGCTCAACGTCGCGGAGTACTTCAACCCCAATGGAGTGGGCGACATCATGGCGGGCGTGAAGGACCTGCAAGCCGACGGCAAGGAAACCGTCAACGGCTCCGACTCCTACCGCCTTACGGGCAGCGTGCCCGCCCAGGCCCTCAAGAAGCTCACCCCCGACGTGGATGCTACGGGCGACCTGAAAACTGTCATGTGGATTGGCTCCGGCGACTTCTTGCTGCGCCGCGTGCAGCTCAGCGGCCCCTTCTACCAGGGCGAGCCGGAGGACATCGTACGCACCATCAACATGACCGACTACAACAAGAAAGTGGTGGTCGAAACGCCCGTGGTGCACTGAAACCTGCCCGGCCAGGAGACGAAACCGCCAAGACGCCAAGGACGCCGAGAATGCGCCAAGTTTAAGTAGGTGTTCTAAGCAAAGAGGAGCAGGGTACGTGGTATCGTACCCTGCTCCTCTTTGCGCCATATAAACCTTCCTTTATCTCAGCGTAACCTTTGCGTTCTCTGCGCCTCTGCGGTGAACCGTTCTATTCTTCTTGGCGGTTCCGTCTCCCGGCTGGTTCTAGAACCCTGGTACCGATTTTGCAAGGCTGTTTTGCATGTCCGAAGGACCTGAGATACACCGCCTGTCAGCGCAACTCACCGAGGAGTTGGCGGGCAGCCGCATTGTGGCTTTAGACACGCGGCTGAAGAAGGCCCGCACCTGGCTGGAGATGCACCCCGGCATGCTCGAAGGACGGGAGATCGAGCGCATCTACCCGGCGGGCAAGAACCTCCTATGGCAGATAGAGGGCGGCATCTACTTCCGCTTCCACCTGCTCATGTTCGGCAAGGTGCGCACTTATACTCTCCGCTACCGCCTCCCTCCTGACCCGAGGCAGCGGGCGCACATCGTTACCACCTCGCGCCAGTTCGCCCTGTTCAACGGGCAGGTGTTCGACATCGGCACGGGCGACCCTTTCGAGCAGATAACCACCTTGCGAGAGCTTGGCCCCGATATCTGCGCCGTGCCCTTCGACCGCGACTTCTTCCTCCAGCGCCTGAACCGCCCCGACAACCTCCACCGCGAGATAGGCCCCGTGCTGCTCGACCAGACGGTGGCGGCGGGCCTCGGCAACTACCTCAAGAGCGACATCCTGTTCGAGTGCGGCATCAACCCCTGGACGCACGTTGGCGAGCTGACGCCCGAGCAGCAAGCTCGCCTTGCCGACGTGACGCCGGAACTCTCGCAACGCGCCCTGCGCAACCGGGGGCAGACCGTCACCGACGAGGTCATGGAGGTGCTGCTGGCCGACCCCGACAACCCGAACCCCCGCTGGCGCGACCGGCACTGGGTCTTCCGGCAGACCAACAAGCCCTGCAAGATGTGCGGCTTCCCCATCAAGCAGCGTCGCCAAGGGCCGGACGCGGGCCGCATAACCTACTTCTGCCCCAACTGCCAGGGCGTGGATCTGGAGCAACTCGCGGCGGCAGGCATACCGGAGACTAAGGCGGCAATCTGATCCCTCGCGCCCCCACCCTGGGTAGGCGTTGTGCACAGATCGACCCCTGTTTGGACCTACTGCATTTCGTGGTGTACCATAAGTATGCCACGTGCCGGGGCGCAATAAGCTTACCCGTGCACCGGCCATTAGGCACTCCTCCGCGCCGTTGGAACAGGCTGTCAAGTCACTTTGTGCAGGTCTATTAGATGCTCGACCTCGATGACAGGCAGGTAAGGCGTTTTGCCCCTCCGTTCGTGCTGGGCCTGCTCCTGCTTGCCGCCTTCTACCTGCGCGCCTCCGGCCACAACTGGGACCAGGGTCACAACCTGCACCCTGACGAGCCTTTCGTAGTTCGCACCGGCATGCAGCACGTGAACTGGCCGCCGGATGTCACCCTGGATGCTTTGCTGGACCCGGCCCGAAGCCCAATCAACGTACGTGGCAACGGGCTCGTCTACAGCTATGGCACGTTTCCCCTGTACTTGTTGCGGCTGGTGACGGTCGCGGCGCATGGCCTGACGGGTAACTCTTACTTCTCCAACTACTTCGGCGTGGCGCAGACGGGGAGGGTGCTGACCGCCCTTTTCGATGCGCTAACCGTGCTGGCGCTGTTTGGGGTGGGAGCCAGGCTATGGGGCCGGTGGGTGGGGTTGCTCTGCGCTTCACTGTACGCCTTCGCCGTGCTGCCCGTACAGATAGCCCACATATTCGGCAACGAACCCTACTTGGCGCTTTTCGCCACCCTCTCCCTGTTGTGCGGCGTGCTCTTGGCCCAGACGGGCAAGCACCGGTACGCCCTCCTCGGCGGTGTCGCCACGGGACTGGCCATAGCTTGCAAGCTGAGCGCCCTACCTCTGCTCGTCCTTCCCCTGGCGGGAGTGCTGGTCTGGTCTCTAAAGACCGGCGATAGGCGAGGCGTGCGTGCCGTATTGCAGCCGCGCCTGTTCGGGATGGGAGCGTTGGCCTTAGCCGGGGCCTTCCTGAGCTTGTTGCTTGCCGACCCCTATGCGGTGCTCGATCTGCAAACTTACTGGTCCCAGGTGCAGTTCCAGGCGGATATACAGCGTGGCGCGATTGACATGGTCTACACGAGGCAGTTCATAGGGACCTGGCCTGTGCTCTACCCCTGGCTCCAGGTCGTGCTTGTGGGGGCGAACCCCATCGTCGGTGTGGCGGGCACGCTGGGCCTGGCTGCGCTGGTGTGGCGCGTGCTCAAGCAGCGGCTGCTCGTTGAAGGGCTGGTGTTGGTGGGCTTCGCGGCCTATTTCGCGCCGGTGGCAATCAGCGAGGCGCGCTGGATGCGCTATTACGTGGCGGCGGTGCCCTACCTCTGCCTGTTCGCGGGGGCGCTCGTGGTGTGGCTGGCGGACCTCGCGTCCGGGCGCGGGCTGGCGTTTCCAGCCAAACGGGTGCTCGCTACAGCCTCTGGCATCCTGGTCGTATCAGCCGTGTTGGGTGCCGCCGCCTACTCCTCGATATACCGGGCCGAGCACACAGAAGTGCAGGCTTCCAGGTGGCTGTACGACAACGTGCCGAAGGGTAGCAGGGTAGGTGCGCTGGGGGACTCCGTGCTGCCGTTGGTGATTGAGGGCAAACCCTCGCCCAACGACGCCTTTGCGCTGGCCTGGTACGATTTGCTGGCCGACAAGCCAAGCGAGGTAGAGTCTCGCGAGTTGCGCGATTTCTTGAGGCAGCTGGACTACCTGACGGTGCCCGGCATCAAGGTCTTGAGCACAATCAAGCCCCTGCCCTGGCGATACCCGGTGCAGCAACGCTACCACGAGTTGCTATTTAGCGGCCAACTGGGCTTCGAGCAGATTTACAAGGTCACTTCTTACCCGCGCCTGTTCGGGCTTGAAGTAGTCGATAGCCAGCCACCATTCGAACCCAATTTTGTCGAGTACGACCACCACCCGGTGTGGGTGTTTCGCAAGGTACGCGACCTGAGCGATGCAGAGTGGGACACCCTGTTCGCGGAGGCGGTGAAACGGCCTTCCATAGCCACCCGCCAGGCACCATAGCACCTTTCAGCATAGCAGCGACAGGAATATTTCAAGAGACGGAACCGCCAAGACGCCAAGGACGCCAAGGACCACGCCAAGGTTAAGAACGGCTCACCGCAGAGACGCAGAGGACGCAGAGGTTACGCAGAGAAGAATTGAGGTTATAGTAGTGCAAAGAGGAGCAGGGTACGACATCACGTACCCTGCTCCTCTTGCTCAGAACACCAATCTTAACTTGGCGTCCTTGGCGTCTTGGCGGTTCCGTCTCTTATAGAAGCTAGCGGAAGGTGCTGGGCAGGATGCCTAGCTGGTTGCGGTACTTGGTGACGGTGCGGCGGGCCACTCGGATGCCCTGCTCCCTCAGGCGGCTGACTATCTCCTTGTCGGTCATGGGGCGGCCTTCTTTGGTGATGATCTCCTTGATTACGTCCTTGGCCGAGAGGGAGGCCGAGAAGAAGTCGCTGAAGGGGATCACGCGCTTGTCGGGCAGCATTACGTACTTGCTGGCGGTGGCGCGGCTCACGGTGCTCTCGTGGATGCCGAGGTACTGGGCCACCTGCGCCCGGGTGAGGGGCTTCAAGAAGCGCACGCCGTAGCGAATGTACTCCTCTTGCAGGTCGATCAGGCACGCGGTGATGCGGCGGATCGTTTCGCGGCGCTGGTTGATGTTCGAGATGAACAGCTTGGAACGGTTGACATAACGCTTGATGTGGTCTTTCTCGCCGTCCGACAGGTCGCCCCTGGCTGCGTTGGAAGCAGTGGAGCCGTACGAGCCGTTGGAGCCGTTACTACCGTGTGAGCCGTTACCGGCGTTACCGCCGTTGCTCCCGTGCCCGTCCGAGGCGAGCTTCTGGTAGAGGGGGTTGATGCGGAGGCTGAAACGGTAGCCCTCCACCACTTCCGGCTCAAGGATGTCGTCGCGCATGTGGATGATCACATCGGGCATGACGAAGCGGGTGGGCGAGGGCGAGCGCCACGAGCGGCCCCGGGGCGGCTCCTGTAGCGGGCGCGGCTCGAGGTGCTTCTTGATGAAATCGCGCACCGCCACCACGCTGTCGTAGGAGATGCCGAGGGCCTGGGCTATGATCGTGAACTTGTGCTCCCCAAGCTCGGTGAGGTAGCGGGAGATGATCTCCTCGACGTAGGGGCTTACTTCGGGGTAGCCTCGGTCCTTGATGTTGCGCAGTTGCAGCAGCAGGCACTCGCGCAAATTGCGTGCGCCCACGCCCACGGGGGCGACCCGTTGCAGCATCTCCAGCACCCGCTCCAGCCTCTCCAGCGGCATGTCCAGCTCGCGGGCGGATTGCGCCAGGTCGCACCCCAGGAAGCCCTGCTCGTCCAAGTTGCCCACCAGGTACTCGGCCAGCAGATAGTCTTCGGTGGGGAGGGACACGGCGAGGTCGCTCAGCAGTTGCTCGGTCATGCTGCTCTCGGTGGCGACGAGGGTGAGGGGGTCGAAGTCGTCCTCACCCAGCACGGCTTTAGGCTCGCGAGGGCGGAAGTCCTCCGTGTCGTCGTAGTCTTCGCCGCCGGAGCCGCCACCGTAGTCTACCGTTTTGGCGCGCAAAATCTCCAGTGCGTTGGGGGCGTGGATGGGCTGCATGCAGACCGGGCAATAGCGGCCGGTGGTGCCAGCGCCACACGAGGTGCAGGTGACGCTTTCGAGGCTTTCCAGAGCGGGGTTGTCCTCAAGCTCGTTGAGAACGGCATGTTGCAGCTCAAGGGAGGAAAGAGCTAACAACTGGTTGACCATGATCAAGGTGGGTGACACCTTCATGGACTGCTCTGGGACCATTTGCATGTTCTGGTCCAAGGAACAACCTCCTCAGTCGCGCGTGGTGTGTAAACGTAGCTATATGGTCGTCATAATCAACAGCCAAATCAAAGCATAGCTTTTGCCCATTATACGCAGGAGAGGGGCTATATGCAAGCGTCCGTGGCATATTTCTTGCAAAACTAGCCGCTGAACGACGTGGGCGCACGTGTGCATAGGAGGTTTCACTACATCATGATATGCAACGAGGCCGATCTGGCAAAGCGTGCATCGGAGCACGACCCGGCGGCATTCGCGCAGCTATACAACGCCTACGTCGAAAAGATATACAAGTATGTCTATTACAAGGTAGGCAATGCGCCGGACGCCGAAGATTTGACCGAGCAAGTATTCCTCAAGGCCTGGGAGGCTATTGGCCGCTACACGTGGTGCGGCTATCCTTTCTCCTCCTGGCTATACAAGCTGGCCCACAACCTCGTGGTGGACCACTATCGAACCCGGCGCGAGGCCCTGCCCCTCAACGACATCCTCTCGACCTCCGACGAACCTATCGTAGACCCCGAGGCCGCCCTCAATCTCTCCCTGGACGCGGCGGAGCTGCAAGAGGCCATCGCCCAGCTCACCGACGAGCAGCGCCAGGTGGTCTCCCTCAAGTTCATCGAGGGCTACGACAACGCCGAGATCGCCTTGATGCTCAACAAGAAGGAAGGGGCCATACGCGCCCTCCAGTATCGCGCCCTCCGCAGCCTGCAAGGCATACTGGAGGCCGAGGAGGCCCTCCGCCTGGAGTTCGGCCTGGGCTTGCTGGACGCGAGGGCTAGCTAGTAAGCGTCACGCGGTACGAGCAGCCTTGTACGCTAAATGTAAAGGGTCGCCTCTAGTTACGAGGCGACCCTGTTTCTTGCCTGGGACTCTATTCCCCCCTGTCATCCTGAGCGCAGCGAAGGATCTAAGATGCTTCCCTTATCCCTACGTTGAACCTTCAACACCCTGGTAAGTGACGTTCAACAGCCTCCTGTTACCACCTTCTTTAGATCCTTCACTGCGCTCAGGATGACAGGGGGGTGCTCGGTCCTGCAAACCGGGACTCATGGCATCCACGCACCTTGTTTAGAGTGCTACATCGTGATTTACGCTTCAGAGCTAACCACATCGAAGTCGAGGGCGCACAGATTGACGTGGGCCATCATGCCCTGGCGGTTGATCGTGACGAAGTAGCCCTGGTCGCGGTCGGAGGGGGAATAGAACTCGCGGGTG
>DASVQO010000134.1:0-6742 GCA_036389075.1 Chloroflexia bacterium | reverse complement strand
GTCCAGGTAGGGGATGCGGTTGCGGGAGATAGCTTCCTCGAACTGTATCGCATCGGGACTGCCAAAGATACGCTCGGCCACCGCCTTGGCGAGGTCAACGTCGAAGCCTTCCACCTGGTTGGTCTCGGGGTTGAGGTAGCCGAAGATGCGCACGTCGTACTTGACGCCCGCGATCAGCTTGCCACGCGCCTTTATCGCAGCGAGGTTGTTGGTGACGGCGCCGCCCACGGTGGGAGTGGTGCCCCCGGCGGCGGCAGTGGTGTTGGTCGGGGCCGCGGCCGTGGTGTTAGTGGCTTCCGGGGCCGCCGTGGTGTCGGTCGGTTCGGGGGCCGCCTCGGTGGTGTCCGTGGGGGCCGCCATAGCCTGAGTGTCGGTTGGGGCCGCGACGGGTGGCGCGGTCGTAGCCGTCGGTGTGGCTACGTTCACATCGCACGCCGACATGACGAGCACTGCCACCATGAGTAATACCAGCAATCGGAACTTTCGCATCGTTTCCTCCTCGTATCTGGCTCTCCACCGGCGGCAACTTCCAAAATCGCCCAAAAGGAAGTGAAGCGCAACGCCCAGGCACGCAACTTCGGGTTCAGCCGCCGGGTAGAAAGCAAAGCGAATAAAGAGGCCGTGGGCCTAGCCGTGTGGTCGCTAGTATAGCATATGGAGGTGGAATTTGGAATTTAGGAATTAGAGTTTCGGATTTGCTTGACCTTCTGGTAAGGTCGTATTTCGGTAACGAATGCCTCCCGCCAGGGCCGCATCAATGTTGAATGTGGAGGGTAAAGGTGGCCGTTGTCATTCTGAGCGTAGCGAAGAATCTAAGATGCAGGCATGGCCCCTACGTTGAACGGCAGCACCAAAGTACGCATGGTTCAACAGCTTACCTCTACCAGCTTCTTTAGATTCTTCGCTACGCTCAGAATGACAGGGGCCAACACAGTGCTGCTCTCCTACTTTGACCAGGCCCTGCCTTTCCCTGTCCTGGCCGTGTCTATACGTACCCTAATCTGCTACAATCTCCTAAACTGTTGGGTCCAAAAGCCTGTTCAGGGCTGGAGGACCGAAGGAGTGAGGACGATTGTCAGCGCAACAACCCGGGCAATCCGCCGGACGCATCGCCATAGTCACGGGGGCGAGCCGAAGCAGGGGCATCGGCTCGGCAGCGTGTGTGGAGCTTGCGCGTGCGGGCATGGACATCTTTTTCACCCATTGGACGCCCTATGATGTTGCTATGCAACTGGGGTCGGAAGAGGATACGCCTGCCGCTCTCCAGTCACGGCTGGCGGCACTGGGCGTGCGTTGCGAGCACATGGCTGCCGACCTGGCAGACCCGGCAACCCCGCAGCGCATCATGGACGCCGTCGAGGAGCGGCTGGGCGTGGCGTCGGTGCTTGTCAATAACGCGGTGCACGACACGACAGACGCTCCGTACCACGAACTAGACGCGCAGACCCTGGATGCCTACTACGCCGTGAATATCAGGGGCACCATGCTGTTGAGCGTGGAGTTCGCACGCCGCTTTAGCATGGGGAGCGGTGGGAGGATAGTCAACCTGACGTCCGGGCAGGGGCGGGGTCCGATGCCGGGAAAGCTGGCGTACGTGGCGACCAAGGGGGCAATCGAGGCGTTTACGGTGACCCTCTCCGCTGAGGTAGCGCCCGCAGGCATAACCGTCAACGCCGTAGACCCCGGCCCCACGGACACCGGCTGGATGACGGACGACATACGAGAGTACCTGCTACCGAGGTTCCCTATGGGAAGGATTGGCCTGCCTGAAGACGCGGCACGCCTGATAGCGTTCCTGGCGAGCGAGAACGCGGCCTGGGTGACCGGCCAGATTATCCGCTCCACAGGCGGCTTCTAAAAGCAATGCCCCTTCAGGGGGCTAAAAGAAGAGAGTAAGAGAGCTACGGGACACCCCACACCCCGACAGGGGAGTACCCCTGCACCCCCTCGCTTACAGCCTGCCGCGTGCCTTTAGCTCAAGGTACTTGTTCACAACCGAGATAGTGAGCTTGTCGGCGGGCACGTCGAGCGTGAGCGCGCCGAGGCGTTGGAGGGCTTCCAGGGCGGTGGCGCGGTCGTCCAGCAGGTTCTGGGCGAGCACCTTCTCGTACATCTGCTGGGTGTCGCCCGGGACGCGGCGCGACATCGCCAGCACCTCGGTGTCCGACATGGTGACGGCCAGCGGCAGGTGGCGCGGGGCGAGGCGACCGAAGCCGCGCACCATCGAACCCGCCTGCTGGGCGTCCAGTATGTCGGTGAAGAGCACCACAAGGCTGCGCTTGCTGCGGCGGGTGGAGAGAAACGCGCCGGCCCGCATGTAGTCGGGTTCGACCTGCTGGGCCTGCACCTTGTAGAGCGCCTCAAGCAATGTGAGGAACTGCCGCCGCCCCTTGTCAGGCTCCCAGTAGCCCGTGACCGTGTCGGCAAAGGTGAGCAGGCCCACGCGGTCACCCCGCACGATAGCGACGTAGGCCAGCAGCAGGGTAGTGTTGATAGCGTAGTCCAGCTTGGAGAGGGAGCCGAGTGGTGCGGTCATCAGGCGACCCGCATCGAGCATGACAATCACGCTCTGACTGCGCTCCGGCTGGTAGTCGGTCATGATGGGCTTGTGCAGGCGGGCGGTGGCGGGCCAGTTGATGCGGCGGTAGTCGTCGTCCTGCTCGTAGTCGCGCAGCCGCTCGAACTCGGTGCCCTGTCCGAGTCGGCGGGCGTTCTTCAGGCCGATCTCGAATAGTTGGTCCTTGCGCGCCAGCAGCTCGTACTTGCGCACGTCCAGCAGGTTGGGGTAGACCTTCACGGGGGCTTCTAGCGGGTAGCGGTGCTGGCGCATGACGAGGCCGAGCACGCCGCTGTAGCGCAGGTAGCAGCCGCCAAACCTGTAGTCCCCGCGCCGCAGGGGCCTTGCCGTGTACTCCAACTCCACCGTTTCGCCAGCGACAATCGTGCCCGGCATGAACATCCGGCTGATGATGTAGTCGGCGGGCGGCTCGTCGCGCGCCAGGAACGTGACAGCGCGGCCCCGCAAGCGGTCCTCCGGGTTGCCTAGCCGCCGCAACACTACGGTAATGAGGTTGTCCGCGCCGAGGGAGAGCTTCGACTCGTTGCGGCGCTCCAACCTGAACTGGCCGGGGCGGGGCGAAAGGAAGAGATCGAGGGCGAGGAAGAACAGGACGCCCAGCAGGTAGAGGGCCACGGCCCAGAGGGCGGCAGAGGTAATGGTAGCCAGCGCGAGGATGGGCGCGGCGATGAGAAGGAGAAATAACGCTCTACGTGTTATCAACGGGTGTCCCTAGCTCTTTCTCAAACCAGACGTTGGTGTCATCGCCCCTCGGGTGCGGCTCGGTGAGGACGACGCGGTAGCCCAGCCGCTCGTAGAAGGCGAGATTGCTCGGCATCGAGAGGCGGGTGCCCAGGTGCACTTTCGAGCGGCCCAGGCCCGGCGCCAGGCGTTCGACATGGGCCATGAGCGCGGCACCCACCCCTTGCCCCCTGTGCGAGGGCAGCACCGCCAGCCGCCCCAGGTAGACGTAGTCGGGCCGCACCTCATAGCGAACGGTGCCCACCGCCTCCGCGCCATCATAAGCCAGCATCGTCGTGCCCTCCCCTATCGCCCGCGCCGCCTCCTCCACCGTCTCGGCCAGGGCACCGGGAGGCACAGGCAATGCGCCATCGTATTCAGCAAAGGCCGCCTGGATGATGCTATGGACGAGGGGCGCGTCCTCAATTGTCGCGCATCTAATTTGCACGATCATAGACCTACTTCCCACTGGTCGGGAATGCTAACTAACAGGCAAAATGGCAGGTATCGACCGTGGTAGGTGCGGAATTCGGCCTCCGAACGGACTAGGACCCAATCTCCATCGCCTATACCACCCGGCAGGTTCCATTGAATGCCGGAGCATACGTACGCCACACCTCCTCCGAAGGTGAACCTCAGTATGGCTGGAGAAACGGTCCAACTCGCGATGTGAACGCTTTGTCGTTCCGTGTTCACTAGCGGCTTCCATAGAGTTGTGTCACTAACATCTACCACTTCTATGGCATCTTCACGAAAAGTTGGCTTCGCGAACGCGGATATGACATAGTGGGCTTCCCACTCAGCCGTGCGGTCATGAAACCAGGCGAGGTACATAGGCGCGGTACTCTCGAATCGAAGACATACCTCACCGCCCATTGCGAACAGCGGCTGAGCTACCTCACTGGATTCCTGCGCAAAGCAGCGATATTCGGCGCTGAGGAGTCTCTTCCCTACGCGCTCCGCTAGAATCGTTATAGTCTCCTGCAAGGACTCCGGCTGCACTACCTGGGCACTTCCACCCGCGCCAGTATACGCTCCAATGCCCTGTCGGCGTTGAGGCCCTCTATCTCGGCTTCGGGCTTGAGGATGATGCGATGGCGCATGATAGGCGGCACGAGCAGCTTGATGTCGTCGGGCACCACGTAGTTGCGGCCCTGCAAGGCGGCCAGGGTCTTACTCGCCTGGAGGATGGCTATGGCCGCGCGGGGCGAGCCGCCAAGCGACAGGTCGGGCGAGCGGCGGCTCTCCTCCACCACCCGCTGTATGTAGTCGAGCACGGCGTCCGTCACCTGCACGCCCGCGACCTCCTGCCGTGCCTCCTTTAGCTCGGCCTCCCCCGCCACCGGCACGATGCCCGACTCGGCCAGCTTGCGGGCGCTGAAGCCCCTCTGGTAGTTGTGCAGCAGTTGCAGCCCCTCCTCCCGCGTTGGGTACTCCACCACGACCTTGAAGAGGAAGCGGTCTAGCTGGGCCTCCGGCAGGGGATATGTGCCTTCGTACTCGATGGGGTTCTGCGTGGCGATCACCATGAACAGGTCCGGCAGGCGATTGGTCACGCCCTCTATTGTCACCTGCCGCTCCTCCATCGCCTCCAACAGCGCCGATTGCGTCTTGGCGGGGGCGCGGTTGATCTCGTCGCCCAGCAGGATGTTGGTGAAGACGGGGCCGCGCTTGAGCGAGAAGGTGGAGGTCTGCAAGTTGAAGACGTTGGTGCCGATCACGTCCGAGGGCATCAGGTCGGGGGTGAACTGCACGCGCTTGAAGTCGGCCTTCAGGCACGTGGCGAGGGTGCGCGCCATGAGGGTCTTGGCGACGCCGGGCACGCCCTCCAGCAGCACGTGGCCGTCGGTGAGCAGGGCCACCAGCAGCAGGTCGAACGTCCACCGCTGGCCGACTATGACTTTGCGGCGTTCGGTGTCGAGGGCGCGGTACAGGTCTATAAGGGGCAATGGGGTCTCCTCAGATGTAGGATGTGTAAGCCTTCATGTTTGGAATAGTCGAGCGGATTGCAAAGCGTCCAGTTGTTGGATAGCTCGCGATAGCTGACGTGCAAAATCAGTATCTTCCTGCTGGAAGTACAGGTCTTCCAGTGACGCCTTTAGTTCCAGTTTCGTAAGCCACCGCGAGATAGCGGACCAGCCGTGCTCCTCAGCAATATCAAGTGACCATTCGCCGAGCAAGTTGTACGCCTCAGCGGGGTACAAATGGTTCCAGGCGACGCTTTCAACAAGATACAGCAGCTTGTGCAATGCCGTCCCGGCCTCCTCAAGCATCTTCGCCAGGTCGTCCAGGAACGGCTGCACCGGCGCTTGAGCGCTAACCATAGCAGAAAGGAACTCGTAACAGTTCATGGGTACCACATCGGTCAAGACTACGGCCCGCCACAGCGCCAGGAAATAGGCGTCCACGGCAAGTCGCTCAGCCTCCGGCCAATCCTGGAAACCGGCCTCATAGATCTTTGGGCACAGCCGGTCCATACATATAGGCCACGAATTCAATTCAGGGAGCAACTCCAACAGGCGGGGCAAGAAATGCTTGAAATCATCGACATCGCCCCACGTGCTCATGGACTTGTGGGCGAACCTCTGGAGATCGGCCCAGTCAAGTTGCCGAAGGGGCTTCGAGTGGATGCGCACGTCGTCCTTGGGGGACACGCAACACTCACAGCCATAAATCCGCGGCTTTAGCGGGTACCCGGCGAACGCTGAGTACAGGCCCTCGATAGATTGTTCCAGTTCTTGTATAGCGTCGTGCTGCATTGTAATAGTCTACCGGTTCTCCCCACCCTGTAGCGTGGGTCCGTTCACTCTCCTATGTGCGCTATGCCTGTTCTAGCTCCAACACGCGTAGAAAATCGGCGGGAGACAAGATGCGGATGCCTGCGTACTCTCTCAGGTCCAGGAGGTGCTTGTCGCCACTCACGATATAGTCCGCGCCGCCTGCTAAGGCGCACTCGATGAACTTGTTGTCGTCGGGGTCGCGGAAGATGACGTCTATTGGTGTGGTGGGCTGGACAAATAAAGCGATCCTCCGGAGATTGCTGGCCCATTTTTGTAGCTGCTCAGCGGTTAGCCCATGCACTTTCCGAACATGCTCATACTGCAAGGTACGCTCGTACTCGCTGACCAGAGTCTCAGACACAAGCACATGAAAAGCGCCTGCCTCTGCCAACTCGATTATTCGGGCTGGAGTACCCTGTGGAGAGAGAAACCGACTGATGAACACGTTCGTGTCAATAACGACCTTCATCATTCTTTATGGCTGCGCGCCCATGCACCCGCTTCTGCTGCCAATATGTCTGCCTCTTCAG
This sequence comes from Chloroflexia bacterium, assembly GCA_036389075.1. Lineage (GTDB taxonomy): Bacteria > Chloroflexota > Chloroflexia > QHBQ01 > JADMIH01 > JADMIH01. The sequence goes on along the minus strand of DASVQO010000134.1, from coordinate 134 downwards.
GCGACAGGTTGGCACGTTCTGCGGCAATCCTCATCGTTTCAAAGAATTCGTCTCTTGCACGCTTCCATGATTCATAGACGGCAATAGGCACGACTACAGCCTTCGCTTCTCCCCCTACCTCAAGGACCACTTTA
>DASVQO010000133.1:0-1658 GCA_036389075.1 Chloroflexia bacterium | reverse complement strand
CCATTGTCACCGTGCCCGTGCTTCCATCAGTATAGGTGGTCGTGCCTTCGAGGCTGCCCTGGTTGTTGCTGATGTTGCGCGAGGTGAAACTCCAACTCGCTACCCGATTCGTGCCCAGCGCGGCTTGCAGACCCTCGGCGTTGCCGACCTCTTGCTGGAGGGCGGGGGCGGAGAGGTCGTACGCCTTGTTGTAGTCGCCATCGCGTAGCGCGGCCATAAAGGCGTCACCCGCGTTGGCTACCGGCTGGGTAGCGTTGATCACCCCGCCCACCAGCAACGCGCCTCCAATGCCGCAGATGAGCACAAGGGCCAACACGATGATGCCTATGATTAGCAGGGGCGACCTTCCGCGCGGAGGCGGAGGCGCCGTAACCGTGGTCCCCGGGGGCGGGCCGCCGGGTGGAGGCGTGTAGGCGGGTGGAGGCGTGTAGCCGGGGGGCGGGCCATACTGGTTCGGCTGTTCTGGCCCTGGTGCTGGCCCTGGTGCGGGCGCACCGCCGGGCACGTTAGGCTGCTCGCCTTGAGGCGTGCCCCCCGGCGCTGATCCGTAACTGGTCATGATGTCTTTACTCCTACTTTAAGCAATATGATGAGCCGGAATCGTTAGGCCCTCAACACAGCCCGGCTGCGGCAATATTAGCACCCGCACCCCAGCCTGTCAACAGCGGCCGTGCGCCCTCGCTAATCTGTGGATTACCTCAAGACCACTCGCTTGCGACTGCCTCCAGTACCTCCTCCTGATAGTCCCACCCGGCATCAGAGTTCGTCATAATTACAACCCCACGCCCGTGCTGCTTGCCGCCCGCGAGAGAGAACCAGCGCGCGTTATAGCCCTCGTTGTCGCCGGGGTGCCCGAACTTGAGGCCCGACCTGGTGCGTTCGATGAACAAGCCCAGGCCCACCCGACCCCTGTCTCCCGCATTGGCAATGGGAGTGAGCATCTGTCGCACGGTGTGCTCTTCAAGCAACGTGCCGGGTTCGCCTGAGAGGGCACGTTGAAGGTCGATAGCGAGTCGCGCCAGGTCCGAGGGCGTGGTCCAGAGGCCCGCGGCTGCCATCTCCGGGTAGACACGCCACTTGCCCGCCACAGGTTTGCCGTTCGCGCGGTGCCCCGTGGCGGCGTAGTCCCAGAGGTGGTGGGGCAGGGGCTGTTCGTAGATACTCTGTTGCATTTGGAGCGGTTGGAGCACCAGATCGCGCATCAACTCAGCAAACGGCTTACCCAGAACGTCAACGAGCACCTGTTGCACGACGCAATAGCCCCCAGCGGAGTAAGCAAACTGCCGCCCCGGGGTGGAAGTCAGTTCCACGGCAGGATAAAGCGAAGGTTTGTCCCCGTTCAACACCTCAAGCAGGGTTGGCACCTCCTGCTCCGGGTGGTACCCGGCGGACCAGGGGAAGTTCAAGCCGGAGGTATGGCTGAGTAGCTGGCGCAGAATCACAACATGCTGGCGGGAGCCTCGGGGTGGCACCTGCCAGGAGGCCAGGTATCCGTTTACATCCCGGTCGAGGTCGAGGACGCCTTCCTGGACGAGGCGTAGGGCGGCCACTGCGGTCACGGCCTTGCTGATCGAACAGGCCTGGAAGAGCGTGTCGGGTGTGACCGGGGCCAGGCCGCCCGCTTCGAGGACACCAAAGCCCTGCGACCACTCGATCTC
>DASVQO010000132.1:0-7815 GCA_036389075.1 Chloroflexia bacterium | reverse complement strand
GCTGGACCGGGCGAGGTTACACCCTACCGGAGGTGATTGACGGCGTGCCCCGCGACGCCCCACCCAGTAGCCAGCCGGTCTGGAGCTTCCAGCCCTTGCCGCCGGAGCTGGTAGGCGGCGTCTTCCTCTTTGCGCTCACGTACCACACCCGCCACGGCGATCTTATACGTCGAGTGAAGGTGGCGCCCAATACCACATATGGCATAGAGGGCGTTACCTTCGCGTCACCTTCGCCCCAGGAGCGCGCCCAACGCTGGCGCGACCTGCTGGCCCCCGGCGAACCTATGCGCGAGGCAGAGGGCTTCTACGAGGTGCGTACAGGCCCCCACTTCGCTCGCTGGCTCACGCCTCTCCACTACCAGGAGTACCTCGGCCTGAGCTACAAGGAGCCACCCCACGGCTTCGGTGAGATGGCTGTAATCCACCTGCTCGCCGAAGACCTCGATAAAGCCGAAGAGTGGATCGCCAGCGCCGGACGCGACATCTCGCGCCTGCCCGACCCCGCCAGCGGCCTCGACACCCTCTACGTCTACCCCGACCCGCGAGACGGCTTCACCTTCGCCATCACCCAACGCCCCGCCCAAGAATGGCTGGACGCGCGCGTGCGTTTAACGGGGGAGAGGCTGGAATTGGGATAAGTCGGGGGTTATAAACTACGACGCTTACCAACGAAGGTTTGTGAGTGTGAGACTGTGGGACAGCAGGGCCATCCCCCGCCTTTGTCATTCTGAGCGTAGCGAAGAATCTCGTCCTCCAGCACCCAAGTACCACCTTTCTTTGTGCTAGTCACGCTAGTAAGGTGCTTAGGCTGGTGTGGTACCATAGAAAAGGGGGACATCCCGGTGGAGGGCGAGATTCTTCGCTGCGCTCAGAATGACAAGGGCGGGGCTTTGGTCCCGCCATTGAAGCTGAGCAGTATTCACGCACCGACTATCTAAGCCACCACACTCGTCACGCCTATCGTCCGACTGCTGCCTCTTGAGCGCCGGCCACCTGCAAGGCGTAGGCTATGGCGTCGTCGAGCGGGAGGGCGCGGCCCTTGTCGTGGGCCTGGGTGAAGGCGGGTTCGCCCAGCGCGGTGCGGGCTAGCTGCATGGCAGGCTCGTAGTGCATGCGCTCTATCGTGGGCATGGGGGAGTTGATCGCCTCCAACAGCGACTCGGCCGCGCCTGAGAGGATTGCCGCCCGTTCGGGTTGGGAGGCGTGCGCTGCCAGCCCGGCCATGCGGGCCAGGGCCGTGGCTATGTGCAGCCTGTCGCTCAGGTCCGCGAACAGGCCCAGGCTCTCGCTGTACAGGGCGTGCGCCTGCTCGTAGCGGCCCAGCCCCACGTTCGCGAGGCCCTTGTTCACCAGCACTATGGCCGTGCCAAGCGTGCGCCCAAGCTCGCGGAAGATCGCCTCGGCTTCGTCCAGGTAGGCCAGCGCCTGCTCGTGGTTGCCCCGGCTCGTCTCCACCAGCGCGAGGTTGTTGAGCGACGTGGGTATCACCGAGCGGTTGCCCAGCTCGCGGCGCAGCGTCAGACTCTCCACGAAGTGCGCCTGCGCCTCTTCCAGCCTGCCCTGCGACAGGTAGACGATGCCCAGGTTGTTGTGCGACTCCGAGATCTCACGCTTGTCGGCAAGCTCCTTGCGTATCTCCAGCGCCTCCTCGAACAGGGCGAGGGCGGTCGGGTAGTCCCCCAGGCGGTTGACCGTCTTGCCGATGTTGTGCAGCGCCTCCGATACCCCCCGGCGGTCGCCCAGGTCGCGGAACACCCCCAGGCTCTGCTCGTATAGCTCCCTGGCGCGGGCGTAGTCGCTCTGGTGGTGCGCCGCCAGCCCCAGCGACACGAGGGAGCTTGCGATGCCGCGCCTGTCGCCCATCTTGCGCTGCAAGGCCAGGCTGCGCTCGTACAGCACGTTGGCGGTGGCGTAGTCGCCCTGGTCGAACACGATCCTGCCGAGGTCGTTTGTGGACATGGCGATGCCCCAGTCGTCGGCCAGCGCGGTGAAGATGCCCAGGCTCTCCTCCTGGTAAGCGCGGGCGCCCACGTAGTCGCCCTGGTCGTAGAGCACGTTGCCCAGGTTGTTCAGGTTGATGGCCTGCCAGTGAGCGTTGCCTATGCCCTGGTTGATCTCGATGGCCTCCTCGAACATCGTGCGAGCCTTGGCGTACTCTCCGCGCCTGCGCAGGATGATGCCGATGTTGTTCAGCGAAGCCGCCTCGCTCAGCCTGTCGCCAAGCTCCTTCGAGATTACCAGGCTCTCCTCGTGCATAGCCTGGGCCGTGCCGTAGTCGGCCTGGTTGTAGGCAAGGTTGCCCGCCCCGTTCAGCGCCCTGGCTCGCGTGGCGTTCGGCGTCTCGGCGCCTGGCATCGAGAGGAACTGCGCCAGCCACTTGCGGCCTTCGCTGAAGTAGCTGCGCACGTACCAGAAGCGCCACAGCATAGCCGCCATCTGCAAGCCGTGCTGCGCCTCCCCTCGTTCCGCGAACCAGGACAGGGCCGCGCGCAGGTTGTCGTGCTCGGCTTCCAGCCTATCGAGCCACGCCGCCTGCCCCGCGCCCTTTAGCTCCGACTCGGCGGCCGTTGCCAGCTCCAGGTAATACCGGGCGTGGGCCGCTCTCGTTTGGGCCTCTACCCCGCACTCGGCCAGCCGCTCCAGCGCGTACTGGCGTATCATCTCCAGCATCGTGAAGCGCGGCTCGTCGCTCTGCCCCGCGTGCCGCTTTACCTGCTGGATCAGGTTCTTGTCGAGCAGCGACTCGACCTGGGTGAGCAGGTCCACGATGTCGGGCGCGCCCTCGCCATCCTCGCCCCGGCAGATGGCCTCAATGCCGTTCAGGTCGCAACCGCCCACGAACACGCCCAGCCTGACGAAAAGGTCCTTCTCCTCCGGGCCGAGCAGGTCGTAGCTCCACCCTATCGCGCCGCGAAGGGTCTGCTGGCGGGCGGGCAGGTCCCGCGCGCCCCCGGTGAGCAAGGGGAGGCTGCGGTCCAGGCGGGCGGCGATCTCGTGGGCGGGAAATAACTTGATGCGGGCGGCGGCAAGCTCCAACGCCAGCGGCAACCCGTCGAGCCTCACGCAGATAGCGGTCACAGCCGCCGCGTTCTCCTCGGTCAGCTCGAACTGGGGCTTGACGGCCTGGGCGCGCTCCATGAAAAGCTGCACGGCGGGGTAAGTCAGTAGCTCCCCGACGGGGTGCCTGCTGCCGGGCGCGGGCATCTCCAGCGGCTGCACCGGGAACTGGCGCTCGCCCCTGACGTGCAACGCCTCGCGGCTCGTGACCAGCACCTTGAGGCCGGGGCAGGCGGTCAGCAGGTCCACCACCTGGGGCGCGGCGTCTATGACCTGCTCGAACGTGTCGAGCACGAGCAGGGCCTGCTTGTCGCGCAGGTAATTGGTGAGCGCCGCCGCGAAGGTCTGCCCGCCCGCCTCGCGCAGGCCGAGGGCCTGGGCAATGGTGGTTATCACCAGGCCGGGGTCGCTTATGGTTGCCAGCCCGACGAAGTAGACGCCATCCGGGAAGTTGGCCTGCAACTCGGAGGCCACTTCTATCGCCAGGCGGGTCTTGCCTATGCCGGGCGGCCCCAGCAGCGTCAGCAAGCGCACGTCCTCATCGAGTAGTCGCCCGCTAACGCTGTCCACCTCGTCCTCGCGGCCTATCAAGCCGGTGAGCTGCACGGGCAGCCCGGACGGGGGGCGCGTGCCTGTGGCCTCGCGTGGGGGCGCGGGGGCCGCGCCGGTGGAGGGCGCGACAAGGGAGGCCGTGGCGAACTGGGCCTGGCTCGGGTCGGTGGCGGCGGTAGAACCGGGGAAAGACGGCAGGGCGGCGGTGTTGGGCGGGGGCACCGGGCGGCTGCGGGGCAGGGGCACCTGGGCGGGCACGGCCGGGGGCGGGGGCAAGACAGCCGGGCCTTGCACCGGCGCTTCGCCCCTCGCCAGCCGCATAAACTCTGCCTGCTCCTCCGCGGGCACTTCCAGGCCCTCCATGAGCAGCTCGGCTATCTGCCTGGACGGGCGGCGCTCACCCGCCTCGATTTTGCGAATCAGTGCCTTGGAGCAGCCCGACATCTCGGCAAGCTCGTCCTGGGTATAGCCAAACAATTTGCGGCGCTGCCTCAGGTACGCGCCAAAAGAATGCTCGTCGCTCATAGGGGTGTTGCCAATCGTGGGGATGGGGGTGACTACAGCCAGGCCCCCAACTGGCTTGAAATACATTGGCCGGGTACGTGAAGCCTCGGTGACGCTCTAACGCCCAACGTGCGAATGTATTTGTTCTATGTACATTGTACCACGTTTCACACGCGCACCTGTAACGATTTGTCCTGCGCTTGTATCACTTTTTGTCATGGTTCCTGTATTGGAACCTGTATTACAAACCTATTCTCGCAAGGCGGGCTTTTCCCTACAATACGGACATCGTAAACATACATCGACGCACCTTACCGGCAAGATATATAAACAACGCGGATATAGAAACGGCAAATCAGCAACAAGCACAGTAAAACCCGAAACGCACCGATAGAGAAACCATCAAAATAAAAGGTCTATAGGAGAGCACCCAAAGTGAATACCGCGCTAAGTCTCACGAAGGTAAGGCTTCTTTCATTTGTCCTGGGCGCTATCGCCCTCATCACGGTCAGCGCCCTGACGGTTTCAGGCTCGCAGGCAAGCGCCCTCGCCAAGACGGGCAGCCAACCCACAGCCACCGCCTCGACCGCTACCCCCGCGGCCTCCGGCGGCAAGAGCAGCCAGCAGGCCCCGGCCGCAGCCAACGACTCGTGCGGCTTGAACAGCAACTACGTGGTCACGGCCTCCGCGCCGACTTCCCGCATTACCGGCGCGACCAAGGTAGGCAGCGGCTGCGACGAGTGCACGCACACCATCGCCCTGCCCTTCCCCTTCCGCCTGTACGACCAGACCTTCACCAGCGCGATTGCAGGCAGCAACGGCACGCTCGGCTTCCCCAGCAACCCTAACACCGTCGATTTTACCTGCATGCCCGAAGCCGGATATAGCTACACCATCTTCCCTTACATGGACAACATGAGCACCTCAGGCACCTCGCGGGGCGTCTATACCATGGTGACGGGCGTGTCCCCCAATCGCATATTCGTGATCGAATGGCGCACCTGCGTGATGATCGACGTTGACCTGCCCTGTAGCGGCACCTACATCTTCCAGGTGCAACTCTTCGAGGGCCAGAACAAGTTTGACATCGTGTACGACCAGATGGGGCTTGGGAACGCGCCTGTGATTGGCGTGCAGAAGGACTCCACCCTCTTTACCGGGTACGCCTGCGGAGAGACCAACGTCAGCAACGGCACGAGGCTCTCCTTTTCCCAGCCCTCCTGCCCCACGAACACGCCGACCCGCACTGCCACGAACACGCCGACCAGTACCCCCACCCGGACCTCCACCAGCACTCCCAGCAGCACTCCCACCGGCCCCACGGCAACCCCCACCAATACCCCTACGCCCCCCGCCAACGATGTCATCATCAGTGAGTTTCGCTTGAGAGGGCCTAATGGAGCCAACGACGAGTTCGTGGAGCTATACAACAATACGGACCGCGATCTAACGGTGAATGCCACAGACGGCTCGGCCGGTTGGGCGGTAGTCGCCAGCGACGGTGTGACTCGGTTCGTGGTGCCCAACGGCATCGTCATGCCGGCGCACGGGCACTTCCTGGGTGTGAATTCGGTCGGTTACAGCCTGGCGGGCTACCCCGCGGGCAATGGCACCACGGCAACGGGTGATGCCACTTATAGCACCGACATTCCGGACAATGCCGGTATCGCCCTGTTCCGTACCTCCAACCCCGCCAACTTCGCGCCTTGGAACCGTCTCGATGCGGTAGGCTCGAGCAGCGAGGCCAACACCCTTTACAAGGAGGGCCTGGGCTACTTCTCGCTTATCCCCTACTCGATCAATTACTCCTTCTACCGCGACACGCGCGGCTCGAACAACCCCAAGGACACCAACAACAACGGAGCGGACTTCATCTTCGTGGACACCCAGGGCGTCCGCGCTGGCGATACCCAGCGTCTTGGCGCTCCCGGCCCCGAGAACCTTAGCAGCACAGTCAATGGCAGCCTCCCTGGCGGTCCCGACGCGAACGGTATTCCTAATTTCACCGTTAGCCTGCTCGACCCCGGTGTGCCAGCGAATGCCGCACCTAACTTCGTGCGCGACACCACGTCCGATACGGCTAACAACTCCCATTTAGGCACAATAACGGTCCGCCGCAAGATAACCAACAACACCGGGACCAACGTCACGAGGCTGCGCTTCCGTATCACCGACATCACGACCTTCCCCGAGCCCAGCATTATCACAACGTCGGCAGACCTGCGAGCGCGGACTTCCAACGCAGTCGTGGTGAGCACTTCAGGGAGCGGTAATGTCACCGTGCAGGGCACTACCCTGGAGGAAGCAACTGTGGCCGAGGCGAAGCAGCCCAATGGTGGGGCTTACAACTCTACGCTTTCCGTGGGCAGTGTAACTCTTGCGACTCCTCTCCCGCCCGGCCAGAGCATCAACGTGCAGTTCCTGTTCGGCGTGCAGAACAACGGCTGCTTCCGGTTGGTGTTCGACATTCCCGGCCTCAACTACGCCGGCACTACCGACAGCGAGGTGTGTTCGGGGACCTCCCCAACTGCTACCTCAACTGCTACGGCGACCCGCACCAGCACCGCAACGTCCACCAGTACGGCCACGAATGTACCCGCCAGCACCAACACAGCTACTCGCACCCCCACAAATACGACCATCAGCACCAGCACGGCCACCAACGTGCCCGCCAGCACCAACACGGCTACTCACACCGCGACCAGGACGGCCACCAGCACCAGCACGGCCACCAATACCCCCGGAGCGCCCGGTGCCAGTCCGACCTCTACCACCCAGGTGCCGCCCACCAGTACCGCCATGCCTCCTACCGCCGTGCCGCCTACCGCCACCCGCACCGCTACCCAGCAGGCCGCTACTGCTACTGCCTCGGCTACCCAGCCCGGTCCGGTGCCGCCGAGTGCCACCCGCACCACCCAGGCCGTAGCAACCGCCACCGGCGTGCCGTCCACTTGCAGCGTCCAGTTCAGCGACGTGGCCGCCGGGAGCGCCTTCTACAGCTACGTGCGGTGCCTCACCTGCCAGACCGTGATGGGCGGCTATCCTTGCGGCGGGGCTAACGAGCCTTGCACAAGCCCCGACGCGATTTACTTCAGGCCCTCGGCGCTCATAACCAGGGGCCAGATAGCCAAGATCGTGTCCAACGCGGCGGGCTTCAACGACACGGTGCCCACTGGCCAGCAGACCTTCGAGGACGTGGCCCCGAGCAGCGCCTTCTGGACCTACATCGAGCGCCTGACGAGCCGTGGCATCATGAGCGGGTACAACTGCGGCGGCCCCGGTGAGCCTTGCGGGCAGGGCAGCCGGTCTTACTTCAGGCCCGGGGCCAACGCCACGCGGGGTCAGCTCGCCAAGATCGTGGCGAACGCCGCCGGTTTCACCGATACGCACTCCAACCAGATGTTCAACGACGTGCCCGCCTCGGCCCCGTTCTTCACCTGGATCGAGCGCCTGGCAGCCCGTGGCTACATCAGCGGCTACCCCTGCGGCGGCCCTGGCGAACCGTGCGACACTGCCAACACGCCCTACTTCCGCGCCAACGACAACGTCACGCGCGGCCAGGCATCGAAGATCGTATCCAACACCTTCTTCCCCAACTGCCAGACTCCCTAACTTAGCGGGAAGACGGAAACGCCAAGACGCCAAGACGCCAAGACGCCAAGACGCCAAGACGCCAAGGACCACGCCAAGATTATAGATGAT
>DASVQO010000131.1:0-1676 GCA_036389075.1 Chloroflexia bacterium | reverse complement strand
GAGCAGGTGCGCGAGCAGGCCCGGCAGAGAATAAGAGACGTCGGTGATGCGCGTGACCAGCGTCTCGGTCGATTCTTCGCGCAGGCCGAACGGCAGGCTTTCGACGTGGTATACGCGCTCCGCGTCCAGCCGGTACAGGTCGTTGCGCCAGTCCTCCCAGCGCCAGACGGCCCACACCAGGCACACCGGCAGGAGCAGCACCGCCACCCAGGCCAGTATGTCGCCAAGCGGGTCGAGCGCGGCCTGCGCGCCCGTTACCCTCACCACGAACCACCCCACGAGGGCCGCGGCGTACAGGAGAGCGGGCCACAGCAGCCCCCGCACCAGGTATATCCAGTGGCGGTGCCAGGTCACGCCCGACGCGTTCCTCTGCGGGGCAAGCGGAAAGAACCTGCCCAGCAACCCCAACCCTGAAACGGACGAATAGTCGATAAGTTGCGTCTCCCCTCTGCCCGGTAGCTGCGGTTGCCCGTTGGGGGGTGTAGGGCGGTCGTGCGTGCCAGGAGACGCTCCCCGGATGAGGTTGCGCATGGCGGCTTTGCGGCGGTCTTCGGGCGGGGCCTGGCTCGCGCTCAGCGCCGATTGTTGCAGGAAGATCACCTCCCGCATCTGCCTGGGGTGGGGCAGGTCCTTGAAGACCATGAGGCCCACGCCCGCCGTGTCGATGCTGAGGTCGCCAAAATCGAGGTACATACTCAAGAGGCGGGGGTACTCGGCCACGATATTCTGTATCTTGAGCACCGGTATCTCGCGGCGCGTCTCGTGGAAGACGAGCGTCTTGTCCATCATGATGAGCCGCCGCGTGGTGAGGGCAAGCCAGTCGTCCTTCCAGTCGAGATAGATGTAGAGCGCCCAGAAGAGCAGCAGCCCGGCCAGCAGCACGTAGATGCCGGTGAGGGCGGGGGGCACCCAGGCGGGTGAGGTCGGCCCGTCGAACCCCCCGGCGAGCAGCGGGTCGGTCTGCATGCCGCGCACCAGGGGGAGCACCAGGAAGAGGCCGAAGGCCCAGGCCCCCAGCAGCGCGAGCGGCACCGCCAGTTGCATGAGCACCACTGAGGCGTGCCGCCGCAACAGCACAACCACCATCTCGCCGGGGCGCAGGTCGTGGATGAGGCGGCTGTACCTGGCGTGGTAATTGCCCGTGGGGACTGCACCGGGGGCCGCCCCAAGCACACGCGGCTGCGGCACAGCCATTCTCGGCTGCGCGGGCACCGGCTGTTGTGGCGTGGTGTCCTGGAACTGCATAGGCGGCGGTCGGGCTATATGTGCGGTTTACACGTATAGACGCAAAGGAGGCAGTATTTGTTTCCTCCTGGCGTCATCTTACAGTACGCCCCTTAAGCTAGTCAACAACCCAGGTGCGCGTGTCGCGAGCCATCAGGACATTGCGCGCTACGGGGCGGTTCGGTGGCCTCTGTGTCCAACATCCAGGGCCACACTCCCCCCTTGTCATCCTGAGCGCAGCGAAGGATCAGCCGCCCGTGTTTGACACTCCCTATTGAAGCACCAGTGTTCCTCATACCAGCATCATCCCCTATCTTGAAGACTCTCGCCTACCCACCTGATCCTTCGCTGCGCTCAGGATGACAAGGGGGCGTGTGGTCGCCCCCAACCAACCATCCCCAATGACACATGCCCCGCCCGCACCCTAGCTCACACTTAACTAATCCCACTTC
>DASVQO010000130.1:0-16604 GCA_036389075.1 Chloroflexia bacterium | reverse complement strand
GTCCCGCGATTACGGCCTTCTGGGTGTAGCCGGAACGCCGGTTGGGCAGCTTCAGGCGGCGCACTTCCCGCACGGCAGACTCGGCACCCGTAGCGGCAAGCTGCTGCACCCGCTGGACAATTGGGATGCCACCCGCGACCTCCTCTTCCTCCTCGTCCTCGTCCTCGGCGGTAAAGGAGTTGAGGGGCTGGCTCAGCTTGGAGCCGTCGCGATAGATCGCCACCGCCTTGAGCATCAGCCGCCACGACTTCATGTACACATCTTCCACGTCGCCAACGGTCGTGTCGGCGGGCATGTTGATCGTCTTCGAGATCGCCCCGGTGATGAACGGCTGGGCTGCCGCCATCATGTGCAGGTGGGAGGAGGGGCTGAGGTAGCGGGTGCCCCTGCGTCCGCAACGGTTGGCGCAGTCGAACACGGGCAGGTGCTCGTCCTGCAGGTGCGGCGCGCCCTCGACCGTCATCGTGCCGCACACGTAGTCGTTGGCGGCGTAGATGTCGGCCTTGCTGAAGCCGAGGTGCGGCAGGATGCCCTCGCGGCTGTTGACCTGCTCGTCGGTGAGGCCAAGCGTCTCCTTGCAGAACTCCTCGCCCAGCACGAAGGGGCTGAACGCGAAGCTGATGTCGAAGGCGGAGGGCATGGCGGCTTCCACTCTTTCGATGGCCGCATCGTCGAAGCCGACAGCACGTAGCGCTTCGTGGTCGATAGCGGGAGAGCCTGCCAGCGACTTGTGTCCCACAACGTAGCTGATGATGTCCTCGATCTGCTCAGGGCTGTAACCGAGGTACTGGAGCGCGGGGGGCACGGACTGGTTGATGATCTTGAAGTAGCCGCCACCAGCGAGCTTCTTGAACTTCACGAGCGCGAAGTCAGGCTCGATGCCGGTGGTGTCGCAGTCCATTACGAGGCCAATCGTGCCGGTGGGCGCGATTACGGTCACCTGCGCGTTGCGGTAGCCCGACTTCTCGCCCAGTTCCAGCGCCTCGTCCCATGCCTGCTTGGCCGCTGCATGCATGCCGGGCGGGCAGTGGGCCGGGGAGATGCCGGAGGGCTTCACGGTCAGGCCCTCGTACTCCTTGTCGGGGGCGTAGTAGGCGGCGCGGCGGTGGTTGCGGACCACGCGGAGCATCGGTTCGCGGTTGGCTTCGTAGCGCTCGAAGGGGCCAAGCTCGGAGGCGACTTCGGCGGAGGTCGCGTAGGCCACGCCCGTCATGATGGCGGAGATTGCGCCGCAGAAGGCGTAAGCCTGAGGCGAGTCGTAGGGGATGCCGAGGCGCATGAGCAGCGCGCCCAGGTTGGCGTAGCCGAGGCCGAGCGTGCGGTAACGGTGCGACAGTAAGGCGATCTCGGCGCTGGGGTACTGCGCCATCGCCACGCTGATTTCGAGCACCAGCGTCCACAGGCGGTTGGCGTGCCGGAACGCCTCGATGTCGAGCACCTTGTCGGGGTCGTCACCGAGGAAGTGCATCAGGTTGAGGGAGGCCAGGTTGCAGGCCGTGTCGTCCAGGAACATGTACTCGGAGCAGGGGTTGGAGCCGTTGATGCGCCCGTCATTGGGGCAGGTGTGCCACTCGTTGATGGTGGTGTCGAACTGCACGCCGGGGTCGGCGGAGGCCCAGGCCGCCTTGCCGATGCGGTCCCACAGCGAGCGGGCCTTGAGGGTCTTGGCGGGCTTGCCGTCGGTGCGGCGGGTGAGGTCCCAATCGAGGTCCTTCTGCACCGCGTCCACGAAGCCGTTGGACATGCGCACGGAGTTGTTGGCGTTCTGACCGCTCACGGTCAGGTAGGCCTCGCCCTCCCAGTCGGAGTCGTAGATGGGGAAGTCGAAGGTCGTCTCGCCCTGCTCGGCCAGCCCGATAGCGCGGGCGATGATGCCGTCGGGCACGCCACCCTCGCGGGCCGCGCGCACGGCCTTCTTGAACGCCTTGGTCTTCGTCGCCTTGTCGGCCTCTGCTGCCTTATCGGCTTCGGCCCACGCCTGCATGATGGTGTTGAGGTGCTTGCGGCACGCGATGGAGCCTGCCACCAGCGCGGCGACCTTCTGCTCCTCGGCCACCTTCCAGTCGATGAATTTCTCGATGTCGGGGTGGTCGATATCCACGATGACCATCTTGGCCGCGCGCCGCGTGGTGCCGCCCGACTTGATGGCCCCCGCCGCCCGGTCGCCTATCTTGAGGAAGGAGATGAGGCCGCTGGAGCGACCGCCGCCGGAGAGGCTTTCGTTCTCACCGCGTAGTGCCGAGAAGTTGGAGCCGGTGCCGGAGCCGTATTTGAAGATGCGCGCCTCGCGCACCCACAGGTCCATGATGCCGCCGGGGTTCACCAGGTCGTCCTCTACGGACTGAATAAAGCAGGCATGGGGCTGGGGCCGCTCGTAAGCGGAGGTGGACTTCTTCAGCTCGCCCGCCACGGGGTCGAAATAGTAGTGGCCCTGGGCTGGTCCCGCGATGCCGTAGGCCCAGTGCAGGCCCGTGTTGAACCACTGAGGGGAGTTGGGCGCGGCGTACTGGGCGGCGAGCATGAAGCACATCTCGTCGTAGAAGTGGCGCGCGTCGTCCTCGGAGGTGAAATAGCCGCCCTTCCAGCCCCAGTAGGCCCAGCAGCCCGCGAGGCGGTGGAACACCTGGCGCGAGTCGGTCTCGCCGCCGTACTGTTCGCTCTTGGGCAGCTTGGCGAGGGCCTCCTCGTCCGGCTCGGAGCGCCAGAGCCACTCGGGCACGCCCTCTTCGGGCACCCTCTTGAGCACGGAGGCTACCCCGGCGCGGCGGAAATACTTCTGGGCCAGGATGTCGGTGGCGACCTGCGACCAGCCGTCGGGCACCATTACGTTCTCGGCCTTGAACACCACCGTGCCGTCGGGGTTGCTGATCTTGGACGTCCTGGGCACGAAGCTCAGCTTTGAGTAGGGGTCCACGGCGTCGGTGAAATGGCGTGGAATGTGCATGCGAGACTCCTTGAAGCCCACTGCGGGCTTGTCTTTCTTCTTTTCCCTGGCCTTGTCCCTGGCCCTATCCCTGACCTTTCCAGTTTCCATGTCTTTACCCTTATGCCGTTATGCCTTGGCTTTGTTCGACTTGTCCGGCTTGTCGTTAGGGCCGGGCAGACCCTTGACCTTGCCCGGGGGCGCGTCCTCCCCGGCGTGCGTGGCCTCGTGTTCGGGGGAGCCGTACATCGCCTCGCGCATCTCCTCAAGGTCGGCGAAGTTGCGGTAGACGGAGGCAAAGCGGATGTAGGCCACCTCGTCCAGCTCGCGCAGCTTCTGCATGACCAGCTCCCCCACCTGCGTGGAGGGAACTTCAGACGCGCCCAGGTTGAAGAGTTGCGCCTCGATGTCGTTCACCGCCGCCTCGAGTTGGTCGGCCGACACTCTGCGCTTGGTGAGGGCTTTGGCCATGCCCTGGCGCAGTTTTTCGCGGCTGTACTCTTCCCGCCTGCCGTCCCGCTTGACCAGGCTCACCCCGATGCGCTCGATGCGCTCGAACGTGGTGAAACGGCGCTTGCAGTGCTTGCACTGTCGACGTCGCTTCACCACCTCCCCGTCTGAGGCCAGGCGGCTATCGGTGACTTGCGTATCTTCGTGGTGGCAATAGGGACACTTCATAAGATCTCCATCCTGGGTGAATTAGCTACTATATATTGTATCGTGCATGAGCCGTGCCCAAGATGTTGTGTAGGGACATATTATGTCACAAAATCTGGTAGGTCAATAGGTTTTTGCACATGTTCCACAACATCTTGTGGATTAGTGTAGACCATGAGCCGTTTTCCACAACATCTGGTAGGGTTTTGCACATCCATTATACACAATCGTAGAACATTTGTCCTGGTACGAGAGGAGTATCTTGCAATTGTGGCACCGAGGCTACAGCACCAGCCGGAGACGGAACCGCCAAGACGCCAAGGACGCCAAGATAACGCCAAGAAGATAAGGAACAGGTCACCACGAAGGCCAGGAGAGCCTGCCCCAAGCGTAACTGAAGGGATACAGAGGCTACGCATAGATTGTGGTTGCTTGGCAGCGCAAAAAGGGGCGGCATCTTACGATAGATGCCGCCCTCTTTGGGAAAACGAATTTGATTGTTCTCAGCGCCGAAGTGCTGTACTCCTATTGAGCCATTCCCCTGGGGCGCTACTGCCCGGCTCCGGGCATGTAGAGGTACTGCTCGATCAGGCAATATTCCTCGAAGCCGATCTGCCTGTAGAGGTTGTAAGCCATGTCGGACGCTTCCAGCACGCCCACCCGGTAGCCACGCCGGCGTGCATCGAGCAGCGGCCCCAGCGTGACAGCCCTGCCAATGCCACGTCCGCGGGCCTCCTCGACCGTGGCTACGTTATAGATGCCCGCCACACCTGCTCCGTATACCACGGTACAGGTCCCCACCGGCGTCCCTTCCAGGTAGGCGACGTAGTTTTGCACGTCTCCGGCTTCGTCATAGCCGCTGCTCTTGAAGATGTCGTAGTAAATCTCCTTGACGAAGTCGGGCGCACCAAATGCCTGTTGCAGGACCTGCCCGTAGCCGTCCAGCATATGATCGCCGTCCAATCGCTTTATCGTCACGCCAGGTGGAGGCGCTTCACCCGCGTCGAGTTTCCCCAGGTCCATCGCCATGCCGGGAGGGGCGCCGACCTTCATCAAGCCTCGCCCTGCCAGGCGGGAGCCTATATCCTCCGGCCTCGAGGCAGGGCCGGTCCACCACAGCATCGGCATACCGGCGACCTCGAACTCGGCAAGGATTTCACCTATGCGCCTGTCCTCGGAACCCGGCTCTAGCTTTGCATGCATCACGCCGTTGAGGAGGGGGAACGGCACGTCGCTCACGTACCATGTTACGTCACTGTCATGGCGCAACTTAACGCGTGTGCTCCCGCCCAGGAAGTTGGCTAAGGTAACCAGATTACCCTCTATCGCGTCAACGACAGCGTCTTGTGATAGGTCCTCAAGTACATCGCTCAATGGTGTGGTCCTCCCATAGAAAGGTGGTATTTGGGTGCTGAAGGGCGAGATTCTTCGCGGAGTTTACCCCGAGCGTGGCCGAAGGGCTCAGAATGACAAAGTGGAGCTTTGGTGCCGCACGCGCAAGATTTTGCAGATTGGTCCGGGCTGTTTAACAGGGGCTGCGCTGTTTAAATGCCCAGGGGCTGCATTGTACAACATAATGCAGCCCCTACTCGGAACACCCTCAATATTTCTCTGCGTAACCTTTGCGCTCTCTGCGTCTCTGCGGTGAACCGTTCTATTCCTGGTGTTGCGCCGCTAGCTCCTATCCTAGTTCCGGCTCTATCAGACCGTAGTCGCCGTCGTTGCGCCTGTAGATTACCCCTACCCGCTCCTGGTCGGAGTTCCAGAAGACGTAGAAGTTGTGGCCGAGCAGTTCCATGTGCTCTATTGCCTCTTCGGGGTCCATCGGCTTCATCCTGAAGCGCTTCACCCGCACGATTGCGCCTTCATCGTCATCGCGCGCGTACTTGCCGTTGCCCCCGAAGACCTCGGCGGCGGGTTTGGCGGGGGCGGCCATCTCGATCACGCTCGGCTCTTCCGTGGAGACGTTCAGCGCGGCGCTCCGGCCAAGGCCCTGTCCGCCCTTCTTGTTGCGGCTCTGGCGGGTCTTGCGCCTTTCAAGCTGCTTGTCCAGGTTGGCGAGGGCCTGGTCCACCGCGGTCAGAAGCTCGTCGTGAGCCACTTCCGAGCGGACGATATTATGTCTAGTATGCAGGGTGACCTGCGCGATGTACTGGAAGCGTTGGGCGTTGAGGCGGGTCGGCTGCTGGGAGAGCACCACCTCGGTGGACTCGAGGTCATCCACCTGCCGGTTGCGCTTGGTGAGGTGCTTGCGGATGTGCTCCTCGATCTTAGGCTCCAACTTGAAGTTCTTGGGCCGGATATTTACGGACATGGAGACCTCCCGGAAGGAAAACTGAGGACAAAAGAAAAGGACCGGACTACGAACACACCGGGCCGAGTCTAACGTTTATAGCAAACTCGGGCCTTGATGCTCATAGTGCGGTCCTTCCGGTGCGCGTGGAGGGATTCGAACCCCCGACGCAGGGCTTAGGACGCCCTCGCTCTATCCCCTGAGCTACACGCGCAGTGCAGTTGAGTGGGTCCATTATACCCGAGACGGCGCGCCCATTTCAAGCAGCACCCGCCTCTCTCGCATGTCATACTCGCCGCCGGACGAAAGCACGGCCACTTCCAGGGGGCCAACCGAGATGGGGGTGCCGGGGAACGTGCCATGCGCGGTGTTCACCTGCGCGTGCGAGGCGTCCACGAAGTAGACCACCCCTGTGCCTTTCACGACGCCGCGCCCGTGGCAGTCGAGCAGCAAGCAGGTGTTCTCGTCGATGCCCACGCCCAGCGCCGCCGGGTGCTCGGCCACCGAGGCCGTGAGCCGGGGGAAGCGGCCCCTCGCGCCGAAGTGGGTGTCGATGATGAGGTCGTCGCCCGCCCAGCCGAGGCCGTTGGACATCTGCACCATGCCCATGCGCAACTCGCCGGTGCCGCCGCCCGCCACCACCATGGGCCTGCCCATAGCGGTCGCGCCCGCGCTGGTGCCGGCCACCACCGCCCCTCGCCCGTATGCCGCCATGATGGCCTCTTCGGCGCGCGAGCGGTCGAGCACCTGCGTCAGCGCGTACTGGTCTCCCCCGGTGATGAATATCCCGGCGGCCCGGTCCAGGAGGGCCGTCGTGTGCTCATCCATAGCCTCGTCGTGGTTGCGGATGAGGGGCGCGTGGATGCGGGCCGGGTCGTAGCCGTGCCGGGTGTAGATGCGCACGTACTCGTGTGTGAGTATCTCCGGGTGGCGGGTGGCCGTGGTGATGAGCACGATATCCCGCTGCTCGGAATTGCGCTCGGCGCGCTCCACGAGTTGCAGGAACAGCTTGGCAAGGATACCGGTGTGGTCCAGGCGGTCCGCGCCCCCGATTATCATCAGGTAGCCCGGCAGCTCCCAGGGGGCATCGGCCATCGAAGGCTCGTTGGCAAGCGGTCCCTTCTGTCGTCGTCCGTTAGTAGAACTCATTTGGTCCTTATTTCAGCCTTAGCAGCACAATTAGGAGCGCCCCTCCGCACCCATGCAGAATACTCTATGAACGGCATGGGTATCGTCTATTTCCTCGTTTCGCCGTCAGTGGCCGCGCTATTCTCCGGCCCGGTATTTTGCAACCCGGCAATCCCGGCGTGGCCGGGCTGACCCGCGCCGTCGCCATCCGAGCCGTTGCCCTTCCAGGGGGAGCCTGCGCTCTCCTGGGCGGCGGCATCCGCGATGGCCTGGATGCGGGCGTATTGCTCGGTGTTGGAGGTCCTGGGCAGTTCGCGGAAGAAGCTCGACTGGTGCTCGTCGGACAGAACCTTGCCCACGCTCTTCACGAGCGCGATAGCCTCGTCCACATGGTCGATGAAGAGCACCACGAGATCGCCGTCGCGGGCCATCTCCAGCGCCTGCATGGAAGCCTCGCGCTCGTCCAGGGTGATCGTCAGGGGCACGGAGGGGCGAGCGCGACGTATCGTATCGGCCATCAGGTGCGCTACTTCGCCAGGCTCGCGGCCGCGCAGGTCTTCGTCCTCGCGGATGATGATGTGGTCGAAGGTGTTGGCGGCCACCACTGCCAGCTCCTGGATGTCGGCGTCTCGGCGGTCGCCGGGGGAGGCCACCACGCCGATAGCCTTGCGGGGCTTCATCTGGCGCACGGCCCCCTGCACGGCCCGGAGGGCGTGGGGGTTATGCCCGTAGTCTATGATTACCCGCGCCTTGCCGATGCTGAACAGGTTGAAGCGGCCGGGCGCGCTCTTCTCGTCGGTCTGGAAGGTGCGCAGGCCCAGCTTGATCGAGTCCACGCTCACCCCCGCGCCCCAGCAGGCCGCGGCCGCCGCCAGCACGTTTTGCACCTGGAAGGGTATCAGCCCGCCATAGGTGGCCGGGATGTCGGAGGTGCGCATCAGCAGGGTCTCTTCCGAGCCTTCGGCCAGCACTATCACGTCGTTGCTGGTGTAGACCGCCCTGCCCCCGCCCGCCAGGTGCGAGGCCAGGGCGGGCACCGAGGAGTCCATCCCGAAGAAGATGATCTTGCCGGGGCAGACCTCGGCCATAGGGACCACCAGGGGGTCCTCCGCGTTCAGCACGCCGTAGCCATCCTTGCTCACGCTCTCGATCACCACCTGCTTCACGCGGGCCAGCTTTTCGGCCGTCTCGATGCCCTCCATGCCCAGGTGGTCGTTGGCGATGTTGAGCACCACGCTCACGGTGGAGCGGTCCCAGGCGAGGCCGGAGCGCAGTATGCCGCCGCGCGCGGTCTCCAGCACCGCCACCTCCACGAGGGAGTGTTGCAGCACCGACTCGGCGCTGCGAGGCCCGGCAGAGTCGCCTTTCACGCGGCGCACGCCGTTGAAGTAGATGCCGTCGGTGGTGGTCATGCCCACGAATTTGCGCATGGTCGAGTAGATATGGGCGATCATGCGGGTAACGGTGGTCTTGCCGTTGGTGCCGGTAATGGCAATCAGGGGCACGCGGGCGGGGGTGCCCTGTGGAAAGAGCATGTCCACGATGGCCTCACCCACCGGGCGCGACCTGCCCTCCGAGGGGTAGACGTGCATACGCAGCCCCGGTGCCGCGTTCACCTCCACGATACCGCCGTTCTGGTCCTGCAATGGGCGCTTAATGCTTTCGCACACCACGTCCACGCCCGCGATGTCGAGGCCGATTGTGGACGCGGCCAGCACCGCCACCGCCTCGTTGTCGGGGTGGACGATGTCGGTCACGTCGATGGCGGTGCCGCCGGTGGAGAGGTTGGAGTTATCGCGCAGGAAGACCACCTGCCCGGCGTCGGGCACGCTCTCCCAGGTATGGCCCTGCTTGCCCAGGGTGAGTTCCGCCGCCGCGTCCATCTTGATGCGGGTGAGGGCCGAGCCGTGTCCCGCGCCGCGCCGGGGGTCCTCGTTCACCCGCTTGACCAGCTCGCGCACGTTGCTCCGCCCATCGCCCACCACCTGCGGGGGCCGCCGCTGCGCCGCCGCCACCAGCTTGCCGTTTACGACGAGCAGCCGGTGGTCGGTGCCGCTCAGGAAGCGCTCCACGATAACGTCGTCGGAGTGCTGTTGGGCCAGCTCGAAGGCCTTGCGCACCTGCTCCTCGGTGGTGAGGTTGACGCTTACCGCCTTGCCCTGGTTACCGTCGAAGGGCTTGAGCACCACGGGGCCACCCAGGTCCTGGGCGGCGCGCCAGGCGTCGTCGGCGTTATCGACCACTTCGCCCTCGGGCACGGGCACGCCCACCTTAGCGAGCAGGTCCTTGGTTAGCTCCTTGTCGGAGGCGATTTCCACGCCGATATTGGCCGTGAAGGAAGTCTCGGCGGCCTGTATGCGTTTGGCGTACTTGCCGTGGCCCAGTTGCACAAGGGCGGCGCGGTTCAGGCGCATCCAGGGGATGCGGCGCTTGCGGGCCGCATCCACGATGGTCTGGGTGGAAGGGCCGAGCATGTTGTCCTCGGCGGTGTCTCGGATCTGCTCGATGCGCTCGGCCAGGTCGAAGTCGAGGGGCTGTCCCTCGGCCAGTTTCTCCGCCATCTCTATAGCCAGGTATGTGGCCTCTTTAGCGGCGTCGGGGTCTTTGTAGTCCACCACGATGCGGTACTCGCCGTAGTGCGCGGTGCCCCGGGTGCGGCCGTAGCCCACGTCGAGCCCGGCGAGCGACTGGAGCTCCAGGATGATGTGCTCGATGATGTGGCCCATGTAGGTGCCCATACGCAGGCGTTCGAGGAAGCCGCCCGGCTGGCCCTCGGAGCAGCGGTGCTCCCAAAGGCTAGGCATGGCCTCGACCAGGCGCTCGGTGAAGCCGGGCAGCTTGTCGGAGGGCAACTCCTCGTACTTGCCTATGTCGGCCAGTATTTCCAGCACGGGCCTGTAGGCCCAGATGTTGGCGCCGGACAGCACCTTTATCTTCTTGACCTTGATCTCGCTCATACGTCGTCCTCACGCGGGGGAACTATATTACCGGCATCGACGCGGGTGTGCCGAAGCACCCCGACCTTAAAGCACGCGCCGTCGGGATGCTTCCTACTATCATACCAAATGCCCGGCGGCGGTAAAAGGTAAGTGGGCAACTCCGCAGGATTGATGCCAGGGCACAATAGCTGGGTTGGGCAGGTCGTGGTTAGAAGGAATCTGCCCTGCGGAGGGCATTCCCTCAAGTCGGCAGGGCAGTTTGGGGCTGGCATGGCCCCTGCTAGGTGATAGGGTAGCGAGCGGGAGACCGGCGAGAGCAACACAAGGAGGCACACGATATGAAAGCCGAGATACTGTACTGCCAGGAATGACACCACGGACCGCGTGCCGTCCGTGTGGCGGAAGAACTCATAGAGCAGTTTGGGGATGACCTGGAGGCTATCACCCTCGTGAGGGGTGGCAAAGGCCGATTTGAGGTGACGGTGGACGGGCAGGAAGTCTACTCGAAGTCGAGGACCAAGCGCCACGCCGAGCCGGGAGAGGTAGCGCGCAACCTGGCTGACCTGCTCCGTGCTGAGGTGCGGGAGGGACTGTCCCTTCATACGAATGAGAGTGTGACGGATTCGGTCTCTACAATGTAGGGGAGGCGTACGGAACGCCCTGCCACCAACGCCCTGTGGCTAAAGCCACCGGCTGACAAGTAGCGAAGTCTCCTTCGGAGACTAGAAATAATTACAAAGCGTCCAGTATGAGAACCAAAGCCCCACCCTTGTCATTTCGAACGCAGTGAGAAATCTCGTCCCACACCCCCATGTCGCTCATTTCTCGTGGGACTCGGTGTTGAAGGAAAGGTGATACCTGGGCGCTGAAGGACGAGATTTCTCACTGCGTTCGAAATGACAAGGGTGGGGCTTTGGTGTCTATATTCAACGTTGTCCTCTTGCATACAGTCCCCGTAGGGGACTTTGCCCCTTCTCAGCCCGTGGCTTTAGCCACAGGGCGTTGGTGGCACGGGGCAAAGGGCAACGCGCCGCCTCCCTGTCCGGCAAGTGGGTGCATTGTCCTCTACCAGCCAGCTACCATAGCTCACCAAAAAGGTTTATAGTAGCTAGGCAGCCGGCAAAGCGTCCGCGTGGCGCGTGGTGCTGCGGACTTCAGGCATGGGAGAGGTGAATGGCAGAGCTATCGCTGTTGGGGTTATTCGCGCACCCCGACGATGAGCAACTGATGAGCGGCACGTTCGCCAAAGCGGCGGTAGAGGGCATCCGCACCGGGCTGCTTTGCGCGACGCGAGGGGAATATGGGGAGATAGCGGACCCCGCGCTGGCTACGCCCGAGACGCTGGGGCACGTGCGCGAGCTTGAGCTGAAGGCGGCGTGCGCGGTGCTCGGCATCAAGTACCTGTACTTCCTCGACTACAAGGACTCCGGCTGGTTCGACCGGCCTGAGAACGAGGCCCCCGATGCGTTCGTCAAGGCGGATGACGAGGAAGCAATAGGGAAGATCGTCAAGCTCGTCAGGGAGTTCAAGCCCACGGTGATGGTGACGTTCGACCCCACGGGAGGCTACGGGCACCTGGACCACGTACAGGTCTGCCGCCTCTCCCTCCGTGCGTTCGATGCGGCCGCCGACCCCGCGCTTTACCCTGGCATGGGCGAGCCGTGGCAGGCGCAGCGGATATTCTACACGAGCTTCCAGCGCAGCCGGATGAAGAGGTTCCGCGAGTTCATGGAGCGCACGGACTTGCAGAGCAGCTATCGCGACCTGAGCATCGAGCGGCTTGGGCTGGCCGACGACGAGATCACCAACGAGGTGGACGTGCGCGAGTGGGTGGCCCTCAAGCAAAAGAGCTTCAGCATGCACGCCACCCAGCAGGATCCCAACAGCCTGTTCAACCGGGTGCCCGCCGAGATGCTGGCCGAACTGCGCGGCACCGAGTACTACAGCCTCGCGAAGGGCACTCCCCTGCCGGACACGGCGGAGGCCAGGGGAGACCTGTTCGCGGGGCTGCGCTAAAGAGGAGGCAAAGGAAATGTGCGGCGGTGTGATATTCCCCTACAGGAAGGTATTTGCCGAGGCCCTTGCAGAGAGCTATTCGCCGGAGGAATTGGCCGAGTTCGAACGCACGGGGCAAGTACGCTCACTTTACTGGCAGAAGGGGCAGCCGGTGCTTCCGGTGCTGGCCGGCGATAGTGAGAGTGAGGGCGACGGCTCGCCGGGCCTGACGCTGGTGCGCTGGGGCAACCGCGACAAGGAGGCCCCCTTCCCGCAGACGGGCTGGGCGCGCGTGGATAGCATCGAGGCGGGCAAGTGGTCCCACCTGCGGCCCAGGCCGGTGCTCATCCCTGTATCCTACGGCGTAGAGAAAGGCAAGTGGTTCCCCATCGACAGCGGCATAATGGGCGTGCTCGTGCAGCGTAAAGGCGAAGAGCGCGTCTACATGCTCACCGGGGATGCCACGCCCGAGTTCCTCGACGTTACCAGGCACGAGCGCATGCCGATTTTGCAGGACCAGAGCACGTTCCGCTGGCTCGACGGCGACCCCTTCCGCGCTGGCACGCTTCCTGCGATTCAGGGGAATCTCTTCACCCCATAATCTCAACAAAGGACGATACGACAGATGGCACGCCCTAACAACCCCAAGACGCCGAAAGCGCAAGGCGATGCGGCGAGACCGGCAGCGAGAAAGCCCCTCACGGAGAGCGCGCAGGACATCCAGGCGCACAACATTGGACTGAAACCCAACATGACGCTGAACCGCGCCACGCAGATGGGCGCGCCCACCGAGGACGAGCAACTGCTCAAGCGGCCCGAGCCGGCGCGAGACGACTTTACCCGCTCCGATACCTGGCGCGTGCTGCGCATCATGGGCGAGTTCGTCAACGGGTTCGACACGTTGGCGCACGTGGGCGCGGCGGTAACCGTGTTCGGCTCGGCCCGGGTGAAAAAGGACGACCCGATGTACGCGCAGGCGACCGAGTTGGGGCGCACGCTGGCCGAGGCGGGCTTCTCGATCATCACGGGGGGCGGCCCCGGCATCATGGAGGCGGCCAACAAGGGGGCCAAGGAGGCGGGCGGCATCTCCATCGGCTGCAATATCGAACTGCCGTTCGAGCAGGGCACCAACGCTTACGTGGACGTGTCGATCAACTTCCGCTACTTCTTCGTGCGCAAGACGATGTTCATGAAGTATTCGGAGGCGTTCGTAATCTTCCCCGGCGGCTTCGGGACGATGGACGAGCTTTTCGAGGCGCTCACCCTGATTCAGACAGGCAAGGTGAGCAACTTCCCCATCATCCTGTTCGGCAGCTCCTACTGGGGGGGCCTTACGGACTGGATCAAGAACACCATGCTGGTGGAGAAGAAGATTTCGCCCGAAGACCTCAACCTGCTGGTGGTGACCGACACGGTAGAAGAGGCCCGCAATCACATCATCGCGTGCTATAACGACCGGTGCTGGGTGGCCGAGGGCGCGTCGGAAGCCAACGACATCCACGCCGAGCTGCTGGACGAGCCGGGCGAGCTGAACCCGCCGAGCAGCAACGGCAAGCGCAAGGTGAGCCAGGCGGCGCACAAGAACCCCGTCAGCCCGAAGAAGGCAGACGCGCAGTAGCAGGTCGCGGGCACGAAAAAGGGGCTGGATACTTGTATCCAGCCCCATCAGTCGGGGTGAGAGGATTTGAACCTCTGGCCTCATCGTCCCGAACGATGCGCGCTGCCGGGCTGCGCTACACCCCGTAGGCTACTGATTATACCAGATGCCCGTGTGTGGTGTCAAAGAGCGCGCCGGGGAGCCTCAGGGCAAACGCATCTAAAAAGGAGATAATGGCGGCAACCACATAGGAGGTGAGCCGCCATGTCACCGGAAGCACAAGTAAAGCCTTTAGAGCAGTTACGCAAGCGCTTTTCGGCTCTTGAGGACCCGAGAGTAGAGCGTACTAAGCTGCACCAGCTACTAGACATTGTCACTATCGCTATATGTGCAGCCATATGCGGAGCAGACGATTGGACGGAGATAGAACTGTTCGGTGAGTCGAAGTTGGAGTTCTTCAAGAGCTTCTTGGCACTGCCCAATGGTATACCCTCACATGACACCTTCAACAGAGTGTTTGCCCGCCTCAATCCACAGCAGTTCAGAGAGTGCTTCTTGAGGTGGGTACAGGACCTGGTGTGTGCCTCCGGTGAGCAACTCAAGGGGGTCGTAGCCATAGATGGCAAGACCCTGTGTGGCTCGCGAGATAGCGCATCTGGGACAGGTCCCATCCAGATGGTTAGTGCCTGGGCACAAGCCAACCACCTGGTGCTCGGGCAGGTGAAAGTAGATGACAAGAGCAACGAGATAACCGCAATTCCTACTCTTCTGAAGCTGTTAGATATTTCAGAGTGCATAGTGACCATTGATGCGATGGGCTGCCAGACACAAATAGCTCAATCTATCACTGAGGCAGGGGCCGATTACGTGCTCGCCCTCAAAGGCAATCACCTCGCCATGCATCAGGACGTGATTACCACCTTCAATGAAGGAGCGGCTACAGGCTTCAGGGAGATCAGCCACCAGACCTTTGAGACGCTGGAGAAGGGGCACGGACGCATAGAGAGGCGGCGCTACTACTTGGTAGATGACCCGCTGTACATCGGCTACCTGGAGTCAGCCGAGCAGTGGCCCAACCTCAAGAGCATCGGCATGGTACAAGCAAGGCGGGAAGTTGAGGGAGTAGTGAGCACCGAAAGACGTTACTTCCTGTGCAGCATAGGCTCTGTAGAGGAGTTTGCCTGTGCAGCTAGAGGACACTGGTCAATCGAGAACAGCTTGCACTGGGTGCTGGATGTGGCCTTCGGAGAGGACCACAACCGCACCCGCTCAGACCACTCGGCTGAGAACTTCGCTGTCTTGCGGCACATAGCACTCAACCTGCTCAAAGCGGAGAAAACCCTCAAGGTAGGCATCAAAGCCAAGCGCCTCAAGTGCGGGTGGAGCCATGATTACCTTCTCAAGGTCCTTCTTGCTCCCCAACCTATTTAGATGCGTTTGCCCTGCGGGGAGCCTGTGAGTTGCTTGACAGGCAAGGCCGCCATTTGCTATAATTCCGTGCAATGCCGAAGTGGCGAAATGGCAGACGCGCTACGTTCAGGGCGTAGTGACCGCAGGGTCATGGGAGTTCGAGTCTCCCCTTCGGCACCCCAGGTTAGAACGCGGTAATTCCAGACACGAAACGAGGGTCAGTAGCCCTCGTTTTTTGTTTGGGTAACGAAAATGAGCAGGAGCCTGAACAGGGCCTTGCTAGTACGAGCTGCCCGTACCCCGCAGCCGTGTCCTGGTCACGCGATCCGGGTCTTGCATATGCAAGACCCGGTGCCTTTGCGCGCACGTCCGTAATGCCGGCTCGAACTACATAGCGCCAAGCTGGTGCATCATACTCAGGCCGTCGAACAGACCACGGAACTCCGAGATCTTGCCGGAAGTGATGCGGTAGAACACAAAGCCGGGCACCGCTACCGTCTTTCCGGTGGGTGCGATTCCCTGGAAAGTGCCCTTATGTGTGCCGCGTCCCGTCCACTGCTCGGCCACCCGGTCATCTTCCACGATGAACTGTTCCAGCGTGGAATGCCAGTCAGGGAAGCCCTGGCGTAAGGTCGTTGCGAACTCTTTGAGAGTCTCCTTGGTCACTTGCCCTATCCCGGGGAGAAAGATCGATGCATCAGCGGTCATCAGCTCATCCGCAGCCGCCGTGTTCCCCCCGTTCCAAAACTCCTCGACAAAACGGCTCACCAGCGCCTTGTGCTCCTCGTGTGAAATAGCTGACATGTTACACTCTCCTTTGACTTGTGTCTTCCTCATCACGTTATTACACTCACCGGCGGAACAGACTCCCGCACCTGGGGAGCAGCATAGCGGAAGCTATGTAACGGAACAATCCCAGATTTGTGGGATCATACTGATGCACAATCCGCGTGTATAATGTCTGGAAGCAGATTAGAGGGCGAAGGCAACACGGTGGTAGAGCGTTTCGACTAGAACGAGCGAACAGCACGGTCTGGGAGAGGCAGGACTGGTTATGAAGCAGCAAAGCGCAGAACGTGTCAGACGCAACATCATCCGGCTGTGTCATGCAGGGCTTGACTCCCGCACGCTACGACTCGAAATTATCAAGAGGCTCCGCACAGTCATCCCCATTGATGTAGCCTTTTTCACTACCGCCGATCCTGCAACACTGCTTTTCACCGGCGCTATAGCCGACGAAATCCTGGTACGCGCCACTCCGCAGTTCATTGAGAATGAGTTCCTTCATGAGGATGTCAACAAGTTCAGGTGGCTGACAAATAGCAAGCAGGTGGTTAGCGGGCTGGCCGAGGTGACGGAGCACAAACTGGAGAGCAGCGCCCGCTACCGGGATATCCTGGCTCCGCTTGCTCTTAGGGACGAGCTGCGCGCGGCGCTCATCACAAGCGGCAAGTGCTGGGGCTTCATGTGTTTGCACCGGGAGCGATCAAGCCCCCATTTCACAACAGCCGAGATGGCATTCATCGGCCGGGTCGCCCCTCACATCGCCGAGGGTTTGCGCACGGCTCTGCTTCTGAGCAGTGCCACAGGGCCACAGGCACCACAGGTCCTCGACGAGCCAGGCTTGCTGCTGCTGGCTGAGGATTTCTCCGTTATGGCGAT
>DASVQO010000129.1:0-2502 GCA_036389075.1 Chloroflexia bacterium | reverse complement strand
AGGTGGCTGCCGGTCAGGTAGCGGTAGCTCAGCTCCACGTTCCGCTCGAAGTAGAGCACCTCCATGCGCACCGCGCCCACGCTGCTGAGCGTGCCGTCGTTGCGCCGGGCGGCCAGCTTCACCACGGACCCCGGCTTAAAGGGCGGCCCCTCCCACTCAAGCGCCAGGCTGGGTAGCGGCTTGCCGTCGAAGTCGTGCGACCAATAAGCCGGGTCGCCCGTGAAGCGAAACACCAGGTCAAGGGGCGCGTTGACGTACATCGTGTAAGCGTACAGCAACCGCGCCCCATCCAGCGCCTTCTCCAACAACCCTGTGTCCGCCACACGCGGCATCCGGTCCCCCTTCGGGGAATTACGAATTACGAATTACGAATTACGTTGAGCATCTTGTAATTCGTAATTCGTAATTCGTAATTCGTAATTACTTAGCCAGCGGGCCTTCACCCACTATCTGGTCGAGGCGGTCGATCATGCGGGTGAGCACCCCGAAGGCCCGCTCCACTGGTTCGGGGGAGTTCATGTCGATGCCCGCGACCTTGAGGGCTTCGATTGGGAAGAGCGCATCGCCCGTGCTCAGGAAGCGCACGTACCGCTCGGCCGCGCTGGGGCCTTCCTGCAACACGACCTCGGCCAGCGCGTTGGCGGCTGAGATGCCGGTAGCGTACTGGTAGACATAGAAGTTGCCGAACAGGTGAGGGAACAGCGCCCAGGTGATGCCCACCCGCTCGCGGTCCACCGTGACGGCGTCGCCGTATGCCTCGGCGTACAGGTCGGCCATGAGAGAGGACATGCCGTCCGCCGTGAGGCTTTCGCCGCGCTCCACTCGCTCGTGACAGTCAAGCTCGAAGCGGCCCAGAGTCGGCATGATGAACAGGTAGCGGTGCAGGTTGCTCATCGCCTCGGCCAGTATCTCCAGCTCGAAGTCCTGGTCTATATCCCCTTTGAGCAGGTGGGCGCGCACCATCGCCTGGTTGAAGTTGGAAGCGGTTTCGGCCACGAACATGGAGTAGGAGGCGTAGACCGGCGGCTGGTGCTGCCAGGAGAAGTAGGAGTGCATCGAATGCCCGAGCTCGTGGGCCAGGGTGCTCACGCTCTCCAGCGAGTCGTCGTAGTTCATCATGATGAACGGGTGCGTGCCGTGGGTGCCGTAGGAGAAGGCCCCCGACCCCTTGCCCTGGTTGGGGTAGATGTCCACCCAACGCTGCTCGCGCAACGCCCTGCTCAGCACCGAGTTGTATTCCTCGCCCAGCGGCTTCATTCCCTCGATTACTATATCGCAGCCCTCCTGCCAGGGGATGTTGCGCTTGGAGCGCAGCAGCGGCACGTCGATATCGTAGCCGTGCAGCGACTCCACACCCAGGGCGCGCTTGCGAATCTCGTAGTAGCGGTGCCAAACGGGCAGGTGACGCTTGAACGTGTCGAGCAGGTTGAAGTAGACCTCTCGCGGTATGTTGCCCCCCGCCAGGGCCGCGTCGAGCGCGCTAGGATAGTTGCGGGCGCGGGCGAAGAACACGTCAGACTTGACCTGGCCGGAGAGGGTGCCCGCCATTGTGTTCTTCACGCTGATGTAGCCGTCGGCGTAGGCTTCCCAGGCGGCTTTGCGCACCTCACGGTCCTGGTGGCGGATGAGGGTGTCCACGTTGCCCTGCATCAGCTCCACGTCCTCGCCGTTCTCGCCCTTGATCGTGGCGAACTTCAGGTCGGCGTTTTCAAGCGCGGTGTGGATGCGGTAGGAGCTAAAGGTAACGTCCTGCACCTCCGCCAGCAGGCTCTCCACCTCGGCGGAGCGGATGTGCTCGCGCTGCACGTCCAGCTTCTCGAAGTAATGCTGGAAGACCTCCAGCCCAGGCTCCTGCGCTACCAGTTCCGTCACCCTGTCTTTGTCCAGCGCCAGGATTTCAGGCTCGAAGTAGGACGCCGCCGCGCCCGCCCGCGCCATCAGCCCCTGCCCCTTCTCCTGGCGGGCAAGGTAGTCCTGGTTGGTGGTGTCGCCGCTGGCCTGCATGCCACCGTACACCGCGACACGCAGCACGTCAGCGAAGAATTGGTCGCGGGCCTGCAAGGCTTCCAGCAGCACCGCCGCCGACTCGCCCAGCCTGCCGCTGAACCGGCCCATACCCGGTATCTGCTGCTCGGCCTGCTTGTATGCCTCTTCCCAGGCCTCGTCGGAGGCGTACACGCTCTTTATGTCCCAGGTCTGCTCTTCCGGTACCTCGTCGCGTTTTGGTAAGACCGCTACCATGATGTGTCTCCTTGTGTGTTTTTTAGAAGCCCCGGCTGCCCGCGCCTGCATAGAGTGGGGCGAGGGCCGCTCGAAGGCTCGAAGGGCAACTCATCTGCCGCCAGGTGAATTGCCGCAAGTGTGCGGTGTTAATACATCGTATGTATGTGGGGTGGGCTAACGCTTCCGCGGGCGGATTATCGGAAGGTGAAAGCGCGGGTGCCCTGCGATAGCCCTGCCCCTTCGCCTTATGGGGGTGCCCTGTGGCTGAAGCCACGGGCT
>DASVQO010000128.1:0-1913 GCA_036389075.1 Chloroflexia bacterium | reverse complement strand
AGCCCGTGGCTTCAGCCACAGGGCGTCACCTTGCCTAGCCGGTGCAAATCACCATTGATGCGTATATATCAATTCCTCCGCGGAATCCGCAACCAATCTGCCGCCACGAGGTCGGCCCTTATGGCTCGTGACCTGTTCTCCCAAGACCCACCCCCCGCCGAACACCGCATCTTCTACGGCCCCGGCGAATTCCACTTCGCGGACCTCCGCCTCCCCCAAAATTCGCAATCCGCAATTCCAAATTCCAAATTCCCCCTCGTTGTCTTCATACATGGCGGTTTCTGGCGGTCGCGGTACGACCTGACGCACGCGGGGCACGCGGCGAGCGCACTAACGGAAGTGGGGCTTGCTACATGGAGCATCGAGTACAGGCGCCTGGGCAATCCCGGCGGTGGGTGGCCGGGGACGTTCCAGGACGTCGGCGCGGCGGTGGACCACTTGCGGGTAGTAGCGCCACAATACAACCTGGACCTCGCGCGGGTGGTAGTGGCGGGACACTCGGCGGGCGGGCACCTGGTAGCCTGGGCGGCCTCGCGGCACCGCATTCCTCCCGGGGGCCCCCTCTACGTGGAAGACCCCCTGCCGGTGAAGGCGGCTGTGCCCCTCGCGGGCGTCGTGGACTTGCGGCGTGGCTGGGAGTTACGGTTGAGCAGCGGGGTGGTGGAGGACTTTCTTGGCGGTACGCCTGGCGCTCTGCCGGAGCGCTACGCCCTGGCCTCGCCCATAGAGCTGCTGCCCACCGGGGTGCCCCAGCGCCTCATCCACGGCACCAATGACCCCAACGTGCCCTACGAGATCAGCGAGCGATTCGTTCAGGCTGCCCAGGAGCGCGGCGACGACGTCCGGCTGGTCACGCTGCCCGGCGCGGAGCATTTCGAGGTGATAAACCCCGATACGAAGGAGTGGCAGCAGGTCGTCAGCACCATCCTTGAGATGGTATAGCTGGTACAAGCGTTGTGGCGGCTTCCCGTGCCCCCGCACCCTCCAAATAACATCTAAACTTTGCGCGTCCCTGGCGTCCTGGCGTTTTCATATTCCTATCGGCCGATACGAGGAACCTTATGTCCGAAGAAAGCTGGCAAGTGCTCGGCAGCGAGCCTGTGATCGAGCACCCGTTCCTGAAGGTGAGCGTACAACAGGTGCGATTGCCCGGTGGCCGGGTGATTCCCGACTGGCATATCGTGCATACGCGGGACTACGTGAACGTGTTCGTGCTGAATGAAGCGGGACAGGCGCTCATCCTTGAGGGGTACAAGCACGGGCTGGGGAGGTCAAGCTGGCAGGTGGTCGGGGGCTATGTCGAGGAAGATGAGGACCCACTGCTCGCCGCGCAACGCGAGCTGCTGGAAGAAACAGGCTACGCCAGCGACGATTGGCGGCACCTCGGGAGCTTTGTGGTGGATGCCAACCGCCACGTCGGCACGGGCCACTTCTTCCTGGCCCGCGACGCACGCCCCCTGGCCCCGCCCGACCACGACGACCTGGAAGGCTTCGAGGTGAAGTGGGTGTCGCTTGAGGAAGTGGGCGCGGCCCTGCGGGACGGCCGGGTGGGGATTATCAGCTACGGGGTGAATATAGCACTGGCGCTGCTGGCGCTGCAAGGGTAGCTTGCTTCGCCCTGCGGGTGTGCCCTGCGGAGGGTGCCCTGTGGGGTGTGCCCTGTGGGGGTGCCCTGCCACTAATGAAGATTAACAATTGAATGCGGTAATGAGAGGAAGCAAGCCGACATAGCGAAGTAGTTGTGTAGAGCCATGAGCAAAACGGTTGAGGATGGTGCGGGCTTGCTCTTTGAGCAGGTCGAACTGGTGGGCAAGCTGGTGGTTGTGCAGCACCTCTTGCTTGAGCCAGCGCCACAACTTCTCAATGGGGTTGTTCCAGGGAGCATAGGTGGGTAGCCACAGCAACTGGATGTG
>DASVQO010000127.1:0-10117 GCA_036389075.1 Chloroflexia bacterium | reverse complement strand
TGAGCGTAGCGAAGGATGACAGGACACCTTTGGGTGCTGCCATTACCACTTGTGAGACTTGCATCCGTCAGAGCGTCCTTGATGAAAGCTATCGGCTAAATGTTACTCCATCATTAGCCACCGTAGAAAGACAGGTGCGTTGACACTAGAAGTATAATAGGTTCGCCGCATAGCTAAACGCGTCGGCACGGGAAGCCCCTGTACTGTGGCTGGGGCATGTGGGTTTTCACAACCCCCGAATAGGAGGTGCTATGTCTGTCTATCTCATGCGCTTCAGCTATACGCCTGAGACGTGGTCGCGGCTAATTCAGAACCCCGAAGACCGCCGCGATGCCGCGCGCTCCTACATCGAGCAGGTAGGTGGCTCCCTGCACGGCTTCTGGTATGGCTTCGGCGAATACGACGGCTACGCGATCTTCGAGGCCCCCGACAACGTCTCGATGGTAGGCGTTGTGCTTGCCATCTCGGCGGGCGGTGCCCTGGCAAAGGTCGAGACGACGGTCCTGATGACCGTCGAAGAGACGCTAGAGGCCCTGGCAAAGGGCAAGAGCATCAGCTACCATAGGCCGGGGGAGTCGCAAGCGACCTGAGCCTGTATCGCCCGCCAACCGGCCATATGCCCGTGTGAGTGTGTTGGGCAACATCAGCCTCAGCGCTTGGCGTCGAGGCGATTTGGCGCGTGCAGAGAACGTCCCTGAGCTTGTGGTAAAATGTGGCGAGTCCGTATAGTCGCCCCAGAGGAGGAAGTGCATGCCGCCACGCATCCCCGTGACCGATCCCGACGAAGTCTCACCCGAAGTGCGCTCGGTGTTCGACCGCTTTATGAAGCTGCGCGGCAACATCCCCAACATGTTCCGCACGGTGGCCCGCCGCCCTGAGATCATGCTCACCATGGAAGCGCACATGAACGCCGTGTTCGGTAAGGGCACGGTCGAGTTCGCGCTGAAGGAGATGTGCGCCGTCCGCACCAGCGCCAACAACAAGTGCGCCTATTGAATGGCCTCCCACACTGCCGCGTTGCGGCGGGTAAAGGTGCCCGAGGAGAAGATCGCCGGGCTAAAGGTAGCGATTCTAGACCCTTCGC
The DNA here is from genome assembly GCA_036389075.1 of Chloroflexia bacterium. Classification (GTDB taxonomy): domain Bacteria; phylum Chloroflexota; class Chloroflexia; order QHBQ01; family JADMIH01; genus JADMIH01. The sequence goes on along the minus strand of DASVQO010000127.1, from coordinate 9,033 downwards.
TCTTCACCGAAAAGGAGCTGGTGGCGCTGGAGCTTGCCGACCGCATCTCGGAGTCGGGGCACGCGGTGAGCGATGAATTATGGGAGCGGCTGCTACAGCATTTCGAGCGCGACGAGCTAATCGAGCTTGTGTCCGTGTGCGGGCTGTTCAACTATTTCAACCGAGTGAACGACGCCCTACGCATGGAGATAACCCGGTAAGCGTCGCATGGAGAGAATATGGCTGGCACGTTGCTGTTGACAGGGTTCGAGCCGTTCGGCAAATGGCCCGTGAACCCCTCCTGGGAGGTGGCCCGCAGGCTCGACGACGAGACCGTCGGCGGTCTCCGAGTGGTGGGCCGCCGCCTCCCCGTTGACTGGGAAGGCACCTGGCGGGCCCTCAAGGACTACATCGAGGAGGTCCGCCCCGACGCCATCCTCATGCTCGGCCTTGCGAACAAGCGGGCCTATATCTCCGTAGAGTCGCGGGGGCTGAACAAGTGCGGCGAGACCCCGGACAACGCCGGTAATCAGCCACCCGGCCCACTGATTGATGAGGGGGGCGAGGAAGCCATTGCCAGCACCCTCCCCGTGGAGCAGATCGTCACTAGCATCGAGACCCTCGGTCTGCCGGTGCGGGTATCGGACGACGCGGGCGGCTACCTGTGCAACTTCGCTACCTACAAGGCCCTTGCCTGGGCGCGGGAGGCGCAGCCCCACCTGCCCGTGGGCTTCATCCACCTGCCCAACCTGCGCGGCGTGGTGGAAGAAGGCGGTCTCAGCCTCGAAGAGATGGGCAGCGCCGTCACCGCCGCTGTCGCGGTGATAGCGGAGTCGCTGGAGACCAGTCATGCGCCCACGGTGGTGGCCTCGCAGGGTAGCTGAGACATGCACACTGCCTTGCCTCCACCAGGTGGAAGGACCTAGCCGCGCGCCACAACGGCTTTGACAGGTGTCGCCGCATCTTCGGGCTGGGAGCGGTGGCGGTCCCGCCGGGGCATGAACGGTAGAGCGAGCAGCAGCAACGACCCGGCAAGGTACGCGACGCTTGCCACAAGCTGACTTTGCCCCACCTGCGCCAGCCTTGCCGCCTGGGTAGCGGGCTCGCTCGCCTGGTACGCGGCGTACCAGTGAGCATCCTCCAGGGTAGCTACTTCGCCGGTGTAGAGCGCCAGCAACCACGTGGCCGTAACTACCACCCAGCCCACCACGTAGAATGCCCGCCCGGCCTGGCGCGAAGTGACCAGCCATGCCAGCAGCACCCCCGCGAGGGCAGCCGGGAGCACGTACAGGCCCCGGCCATGCCCGCTCCGGCCTTCAAAGGCCAGCACGTCCAGGTCGGTTAGCAGCGCGTACAGCAAAGCCCCGCCCCCCGAAATCGCGAAGGCTACCGGCAGGCCATGCCCCTTCAATACGTGCCTGCACAGCAAGCCAACCAGCAGACCAACCACGACTGATGCCAGGGCGAAAGGCACTACCGGCACCATGTAGTCCACGTGAGGGTTCGGGATCCACAACGGTATGCCGGCTGCCAGCGCGCTGAATACCGCCATACCCACCAGCAGCTTGGAGGCAAATCGCCGCACGTGGGTGCGTTCGAGGGCGAGCATGATACCTCCCGCTCCCAGCAGCCCGCACACGAACAGGGTGCGCGTCCAAAAATAGACCAGGACCTCGGGGTTGTCCATCTTTATGTTCCTATTGAAGCGATCTAAGTTGCGATAGCTATCTCGTATCTGGTTAACGTCTCGAATCGCCTGAGGTTACATCCACACAACCCAGAGATTCGGGTCGTCCGCGGGCATTTCCATCCGTTATAATTCCGTAGCGATTACAATCTCCATGCGGCCTATGCTGCCGCCCCACTATCTTTTCCCCGGAGGCTAACTGTTGAAACTGGGTGCCCACATGTCCATTGCCGGGGGCTACTATAAGGCCCTCGAACTGGGGCAGAAGAACTGCTGCACCGTCGTCCAGTTGTTCACCAAGAACGCGAGCCAGTGGGCCGGCAAGCCCCTCTCCGACGACGATTCGCGCTTGTTCATGGAGTTCCGCGACTCCGTGCCGTTTGCCAACACCGACCTCGTGGCCCACGACTCCTACCTCATCAACCTGGCAAGCCCCGACGACGCCCTCTGGGAGAAGTCTATCCAGGCTTTTGCCCACGAGCTGGACCGTTGCGAAGCCCTGGGCATCCCCAACCTCGTGACCCACGCGGGCGCGCACATGGGTTCGGGCGAGGAACAGGGGCTTGAGCGGATTGCCTCGGCCATCGAGCGGGTAATTGGCGAGCGGCCCGGACAGGACGTTATGGTGTTGCTGGAAACGACGGCCGGGCAGGGTACGTCCCTATGCTACGCCTTCGAGCACCTGCGCGACGTTCGCCAACAGCTCAGCGATCAGGCGCGGGCGCGTGTGGGCGTTTGTTGGGACACCTGCCACCTGCTCGCGGCGGGCTTCGACTTCAGCGACGAGTACAAGTACGAGCGCATGGTCGAGTCGTTCGACCGCATAGTGGGCCTGGACACGCTGCGCGCCATACACGTGAACGACTCGAAGAAGGGGCTTGGCAGCCGCGTGGACCGCCACGAGCACATAGGCAAGGGCGCGCTCGGCCTTGAGCCGTTCCGCTTCATCATGAACGACCCCCGGTTCGAGAACGTGCCCAAGATACTCGAAACCCCCAAGGAAGGCGACAAGGGGCCGGACGGCAAGCCCATCGAGATGGACCCCATCAACCTGGAAGCCCTCAAGAGCCTCGTCAAATAGATGATCTAAAAGCGGGAGACGGAACCGCCAGGAACGCCAGGACTAAGAGGTTTAGGGTTCGTAGCAGCGCTATGCACGATGCCCCGACAACCAGGAATCTATCTACAGATGTTAAGCAGTTCCTATCGGTAGATAGATTCTCCCTCCGCACCTCGCCTCTACCTCCTTCACTCTGACACCGAACGCCATGATGCTATTCTCTCCCCGAACTACTAATCCTCTTTGCGCGTCCTTGGCGACTTGGCGTCTTGGCGTTTCCGTCTCCTGCATATCCGAGCAAGCTAGAAAGTCGATACCATGAGTCGAACGGGAGAGCCGCGGGTAGACCATAGCACCGATCCAGGTGAGGCCACCCGTCGTGAGAGGCTGCTGGAGCTGAATGTGCGCTTGCGGGCGTGCAGGCGGTGTCACGCGGCGGGCTACCTGGACGAGCGCGAGTCGGTGCCCCTGGCCCGCGACCCCGACCCGGATGCACCCCTCCCGCGCGTGCTGCTGGTGGGCCAGGCACCCGGCCTGCGAGCTACCACCGAGTACAAACCCTTCGCCGGTATCACGGGCGACAAGCTGCGCGGCTGGATGGAGGCCGGGGGCATCCCGCGCGAGGACTTCTGGCGCAAAATCCACTTCAGCGCCGTCACCAAGTGCTACCCCGGCCGCCTCCCCGGCGCGAGAGGCGACCGCGTGCCCACGCCCGAAGAACAAGTCCTATGCCGCCCCTGGCTCGACGGCCAGATGGAACTCCTGCGGCCCGATATAGTCGTGCTCGTGGGCCTGCTCGCGATACAGACCTTCCTGGGCCGGGTGCCTTCCCTAAGCGCGGTGGTGGGCACCGGCGTAATCAAGGACGGCGTGCGCTACCTGCCCCTGCCCCACCCCTCCGGTGTAAGCCGCTGGCTCAACGAGCCGGAGAACATCCGCGCCGTGCAGAGGGCCACTGGCATTCTGCGGCTGTGGGTAGAAGAACTAGGCATATGAAAAATACTTGCGGCTACCTCAAGAACAACGTCGTCGAATGTCAGCACCTAAAGCCCCGCCCCTGTCATTTCGAGCGCAGCGAGAAATCTCGTCCTTCAGCACCCAAGCTGCACCTTTCTTGCAGTACGCTATTTACTGCCACAGTATCGCGAGAAACGGGGAACATCTATGTGGAGGACGAGATTTCTCGCTGCGCTCGAAATGACAAAGATGGGGCTTTGGGTGCTGACATTCGACACAATCGTTTCGAGACAACTGCTAAGGAGACAACTTCGTCGGCGCACAAGTACCTTAAAAGAAAAATCCCACTTAAGGCTACCCCCGTGGGATCTTTCTTTTATACCTGCTACCTCTACTCAAAACTCATCACTTCATAATATGTCCCGCGATCACCATGCGCTGCACCTGGTTGGTGCCCTCGTATATCTGGGTGACTTTGGCGTCGCGCATGAAGCGTTCGGCGGGGCTGGCCTTGGTCACGCCGAAGCCCCCCAGGATTTGCACCGCGTCGGTAGTGACTTTCATGGCCGTATCGGTGGCGAGTAGCTTGGCCATAGCCGCTTCCTTGGCGAAGGGCTTGCCCTCGTCGTAGGACAAAGCGGCCCGGTAGGTCAGCATCCGTGCGGCCTCGGTGGCTACGTGCATATCCGCCAGCATGAAGCTGATGGCCTGGTTCTGCCCGATAGCCTGCCCGAACTGCACCCTGCCTTTGGCGTGGTTCAGCGCGAAGTCATACGCCCCCTGCGACAGCCCCACGCCCTGCGCCGCGATCTCGATACGCCCCACATCCAGCGCGGCCAGGGCGATGCGCAGGCCGTGCCCCTCCTGCCCCAGCAAGTGCTCGGCGGGCAGGCGCACGTCCTCAAGGTAAATCTCTCGCTGCACCGACGTCCGCACGCCCATCTTCTGTATCGGCTGGCCGAACGACAGGCCCGGCGTGTCGCGGGGGATGATGAAGGCGCTGATGCCCCGCCCCGCCGCCTCCGGGTCGGTCATCGCGAAAAGGATGTACACGTCGGCCTCGCCCGAGTTGGTGGCGAACGTCTTGCGCCCGTTCAGCACGTAGCCGTCGCCCTCGCGCACCGCCCGCGACTTCATGGAGGCCGGGTCCGACCCCGCCCCCGGCTCGGTGAGGCTGAAACAGGCCAGTGTCTCCCCCTTGCACATCGGGGCGAGCCACCGCTGCTTCTGCTCCTCGGTGCCGTGTTGCAGCAGGCAAGTCATCGGGGCCACGTGCGAGGCCAGCACCAGCACCTGCGCCGACTCCACCCGCCCAATCTCCTCCAGTGCGATGATGTAGTCCAGGATGCCGCCACCGCCCCCGCAATACGCTTCGGGAAAGGGCAGCCCCGCCAGCCCCGCTTCCACGCACTTGTCGAACACCCACCTATCGAACGTCCCGGCGTCGTCCCGCTCCGATACCGTGGGGGCAAGCTCCCTCTCCGCGAAGTTCCGTATCCTGTTCCTTAGCTCTATTTGATGTGCCGTCAGATTGAAGTCCATACTATCCTTCTATATCGTCAGGGATTTAGAATTTAGAATTTAGAATTTGCTCGGATATCTACCAAGTCCTAAATTCTAAATCCTAAATCCTAATTTCCACTTAGCGCCCCGTGTCCTCAACCCTTGCCACCCTGGTTCGCCCAGGCCACGAGCCGGTCGCCCGCCGCATCCAGGGTGCTGTCGCGCTTGGCAAAGCACCATCGGGCGAGGTGCGCCCCGGACTGCGGGTTGCTGTAGAAAGCCGAGGGCGGTATGCAGGCCACACCCACTTCGGCGGTCATGTAGCGGGCGAACTCCACGTCGTTCTCGAAGCCGAGCGCGGAGATGTCCGACATGATGAAGAATGTGCCCTGCGGCCTGATGGGGTTTAGTCCGGCTTGTTGCAGGTAGCCATACAGCTTGTCGAGGCGAGCATTGTACGCCTGCTGTAGCTGCTCGTAATAGCCCCGCTCCGGCGCGGTTTCGATGCCGAGGGCGACCGCTTCCTGCATCGGCGCGGAACAGCAAAACGTCACGAACTGGTGGATGCGGCGCAAGGCTTCGGTGAGGTCTGGTGGGGCGAGCACGTATCCGACCTTCCAGCCCGTTACCGAGAAGGTCTTGCTGGCGGAGCTGATGGTCACGGTGCGCTCTTGCATATCGGGCAGGGCGGCCAAGTAGACGTGCCGGTTGCCGTCGAACACCAGGTGCTCGTACACCTCATCGGTGATGGCGAGCGCGTCGTACCGCTTGCACAGGTCCGCGATTAGCTCCATCTCGTCCTGGGAGAAGACCTTGCCGGTGGGGTTGTGGGGCGTGTTCAGGATGATGGCCCGCGTGCGCTCGTTGAACAGGGAGACAAGCAGGTCGCGGTCGAAGCTCCAATCGGGGGAATCGAGCGTTACGAAGCGGGGGGTGCCGCCCGCGAACACGATGCTCGGCACGTAGGAGTCGTAGTAAGGCTCGAACACGATCACCTCGTCGCCCGGGCCTACGAGCGCCTGTATCACGTCGTAAATAGCCTCGGTGGCCCCATTCGTGACGGTGATTTCCTGCGCCGGGTCGAACGTGAGGCCCATGAAGCTCTCGGCTTTAGCCGCGATGGCCTTGCGCAGCCGCAGCGTGCCCTGGCTGGGGGCGTACTGGTTCACGTCGCGGGCCACGGCCTCCCTCGCCGCTTCCTTGAGCCATTCTTCCGCCGGGAAGTCGGGGAAGCCCTGGGAGAGATTCACAGCGTTGTGCTCCACCGCGAGCCTGCTCATCTCGGAGAAGACCGACTCGGTGATCGAGTGGACGCGGGCTGCCATGCGGGTGGTGTCGCTGGGCGAATGGCGGGCTGATGAAAGCACGGCGTAAGCCTCCTGCTCGTGGGGTGAGACATTATAACATAGCGCTCTTACGCGGGCACGGGAGTTGCGATAGACCGATTTAGAATTTAGGATTTAGGATTTAGGATTTATTAGGTATCAGAGCAAATTCTAAATTCTAAATTCCAAATTCTAAATCGGTTGGAGGTGAGAGGGGAATGGCAATGACGGACAAGATAAGGAGCGCCGACCTACGGCTATGGGCCAAGACGGCGGCGATTACTTTCGCGGCGGCCCTGGGGGTGTCCGGCGGCACCAACGTGGTGATGCTGCTGGTGGACCACCCGCTCATCAAGGAGCACCGCCCCACGCTCACCTTCCGCTCGGCTATCTGGGGCGACGGGGTGATTCTGCCCGTGGTGAACTGCCTGATGATCAATGCCTTCAAGGCGTGGCGGCCCAGGCTGACCGGGCGCACCGCCGTGCCCGCCATCGTAGGCGGCAGCCTCATCTCGCTTATGTTCCACGTGGGCCAGGGCCGCAACGGCATGGTGAACTGGACGATGACCCGCCCCTGGCGCTGGAACATGCTCGGCTACTACCACTTCATCTACATGGCGACCCAGTTCACCTATATGTCGCTCTACGTGCTGCAACTCACCGGGCGCTGGCGGCACGGCCAGATCACCGGCTCCCAGAAGCGCGACCTCGGCATCATCGCCGCCATGATGGCCCTATTCGCCGTCCTCCTCGCCACCGACTACCAGGAATAATGAAACGGGACCGCCCACAGTGGCAGGAAGGTGCAAAGACGGACTGAAAGTTCACCGCAGAGACGCAGAGCACGCAGAGGTACGCCGAGAAGAATTGAGGGTGTTCTTACCAGAGTCAGAATGCTAGAGTAGATGCTGTCCCTTGCCCCTTACCAAACCCTTCTTAATCTCTGCGTAACCTCTGCGTGCTCTGCGTCTCTGCGGTGAACCGTAATTAACTTGGCGCGCCCTTGGCGTCCTTGGCGTCTTGGCGGTTCCGTCCTTATAAGCTACGGGCAGCACTTTAGCTCGAAGTCGAGGATGCGCCAACCTGGACCTCGCTCGACCAGGCGGGCGGTGAGGATGTCGGTGGCCTGCCAGCCTTCGTCGGGGGTGGGCGTGGGTTGGCCGGGCTGAGGGCGGGGGCGCACGCGGCCCTTGAGGGTGACGCGCACCTGGCCGTCGGAAAGCTCCTCGGTTGCGGGCTTTTGCCGCTGTATTTCGTAGTGGCGCAGGCGGTTAGAAGCCTCCTTGAGCGACTGGTCAAGTTCTGGGGAGGGCGTTACGAGGCCGGGTGCGAAGTAGACACGGGCGTCGTCCAGCTCCCCGGCGTAGAGGTGGAGGAAGAAGTTGTTCACCGCACCGCCGGGCACGCGTGTAGATTGCGACTGTTCGAGACAGCCGGCCAGGGTGAGCAACACCGCCAGGAGCGCAATCAGTATCGCGGCGCGTCTAACGGAGAGTCGGTATTTGAAAGCGGTCATTTAGCTAGTTGCGCGCGTCGGGTGCGCTGGAAGGGATGGCGACATGCAATACGATCAACTGGGGAAAGTGCTCATCGCGCTTGGGGCGGTCGTGCTGCTGCTGGGCGTGGTGTTCCTGGTGATGGGCCGCAGCAACTTCCTGGGTAAGCTGCCGGGCGACTTCACCTTCTCCAATGGCAACTTTACCTGCATTGCGCCAATCGCGACGATGCTTCTCCTGAGCATCGTGCTCACGATTATTCTAAACGTCGTGCTGCGTTTGTTCAACCGCTGACCCGCCGGACGACATAGCGGCCCTATTCGTCGTCCTCCGCCTCGGTCTTGCCGACTATCGAAGGTTCGCCCGACGCCGCTACGCGCCTCGCCCTCCTGGCCTCGAAGCCCTTGAGCATGAACAGGGCGATCCAGGTCAGCAGGGTAGTAAAAACGGCGAGAGAGAGCAGCCCCAGGCCCGCCACGATGCCAATAGCCGCCGTAATCCAGATGCTGGAAGCGGTAGTCAGGCCGCGCACAGTGGAGCCGGTGCGGAAGATCGTGCCCGCGCCCAGGAAGCCGATGCCCGTAATAATCTGGGCCGCGAGGCGGGCCGGGTCGCGCACTGTGCCCAGCCCCTCGAACCCGAACACCGAGGCTACCGTGAAGCAGGCCGAACCCGCGCACACCAGCATGTGTGTCCGCAGCCCGGCGGGGCGCTGCACCCTCTCGCGCTCGTAGCCCACTATGCCCCCAAGTATGAAGGCCAACCCCACGCGCGCCATCGTTATGAAGTCCGTGTCCCGGAAAATAAAAGCCTGCTCAAAGAATAGCTGCATATCAGCCCCCTCTTATTCAGCACATTATAAAACCGTGGCTACCCACAGGCAGAGTTGTCCACGCGATCAGACGGAAACGCCAAGACGCCAAGACGCCAAGAACGCGCCAAGATTCTAGATGGTGTTCTTTGCAAAAAGGACCAGGATACGACATCACGTACCCTGGTCCTTTTTGTACTCTCCAAACTTTGATT
>DASVQO010000126.1:0-5076 GCA_036389075.1 Chloroflexia bacterium | reverse complement strand
GGTTGGTGGAGGAGGTGGGGGCGGCAGCTGCTCCCCGTGATGCGCTTCCACGGGCACAAGCCCCTGGCTCGGCGCGGCCCTCTTAGCCTCGCGGGCGATGTGCACCGGCTGCACCGCGCGGATGGCGATTAGCACGAATATAGCGCTAAAGACCAGCGCCTCGATGCAGAAGAGCAGCCACGGCGACACCACGAGCAACTCTTTGCCGCTCATGTACTGCGTCGAGCTATAGACAAAGAGCGGGTCGCCGTTCGAGATGAACGTCTCGCTGATTATCATGGCGATGAGCGGGTGGGACGACAGCACGATGCCGCTGGTGTACCAGAACTCCGGCGTGTCAACCATGCGGGTCTGGCCTGGCGCGCTCTGGGTGCCCGTCGTGGTGACGATAACAAGGTAGAGCACGGGGATGCCGATGAGTTGGAACAGCATCGTGCCGTAGGTGAGCACGTTGCTCGCCACGCTGCTTTTGAGCAACGACGACCAGAAGATGCCCGCCGAGGCGAACAATAGCGCCGCCATGAGCATCACGACCTGCGACAGCACGATCTCCTCGGGCGACACGCCCCCGAACATGAAAGCCAAGCTCTCGAGCGGGGCTATGGCGATGATGAGCAGCACCACGTAGGACAGGGCCGACCCCAGCTTGCCGAATATTACCGAGCGAGCGGGCAGCAGGGTGGTCATAAGCAGGTCGAAGGTCTTTTGCTCGCGCTCCGAGGTAATCGAGCCCGCGGTAAAGGCCGGGGTGAGCAGCGCCACCATGATCATCTGAAAGACCACCAGCACGTAAAAGAGGAACTTGCCCACCTGTGCCGACTGCGGGTTGGAGAAGCCGCCACTGGCCGTCAGCATCCAATAGAACAGCAGCGTCACGCCCGTGAGCACGGCCAGGTAGATCGTCATCACGACAGTCGCTCGCGGCCCCCGCATGCGCCCCCGAAGCTCTTTCACGATTACAGGGTTAATCTGCATTGCTCCCCCTACCCTTCAAGAATTTCGAATTGCGAATTTCGAATTGCGAATTACAAGTGACGAGTGGCACCTAGCTAAACAGTCCCTAATCTTTGCGCGTCCTTTGCGTCTTTGCGTTTCCGTCTCTTACTGTCAATTCGCAGTTCGCAATTCGAAATTCGCAATTCGAAATTCCTATTGCACCAGGCCCTTCGGGGTGCGCAGGACTATGTCTTCCAGGTTGCCGGTGACTTCCTCGAACCCGTACACGGGGATGTCGTGCCCCACGAGTTGCGATAGCAGCGTGTGTAGCAGGGCGTCGTCGCCGGTGACGCGGGTGTGGAGGGTGGCGGGGCCGCCGAGGTACGCCATGCCTTGCTCCGGTACGGTACCGGGGGGTGGCGGTATGTGTATTCCTCCGTCGGGCGCGGGAGGTGCGCCGGGCGGTGCCGGGGTGCCGCTGCCATTGGCCTCCGTGGTTGGCGCTGCTACGGGGAGAGGCGTAGAGAGCGGCATGTTGCCCGGGCCCTGCCGGAAGTTTGCCGGGAGCATGCGCACGCTCAACACGCCCGGCATGGTGGACAGCAGCCTCGACGCCTCGTCCGCCTTGCTTAGCACCCTGACGTAGACCTCACGGGCGGGCTGCATGGCGAACAGTATCTCCTGCACGCCCCCGTTCACCAACAGCTTACCCCGCTCTATAATCGCCACGTGGGTGCACATCTCCGCAAGCTCTGTCAGGATGTGCGACGACACCAGTATCGTCTTGCCGAGCGACCGCAGCTCCTTCAGCAGCTCTCGCAACTCGATGCGCGCGTGCGGGTCGAGGCCGGAGGCGGGTTCGTCCAGGATGAGCAGGTCGGGTTCGTGCACCAGCGTGCGGGCCAGGCACAGGCGCTGCTTCATGCCCCGCGACAGCTCCTCCACGAAGCTCTCTTTCTTCACGTTGAGGTCCACCAGCGCCAGCAGGTCGTCTATCATGCCTTTACGGCGGGCCTGGGGCACGTGGTAAGCGGCGGCGAAGAAGTCGAGGTACTCCCAGACCTTCATGTTGTCGTACACGCCGAAGAAGTCGGGCATGTAGCCCACCTTGCGGCGCACCTCGTGCACCTCCTGCGTCACCGGGTAGCCCGCCACCCACGCCTGCCCCCTGGTCGGCTCCAGCAGGGTAGCCAGGATGCGCATCGTGGTGGTCTTGCCCGCGCCGTTGGGGCCGATGAAGCCGTGTATCGACCCGCGCTCGATGCTCAGGTTAAGCTCGTGCAACGCCGTGAAGCTGCCGTACTGCTTGGTGAGGTTTTCGGTTTCGACTATGTAATCGGGCATAAGCTACCTTCCAGGTCAATCAACACAGCTAAGACGGGTACCTTGCCTTACTGCCCTGCGTTCTGCGCGGCGCAATCCGCGTAAAAGATGTTAGCCAGGAACTTGGCCGCCTGGCCCCTCGATACGTGCTCCGCAGCGCGGAAGTACGGCCTGTGCTTAGAGTCGCACGGCTCGTCCGGCCGCGTCCCGCACGGGTAGCCTCTTATAGCCCCGTGTTCGGCCACGCGCTCTATCTCCGCCCAGAAGGGCTGGCCGGGCCGCACGTCGGCAAACGTCTGCCGGCCGGGTGGGACGACTTCGTAGAGGAAAGCGGCCCTGGATACAAATTGGGCGGCCTGCCCCCTGGTCACCTTCTCGGCGGGGTGGAAATACTGGAGGTTGTACCCGCACCGGTCCGGGGGCATGTCCTCGCCGCACCGGTAACCCTCCACTGCATCGTGAATAGCCAGGCGCTGCGTGTAGATAAAGAAAGTATGGGTCACGGGCACGTCGGCCCACACGCTGTAGTCTGGCCCTGCGTACTCTATCGGGTCGGAGAACCCGGCGGCATTGGAGGTCATCTTCGCCATCTGGCCGCGCGTAACCGTCTCGCCCGGCCGGAATGTGCCGTCCGCGTAGCCGTTCGCGATGCCCATGCAGGCCGTACAGCGCACGGCGGGATAGAAAGTATTGTCCGCGAGCACGTCGCTGAACGTAATCGCGCAGGCGGGCGGGAGCGGCGGGCATAGGCTTGTGTAGCGCTCCACGAGGGCTTGCGTGCGCCTGTCCGCTGTGTAGGCTCCCGCCGCCCATAACTCGCCCCCGGGCAGCGCGTCAATGCCGAACAATTGGCCGCCCGAACCCTCGGAGAAACTGGGCACCACGCTCCACGAGACGCCATCCCAGTGCACGACCAGGGTCTTTCGATAACAACACAGTTGCCTTGTCATGCCCACAGCCCATACGTCGTCGGGTGCCAGCGCCAGCACATCCAGCAGCCCGCTGCTTGTAGCATCTACGGGCGGGCCGGGTACCGGGGTCCATACACTACCGTTCCAGTGCGCGGTAAAGAGGCCGGGCACATGGTCCCTGGTGACGCCGGGGTTGTAGACGAAGTCATTGTGATACCCGACCACCCAGACGTCGTTTGAGGCTGTACCGTCGATAGCTACGAGGGACATCATGTCACGCCAAGAACTGCTCTCCGGCTCAAGCCCCGTGGTCGGTACCGTATTCCAGGCGGTGCCGTCCCAGTGCAGTATAAGGTGCCCCACGCCCCCGTAGTAGGGTGGGTCTTTCGCCACCGAGCCGACCGCCCATATATCGTCGGGTGCGATCAAGGTCATAGCACGCAATTGGGACTCAGTGACGTCATCTCCCAGCTTCGGCAGGGGTACCTTGCTCCACTGGTTGCCGTCCCAGTGCAGCACCAGGGCCTCAAGGCCAGTCTCATAGGTGCCGTCAAAGCCGGCTGCCCACACGTCGTTGGCGGCAGCCACTTCCACCGCGCCCAATCCTGCCTGAGGTCCAAGCCCCTCCAGGTCGGGCAAGCGGGTCCAGGAGGTCCCATTCCAGTGCATAATCAAGAGGCGTGATACGTTGACGCCGTCATTAGCGCTACCCACAGCCCACACGTCGTCGGAGGCCGCGGCATCTACATCCGCCAGTTCGCTTACCCAGCCGGATAGGGTCTGGTCCTGAAACGGGGCACGCGTCCATGTGCTGCCGTCCCAGTGCTGCATGAGCACATCGGACATGGAGACGTAGGTCCCAGCTCGTTCCAGGCCCACGGCCCAAACGTCGTTCTCGGCTATAACCTCTATGCTCTTTAGGTCGCTGAACCTGCCCGGCACATCCGTACCCGCCACGTGCTGCCAGGCAGGCGCGCAGCCCTCCGCTTGCGCCTGCGCCTCTTTAGCGTTGCCTGTGCTCGCGGTGGGTTGCGCTGCCGCTGTGGCGCTATCTCGCAGCGTGCTGCTGTCGCGCGCCGCCCAGGCCCGGTCGCTCACCCACGCGAGTAGGCCAACCATTATGCCTACTGCGACCGCTGCTACTATCACCCCGAGCCTTATCGAACGTGCGTGGTACATCGTGGCCTTCCCGGAGTACCGGCTTTTGCCGGCGCCGACTGGTGCGTGCTCATCTTTGTGCTCTGTCGCCGCTTGCTATTCGCCACCGTTGAGCGCCAGGGTGAACGTGTCAAAAGCGGCCCCGGTGGCCGTCGAGCCGGCGGCGGGCGCGATGCGCAGGGTCACGTCGCCCCCTGGGCCGGTGTAATCGCGCGGGTTGCTTATCGGGACGTTCGCTTGCTGCGATTGGCCCCCCGCTATTTCGGCCACCCTGTCCCATGTCCCGGCGCGGACGTTGAAGGCTAATATCTCCAGCGGGCTGCCCGGCAGGCCGGCTCTCGCTTCGTATTGGAGGGCAAGGCTATCGGGCTGCGTGCCCTGGGGCAGGCGGAACTGCACCGTGGTGAAGGGGTTGAGGGGCACAGCGGAGCCGTCGAACGGCTGCCACGCCGGGTTAGCGCCGGGAACGTACCGCATGGCGGCCAGCGTACCCTGGGTTATCCGGCCCTGCCCCGCACCCCCACCCACCACCTGCAACTGGCTCGTCCAGACGTTCAGGTCCTCGGTGCGGGTGCTGCGATCGAGCACGCGGAACTCACCCGGCGGGGAGGGGCCCCAGGCCACGGCCAGCACGGTGAAGTCGGCCGGCGGCGCGTCCACCAGCAGCGGCTGTAGCACGGTGCTGAGCATCTGCACTCGACGGTTGTAGTCGCGCTGCTGGTTGTTGTCCTGGCCCCCGCTATAGAAA
>DASVQO010000125.1:0-6571 GCA_036389075.1 Chloroflexia bacterium | reverse complement strand
CTACGCCCGTGGCGAGCTCAGGGCCGGGCGCTTCCCCCTCTGGAACCCCTACAACGCGCTGGGCACCCACTTCCACGCCAACTACCAGTCGCAGGTGCTCTCGCCCTTCAACCTGCTCTGGCTGGCGCTACCCCCCGCCTGGGGCCTGGGCTTCCTAGCGGCCCTGAAATGGGCGTTGATGGGCCTGGGGATGGGCCTGCTGTTGCGGCGGCTGGGGCTTGGGAGGCCAGCTGCCGTGTTCGGCTCGGTAGCGGGGCAGCTCATGGGGCCGATGGTGGCCTGGTTGCAGTGGCCGCACACCGAGGCCCTCGCCTGGATGCCCTGGCTGCTCCTTGCCGCGCTCGCCTGGGTGGACACCCGCCGCCTCCTTTGGCTGGCCGCGTTCGGGGCGTTCGTAGCAGCCGAGCTACTCGCCGGGCACGTCGAGACGGCCTTCTATGCGTTCGCGCTAGGTGGGGCGTTCGTCCTGGCTGCGGTGGGGGCCTCCGGCATGCCTCCCAGGCAAAAGTGGGCCTCCCTGTCCGGGCTGCTGGGGGCGGGCGCGCTCGGGGCGGGTATAGCGGCCGCCCAGTTCCTGCCGCTGCTGGGGGTGCTCACCTCTAGCTGGCAGTGGATCGCGAGGGAAGGCTCCACCACCCACCTGACCTCGCTGCCGCCCGATGCCGCCCTCACCTATCTCAGCCCCAACGGCTTCGGCTGGGCCGACTCCTGGCACGGCCCCCTCAACTGGCTCGAAATCAACGGCTACGTGGGCGCGCTGACGTTGCTGCTGGCAGCTTGGGGCCTCGCGGCTGCCCTATTCTCCCCGCGCGCGGCCCACGCCCAGGGTGACACCACCTTCCCCCGGCGGTTGGGCCAGGCCCTCTCCCCGCGCAAACCACTCTTCTGGGCGCTTGCTGCCCTGACCGGCTTCAGCATGGCCTACGGCATCCCGCCTTTCAGCCTCCTGCGCAACCTGCCCGGCTTCAGCAGCAGCCTCAACTACCGCCTCATAGCCGTGGCCGCCGCGAGCCTGGTCGTCCTCGGCGCGATGGGACTCCAACGGCTCCTTGAATACCAGGCGCCGAGTGCCAAACACCATGTTGGGCCTTTCCCGCTCAGAACTCGATACTCGGCACTCGGTACTTTCCTCCTCGTGGGATTGGGCCTGCTCTTCCTGGTGGATGGGCGGCGGGCGTGGTACGTTGAAAGTACCGAGGCCGGCCCATACATGCAGGCGTGGAAAATGTGGGCGGGGGCGCTGTTCTGCGCGGGCGCGGCGCTCATATTGGCGCGTGTGTCGGGGCTGCTCGGCACGCGGGCGCTCGCGACGCTGGCGGTGCTCCTCCTATTGCTCGACCTCGGACGCGCCAACTGGAACTTCAACGTCACATCGCCCTCGGACACCTTCTATCCCACGAATGAAATGACCGATTTCCTGGCGCAACGAGGCATCACCGAGCGGGTAGCGATAGACGCGGCGTGGGCCGAGCCGAACCGGTTGATGGCCTACCGCATCCCCGACATCCGCTATTACGACCCCGCCATCGACAATCGCTACCGCGTCTTCATCCGGCTGATGAGTCCCGGCACCTTCACCTCGCCCTACCCGGCCTACCCGGTCCACCTGATGCTCGACCGGCCTAGCGCCACGCTGTTGTCGTTGGTGGGCGTTAAGTGGCTGGTGACTACCTCCAACTTCAACCCGAACGACTGGCAGCCAACCCCGGAGAAGGGCCACATATACGAGCCGTGGCTCAACCGCAACAGCTTCGTGGCCTGGGAGAACCGCTACGCCCGGCCCTACGCATATCTGGCTTCCCGCATCCGGGTAGTGCCCGACGAAGCGACGGCTCGGCAGCGTATGCAGGAAATGAAACTGGAGGAGATCAACGAGGCCACCATAGAGGACCCTGCCGGCCTACCCGGCGAAGTAGCCTCGGCCAGCAACGGCCAGCCCCTTACCGAAGCAGAGGTGGACAGCCTCGAGACGATAGCGAACATCCCCGGCACGATACGGGTCCGGCTGCGCACCGAGAAGCCCCGCCTGCTGGTGGTCAACGAAAGCTGGGCGGCTGGCTGGCGGGCCACCGTGGACGGCGCCGAAACGCCCATCTACAGGGCGAACTATATCGTGCAAGGCGTAGTGGTCCCACCGGGCGAGCACGAGGTGGTGTTCAACTACGACCCGCCCATCTTCAAGGTGGGCCTGGCGATAAGCGGCGTGTCGCTGCTGGGGTGGTTGGGACTGCTGGCGCTTGGTATCAAGCAGAGGCGAAACAGCAAACCCCTGCCCGGCGGTTGATGAATATTAACAACTGAATAAGGTAATGGTGAGTAGGGGCAGGTTCCCGTGCCTGCCCTGGTGGAGATTAGCGGCAGGATACCCGTGCGGGCGTGGGCACTCACGGGAGCCTCCTACTGGCGCTTCTCACGCCTGTTTATTACCTTATTCAGTTGTTAATATTCATAAACCGCGAGCAATATCTACAAAGTCCCCCTACGGGGACTTCCTTCGAACGCTGCAGTCCCCGTAGGGGGACTTTGTAACAATAGCCCGCAGTTTCAACTGCCAGGCGACAGGGGTAGTTTGCACACGGATCAGCAGGCCGCAAACCGCATAGGTGCATTCTGGCGCATGCTCCACCCCCTCCCCTCCATCATGACCGTGGTCGTGGCGGGAGCGTTCGTGGCGCTTGCCGCGAAGGGGTTGCCCCCGCTGGGGCGGTTCGTACAACTGCTCGCGGTCGAAGCGGCCATGCAGTTCTCCATCTCGGCCTTCAACGACTACTTCGACCGCGAGGTGGACGCAGGGCGGCCCGGCAAGCCGGTGGCTTCGGGTGAAATAAGCCCCCGCGTCGCCTGGGTGACGGGGCTGCTGCTGGGTGCCGGGGCTATACTGCTGGCGCTGCCCCTCGGCGGCTGGGTGGCTCTGTTTACCGGCATAGGGCTGGGCGGGGGCCTCCTTTACGACGCGGGGCTGAAGTATACCGCCTTCTCCTGGCTGCCCTTCTCTATCGCCTTTCCAACGCTCCCCCTGTGGGCCTGGGCCGGGGCCTCTCCCGGGGGCGCGTTCCCGCAACAACTCTCCTGGGTGGTGCCCGTCGGCGCGGTGCTCGTGCTCGGCATCCACCTGACCGACACGATACCCGACCTGGCAGCCGACACGCAGGCGGGCGTGCGCGGCCTGGCCCACCGGCTCGGCCTGTCACGCTCCCTGGCCCTCTGCTGGGGCGCGTTCGCGGTGGGCACGCTCCTGACGCTGGCCCTGCTGCCGTTCCTGCGCTACAACCTGGGGTGGTACCTGCCGGGTCTTATCGCGGGCACACTACTCCTAGCTTCGGGCGTGATGGTCTACCTGCGCGACACCTCCAAAGTGCGCGTGATGTCGCTGTTGCTTGAGATGGGGGCTATGTCAATCGCGGTGGGCTGGGTGGCGGGCATCACACTGTAGGGGCACGGTGCACTGTGCCTACGCTCCATGAGGAGGCCGGATGTTCGAGGGATTTACACTGTCGATGATAGATACGGGGGAGGCGATCATTCGCGCGCGGCACGGCGGCAGCGGCCCACCACTGTTGCTCCTGCACGGCCACCCCCAGACGCACATGATGTGGTACAAGCTCGCTCCCCTGCTGGCGCGGGACTTCACGGTGGTCGCCGCCGACTTGCGGGGCTACGGCGATAGCTCCAAGCCGCCCACCACCCCCGATCACGCCCCCTACTCCAAGCGAGCCATGGCGCGCGACCAGGTGGAAGTCATGCGGCAGCTTGGCTTCGACCGCTTCTTCATCGCAGGGCACGACCGGGGCGCACGCTGCGCCTACCGCCTGGCCCTCGACCACCCCGAACGCGCGCTCAAGCTGGCCGTGCTCGACATCGTACCGACCGGCGAGGCCTGGCGGCGCGCCAACATGGAGTTCAGCCTCGGCTTCTGGCACTGGTCCTTCATGGCCCAGCCTTACGACTTCCCGGAGCGGCTGATTGGGGCCGACGCCGACTACTTCTACTGGCGCAGGCACGCCCCGGAGCCTCCCGCCTTCATCGATACAGAAGCCTTCGAGGACTTCCGCCGCTGCTTCAACAACCCCGCCACAATACACGCCATGTGCGAGGACTACCGCGCCGGGGCCACCATAGACTTCGAGCACGACATGGCCGACCGTGGCAAGAAGCGCATCGCCTGCCCCCTCCTCGCCCTGTGGAGCGGCAGGGACGAGCTTGAGAGGTGGTACGACGTGCTGGGCGTCTGGCGCGAATGGGCCGATGACGTGCGGGGCCGCCCCCTCGACTGCGGCCACCACCTCGCCCTGGAAGCCCCCGACGAGACTTACGCGGAACTGCACGCCTTCTTTACGGGTGCCTAGCGGCACGTGCAGCCAGGGTGCCGCACATGTCAGGTGATGCTGAAATCCGCCCCGTACAGGACCGCCCCAAGCTTCGCTGCCACCGCCTGTGACGCCGTGTTCTCCCACGACGTGCTGTATAGAGGCCGCCTGCCCATCGCGCGTATACCTGCCGCCCACCCTCGCACCACATCAGCCGCAAAGCCCCGCCCCCGGTAAGCCTCGACGGTGTGGACCCCCGCTTCCGCCACCCTAGCTGTGATGCGCGCCGAGCAGCAAACCGCCACCGCCTCACCGTCCGCGACCCGCACCACAACAGGCGCAAGCTCAACGTACCTGCTCCGAGTATACGGGTAATGGGCTTCCAGCAGAGCCGCGTTCGCGGGCATGATTGTCACAGTCTCCGTGGGCGGTGGGAGTTCAGGCAGGTAGTAAGCCGGGCCAGCGTCCGCGCTGCCAGGTGGCGCGTGTTGCTCCAGCAGCTTTGTGTATTCGGCCAGGTGAAAAGGAGGCTCCCGCAACGCTCTCAGGTCATTGGCGACAGGCTCGCGGGTGACAAGCCCCCCAAGCTCCGCGCTCAACTCCGCAGGCATGTCGTAGCGAGTGCGCCAGAGGTTCCCCGACATAGTGCGGACCATGAAGAAGCGAGGCGGCGGACCGTCGGGCTCCGGCTCGTTGACGCGCAGCAACCTGTCGTTTGCATCATGTACAAACAGGGCCTCGGCTTGCATGCCCGCGAGCTCAAGAGAGCTGTAGTTCATGCTCATGCACGGTTGCAACGGCTGGAAATGTGTCGTTTCGGCGTCATACGCGATTATAAGGCATAGTTGATGACAAACAGGTTGCAGTGATTAGGAGCTGTCCCGGAGAAGGGTCCTGTGGAACAACAGCCCCAAGCCCCGCCTTTGTCATTCTGAGCGCAGCGAAGAATCTCGTCCTACAGCACCCAAATAGCTCCTTTCTCACAGGCCAGAGAATCGCGTGAGAAAAGTGAAACTCAGGGGTAGAGGACGAGATTCTTCGCTGCGCTCAGAATGACAAAGGTCGGGGCTTGGATCGCACATGTTCCACAGGCTTGTTTTTCAGACGGCATCCCGCTCTGGAGATGAGTTCGAGTAACCACAACTTGCCGGTGCGGCCGCGGCGTCAATCTGTACCCTCACTCGTTGCGTTAACGGTATAGAACTTGCATTCCCACCTGCCAAATGAGAATAGAGGCATACGCGTGTGAGAGACGAATCTGTAGACCTTGAGCGGGCGGTCGTGTCGGGCCTCGCGGCGGGCACGGCCTTCCTGGCGACCGCCTACCTCGACAGCAAGCTGAGCAGCTACCCCTACAACGAC
The DNA here is from genome assembly GCA_036389075.1 of Chloroflexia bacterium. Lineage (GTDB taxonomy): Bacteria > Chloroflexota > Chloroflexia > QHBQ01 > JADMIH01 > JADMIH01. The sequence goes on along the minus strand of DASVQO010000125.1, from coordinate 902 downwards.
ATCAAGCTCGTGGGGCAGGTTTTTACCACCCGCTCTCCATTCTGGCAGCTACAAGGCTTGGCCGGACATTACGGCTTCTCCGTCTTCATGGCACTGCTGTACGCCCGCTATGCCTACCGCCTGCTACCCGGCCCGCGCTGGCTCAAAGGCCTGCTCTTCCTGATGATAGAGAACAACGGCCTGTATCCTCTCGCCCCACTCCTCGACAGGGTACACGTGGGACAGCGCAAGGGCCAGCTACCCCCGCTAATGTCCCTCAAGTCCTACATCGGGCAGACCTGGCGGCACGTGGCGTTCGGGCTGGTGCTTGGGGCTTTGTACAGGCCCAAGTAACGCGTGACACGTAGTTCTTGAGAATGAAAGATTAGGGGATGCTGAGTATAATATTCAGTAGACCCACAACGCGTCACAATAGGTCTGTTACGTGTTGCGAACCCATAAAAGCGAGGCATACGAAGATGCTAGATAACATATTGAACCGACTGAGGCCGGAGCGCAAGTACGATAGAGAGGAGCTTGCTCAACGCCTGCCGCCGGGCCAATCGCTGACCGAAAAGTGGCCGGTGCTCCACTACGGGGGAGTGCCACACCCCGACCTGAAGACCTGGACCTTCCGCGTCTTCGGTCTGGTCGAGAAGCCCGTCGTTTGGAGCTACGAGGACTTCATGGCCCTCCCCCACGGCAGCACCGAGAGGCTCGACATCCACTGCGTCACGCGTTGGAGCAAATTCGATAACGTTTTCGAGGGGATACCGTTTAAAGAAGTGTACGACAGGGTGCGGCCCCGGCCTGAGGCCAGCTACGTCATGGTGCACGCCGAACAGGGCTTCACCACCAACGTGCCCCTTGCCGACCTGCTGCAACCCAACGTCATCTTCGCCTACAAGAACAACGGCGAAAAC
>DASVQO010000124.1:0-5482 GCA_036389075.1 Chloroflexia bacterium | reverse complement strand
TGGTCCTATCTCCCTTTCAACCCCGACTCTATCATGTGGGTGGGGTGTAGTCTAATTTCTTCAACTCTCTTGCGTTGCGCTACCGGCGGGACCGGCCTCGCTCCCCAGTTGCAACCTTACCCGTACCAGCAGGTCGTTGAGGGCCTCCTGGCAGGTGGGTGTCTCAGGTAGATGGCTTGCGATAGAGGCTTCTTCAAGCTGGGCGCGGAGGCGCTCGTATTCTCGCTGGTGAAAGGCCAAGTCCGCTCCCTGGAGCACCTCTTTCTCTACACCCTCTACTTTCCGGGCTACCAACTCGTCTATGTACGGCAGCCGGAACTCGACATTGAGCCTCACCAGGTTGGCCTCTACTTCACCGGTGCGCATGAGGTGAATACCCGTAAGCAGGACCCTGTACATGTATAGAAGGGGCTTGATGCGGGGCGGGTGCTCAGCATTGAACAACTTCCATTGGTTCGCCGCGAACCCGAGATAGTGCCGGCTATGGAGCCTGGTGACGCAGCCCAGGGCAATCTGTTTGAGTTCCTCGTGCTCGGGCGTCGCGCAAACGACCAGCGGGGAAAAGAGTTGCTCCAGCACGTAACCGTTCTTCTTGAGGAGCAAGCCGAAGAACTTGGCGATATCATGGGTGACCAGGTCTATCTCTATACCCTCCACGATGCCTGAGCTCATGATCGTATCTTGCTTAGGCCCAAGCCCCACAACCTGCCCTGCCGGGAGCACATGGACCCCGCGCACGTCGTAGTCCGAGTTGCCGGACGGGAAGCCATACAGGTGAGCGCCGCTTACCGTGGCAAACAGCAGCGGGTAAGGCTGTTCGCCGGCCACTTGCTCTAGCTGCTCCTTTGCCGGTCCATTCACCATCTTTCCTACCTTCACCATCTTCAACTTCCCTCAGTTGGTACCGTCAGCCCTCTTAGTCCTGGGCCATGAAGCGCTCAAGCTACCTAGTTTCGTACCTTCATCTCTCAGTCCACCATGCTTTTGCGCGCTCTTATGAGGAACCGGTTCGCCCACTCATAGTCGGGCCGCTCCGGCAGGGCAGTGAGCGCGAACACCTCATCGAATTCATGGTGCAACCGCAGCCGCCAATCGTTCACTTCATTCCAGTCCAACTCTCCGCGTCGCACGGCAAGGAGATGTTCCCGCTGCTCGCGCACATCAACCGGCACGTACCCCTCCCTGAGCGCGGTCACCCCGGCCAGCAGCAGCCGGATGAGGTGCATGGCGTGCTTCCAGCGTATTTCTCCCCTCGTGCGCAAGTCCTGCTCCATCTTCTTGAACTGCGACATCACGTAGCCGTTGTAAGTCTGGTACACCAGCTTCGAGAGAAACCGCGCCCTTTCCGCGAGCAGTTCCAGCGCGAGAGGCGTAGCCTGTTCCACCAAGGGGGTATAGAGGCATTCGAGCACATTGGGGTTGGCTTTCAGGGCTAACACAAGGAACTTCTGCAACTCCCAGTACACTTCCTCGCTGTTCCCCTTCTCCAGTTGCTCCGGTACCCCATTCAACGACCAGTGCAGTTCCGAGGGAGACAGATAGATGCCCCGCAGGTCTATGTCCGAACCTTCCTCTTCCAGCCCGTAGGCGCGAGAGCCTACGATGCACCTGTAGATTGTGAACTCCGAGAGGCGCGCCAACTGCTCCTCGGGCCCCACTTGCCCGCCCTGCTCTTGGAAGCGGGTGAATACCTCCAGGTCCTTCCGGTGGAGGGCCACCTCCGCGCCGCTTGGGAGACGCACCCGGTACGAGTGGGTATGGTCCGCGGGAGCTTTTACTATTACTCCCATCGCTCCCGCAGGACACACGGGCGTCCCCGCCCCGGTGCGCACCACCCGGTTGATGACTACCCTCGTGCCGGCGGGCAGTACCTGGTATGAACTTGAACTACGGTCGTCCGCCACGCCAATACCCGACTTTCATCTACTCAGTTTCAGCGCTCTCGCTACCTGGCCTCTCCTCGGCTGGCTGTTCGCCCAGGCTGAACACAGCCAGCTGAGTCGGTGAGCCTACTTCGGCGTCAACCGGCCCCACGGGGAGGAAGCGCACTCCGTATCCAAAACGCTCGCCCACCCCGTTGGCCCACCCCTGGAACTCCGCTCTACTCCACTCGAAGCGGTGGTCGCGGTGGCGAAACTTGCCAGCGGGGAGCGTCTCCCAGCGCACGTTGTACTCTCGGTTAGGCGTGGTCAGGACGACGGTTTGGGGCCGCGCGAACTCAAAGAGTACCCTTTCGAACGCTGAGAGGCGCGGAGGGTCCAGGTGCTCGATTACCTCTACCACCGCCGCGGCGTCGTAACCCGACAGGCGGCCGTCGCGGTAAGTGAGCGACCCTTGTAACAGCGTGATACGCTCCTGCTGCCTCTCCGGCAAGCGCTCCAGTCGCAGTCGCTCCTTGGCTCGTTCCAGCACCCGGTAGGACACGTCGATGCCCACTATCTCGGTGAAGCTCCTGTCCTCCAGCAGCAATCGCAGGAGTTGCCCCTCACCGCAGCCCAGGTCCAGCACCCGGCGTGCGCCACAAGTCTTGAGCACCGCCAGGACCGAGCCGAGGCGCTGCTTGTTGAGGCTGATACGCTCCTCTACCTGCGCCTCCTCCACGTCATGCGCCTCTTCCTCGACAGCCGGGTCGGGCTGGTCCTCTTCTACCAGTCGGGCCAGGGCCGCGCGCGTGAGGTGCCGCTTGTACTTGAGGTACCGGTTGGTTATGGCTTCTCGCTCGGGGTGTGCCGCGAGCCAGCCTTCACCCCTCTTCAGGAGCTTCTCCACCTCATCTTCGCCAACCCAGTAGTGCTTCTCGGCGTCCAGGACCGGAATAAGCACGTACAGGTGCGCAAGCAGGTCCCGCAGCCGTACCTCTCCGGATAGCTCCACCGTGTAATAGTTGCTCTGTCCCCAGTCGGGGAACGTCTCATCCAGGGGGTAGCCCGATATTGTGACGGCGTATCCCAGAGGCTCGAACAACCTCCGCAGGAACTCTTCACCACTGCGGGAGGGCAGCGCCGCAATCCGCGCGATGAAGGGTAGCTGCACGTCCGCGAGTCCCTGCCGCTCCTTGCTCTTACCCGCGAGGGCGGTACCGAACGCTTCGCGAATAGCCACGCTCATGAAGGAGGAAGCCACATAAGGCCGGTCGTTGACGTATTGTTGCAACGCGAACCCCTCGCCTGACGAGCCACGACGCCCCCGCACCAGGCCCACCGGGTCGATATCGAGGAGCAAGGCCGCGGTACATCGCTCTTCACCTACCTCCGGGTAGAACACGTAGACCTTGCCGAAGTGCAGTTCCAGGGTATGAAGCCTGGCGGGGTTCTTGTGCAGCAGGAAGCCCAGGTCGGTGGCCGGTGGCTGCTTGTATGTCAGGGTAAGTAGCATAAGGGGTGATCGCCCTTCCTTTCCTTGTGGCACCTGTCCCAAACGGTAGCCAGGTAGAATTGGTTTCGATGGAGATGGATTTCAGCGCAAAGTGCAAGGAGCGGGTGGTGGACAGTCGCCACACACCCGCTCCTTCTCTCTACCGTCTATCGCTAAAACACAGGGTATGTAGCTAGTACTTCGCCACCTCTTTGTCGAACGCGCGCACATGCTCGAGCCACGTCGAGGTAACACCAAGACTGTCAGCGGTCTGGTGTTCATCGACGTGTATGGTTGTAAGGTTTATTGCTCTCATGGCTGCGATATTCGAAGTCGTTTGTCGGTCACGACTCAGCCATAGTACAAGTAGTAGTTCGGACTGTCAATAGGTCGCAAGTCCTATATTCGGCGGTGCGGTCCAGGTCGGGCGAGGCGAGGCCCTTGCGCATAACGTCGACATCGAGCAAGGTCGCGCTGAGCTTGAGTTGCACGTCGAAGCGGCCCGCGTCGAGGTCGGCGCCGCTGCCGGACAGGAGGGTGCGTATCTGCGCGAGGGCTGTAGACATGCTGGCGCGAGCGCGGTCCCCGGGCACGTCACCCCAGAAGAGGTCGCCCAACCGTTCGCGGGTGTGCCGCGCATCGTGGTTGAGCAGCAGATAGGCCAGCAAGCTCTGCGTCTTGCGAAGCCTCGGCAGCGGCACCGTCTTACGGTCGCCGCCGGTATCGTCCTCTATGCGAAATTGCCCCAGGAGGTAGAATCTCAGCATCTACGTAGTGAAGTATTGGTAGTTCCCGCCATGCCTGGCTGGTGGGCTATCTACACGCCCCTTCAGCTCGGCGGGTGCGTATTCATCCGGCATTGCCCAACGGCGACACGCAAGAACGCATGTCGCACCGGGAGGATTCAGGTAGCGAGCATGTGCCTTCAGGAGCTAGAGAAAGCCTCAACTCCAAGTCAGCACGCCAATGTTTGTGCGTGTGGTGATTATATCACAAGAAGGAGAAGTTCCTGGTAGGAGCGAGGGGCCTGCCCGTCGTGGGAGCGGCCCTTTTGTTTGCTCATCTTTCGATGTAAGCCAGGGTTGAAGCAGTGGGCTGCTCCCTCGTCACCCTTAGCCACTTTGTAATTCATTTACTGAGACTATTGACAAGCGGCAGAAACATAGTATAATCCTTAAAACGTTTTAGTTGAAACGTTTTAAGCCGCAAGAGCCAGCCGTAGCCAGGCAGACCTTAAGTCTGCCGCGTTACCACTTATGAGGAATATGTCGAGCCAAAGAGTAACAATTCGTGATGTGGCCAGGGCAGCGGGCGTATCCATAGGTACGGTTTCGCTTGCGATGGCCGACCACCCGGACGTGGCTGAAACGACAAAGGAACGCGTACGGCAGGCCGCTTCCGATCTTAGCTATAGTCCCAGCGCCGTTGGCAGGGCCTTACAGGCCAGGCGCACCAACTCAATTGCCCTGGTGGTGCCTCATAGCGGCCAGCACGTATTCGGCCATCTCTACTTTATGGAAGTGCTGTCCGGAGTAAGTGAGGTGCTCGATGCCTCCGGTATGACCCTGGTGGTGTCAACTTCTCCGACTGAGGCGGACGAAGAGGCCGCCTACCTCAAGATACTCAGGTCGCAACAGGTGGACGGGGTTATTCTCGCCTCCGCGGCCTTGCACGATCCGAATATTACTCGCCTGCAACAAAGCGCCCACCCCTTTGTTTATATAGGGCGCTACCCCGCTAACCCACAGGTCCCCGCCGTAGGTATCGATGACATAGGTGGCGCCCGCACCGCTACCCAACATCTATTGGAGCACGGTCATACGCGTATCGCCCACATCAGCGGCCCCCTCGCACACCTTTCCGCCATAGAGCGACAAGAGGGGTACGGACAGGCACTGGGTAAGGCGGGGTTGGGCGAGCGCCCGGAGTATTGCTTCGAAGGCGACTACAGCGAAGAGGCGGGCCGAGCAGGCATGCAGACGCTCTTGAACCTGGCCGAGCCGCCTACCGCTCTGTTTGCCGCCAACGACGAAACGGCCCTGGGAGCCATCTACTCATTGCGGGAAGCAGGGATCGAGCCGGGTAAAGACTTTCCGGTGGTCGGCTTCGATGACGTGGTACTGGCACG
>DASVQO010000123.1:0-3789 GCA_036389075.1 Chloroflexia bacterium | reverse complement strand
GAGCCGGGTTCCTCACTGGCTACGGCGGCCCACGCGGCACCGTTCCAGTGCAATATGATCCGCTCATAGTAGTCGCTGGCCTTCGCGACGGAATAGCCGACGGCCCAGGCATCGCTACTGGACAACGCAGCAACATCGAAGAGCATGTTGTCGCCCGTGACCTGGTTGGGAGTGTCGGTCAACCTGAAGCCGGTCGAGCAGTCTATCGTCGCCGTAGCTGAGGCCGTAGCTGAGGCCGTAGAAGAAGCGGTAGAAGAAGCGGTAGTCGTACCCGTACCTGTAGAGGTGGCAGACCCAATGACGGTTCCTATAGCCGTTGAGCCTGAAGGCTGTAGACTATTGCCCGAAATCTCAGGTGCGGCGGCTCTCGAAGAAACCGCGCCGCCGAGTGCCAGGCCAACAGCGCACAAGGTAACGAGTAGCATTATTGGCAAAGTAGTGAAGCTGGCACGTCCTGAAGGCTTGCTCCGGTGGCGCTCACATTGTTGCTGCATAGTAGTGGTCCCCTATATATGAGTACCAGTGATATTTGCATTACCAGTGTAGGAGATGCAAATACCGCGGCAGATGTAGCCTTGTGAAGTCTTACTTGGTTGCCGTTTCCCCGCAAACCAACAAGAAGGACTAGCCAATAGACCCCCGGCCAGTCGAACTATTAAGTATACCAAGATTAGCGGTGAATACGAAAACTACTGCTTTGTTCCTGCGTGCGGTACGCTTCCTGGTCGGGCGAACGGAAAAGGAAAAGTCCTGGAAGGCGCACCCCCAGGACCCTCTAACGTCTGTTCTGATGTGGACCTGAGGAGACTCGAACTCCTGACCCCCGCAATGCAAATGCGATGCTCTCCCAACTGAGCTACAGGCCCATAGCTCGTAAATTATACCAGAGAGGAGCGCATAAGCACAAGCTTCACGATAGATCGGGAGAAGGAGAGACCCGCAGACCCGCGCGGTATAACTGGATTGGCTGATTGCGGACTTCGAATACCGCTCGGGCAGGCCACCTCCACCCCTATTTGCAGATCAGGGGACCTTGCGCGCGGTGCCGGGAGTAACGGTGGGTGTGACAGTGACGAGGGAGGTGGCTGTAGTAGTGGGTGTGGGCGTGGCCTGGTCACAGTTGGGGAAGAAGGCATTTGCCACTATTTTGGCCCCCTGCCCTCTCGTTACCATACTGCCATAGCGGAAGTAAGGCCGGTTGCCAGGCGCAACGCATGGTTCTTCGTCAACGGAGCCACAGGGGTACCCACCCATAACGTGCCTGCCAGCCAGCCTTTCCACCCATATATAGAAGGGGTTGGTTGGCGGCACGTCCTCAAACTCCTGGGTCGTAGGCTCGTCATCGAACTCGGCAGCGTTCGATACGATCTTGGAGAGCTGTCCCCTTGTTGCCAGGGCATCCGGCCTGAAGTAAGGGCGGTTGGCGGGTGGCACGCATGGTTCCGCCGGGACCTGCGCGCATGGATAGCCTGACATCACTCCTCGCCGGCTCAACCGCTGCACGAAGTCGTAGAAGGTACTGCCAGGTGGCACGTCCTCGTATATCTGCTCGCCGGGAGGGTCGTTGAAGTCTGCTGATTGTGAAACCATCTTGGCAATCTGGCCGCGGCTGACAGGATTTGCGGGGCGGAAGTAGGGCTTTCTGTCTACGCCGCAAGGCTCGTACGCACCCGTCGCCGGATTGGACCAGCCACACTCATAGCCACTTATGCTACCTTTGCACGTCAGGCAGCGAGCATAAGGATAGAAAGTACTGCCGGGGGGTACATCTTCGAACTCCAGACCGCAGCCCACGACCGTCGCCACAGGGACCGGCGTGCGCGTAGGCGTGACGGTTGGAATAGGTGTGGCAGTGGCGCAAGAGCCTGTGCTGTAGTGTATAGCGAACGGCCACGCAGGCTCTCCGGTGTGAGCACCCCCACCCTGGTAATACGAGCCAACAGCCCATATGTCATCAGGGGCAAGGGCCTCCACAGATTCCAACTCGGTGGACACGTTGTACTCACCATTAAACATGTTGGGGCTGGGCACCACGCTCCATGAAGCGCCATTCCAGCGTTCAATTAACGTCCGGTACAAATTAGGGTTGGAAGGCTCGGCCCGGCTGCCAACTGCCCATATATTCTCGGCATAAAGAGCATCGATACCGTTCAGGCTGGCGGTCGCGTCAGTAGTGGCATCTTGCACAAGATGCCAATCTTCGCCGTCCCAGTGTTGCACCATTGGATGGTTATCGTAATCACCATTACCGCTGAAAGCAAAGCCCGCCGACCAAACATCGGTTTCGGATAAGGCCACGATATCGAGAGGGGCATTATAGGTCAATTGGTTTGGGGGGTCTGGAACGAGGCTCCAGGCTGAACCGTCCCAATGTAATACGAGCGAGCGCCAGTAAGACTGCGCACTATCATTGTAATACCCAGTAGCCCAGATATCGTCGGGGGCGGACGCCGATATGGCAGTCAGGTGGTTCATCTGCGGGTCGCCCGTGCCCGTAGAGTAATTGGGGCTGGGCACAACACTCCAGGCAACACCATCCCAGTGGAGTATTAGGGTCTTTGCTTGGAGTGACATGGAGTATGTAGTGCCAACGGCCCATGCGTCATTGGCGCTAAAAGCTACAACGTCTGCGAGACTACTCCCCCTGAAATCGGGGTTGGGGCTGGGTATACGGCTCCAGGTTGAGCCATCCCAATGGGCGATGAGTGTCGCCGTAGTGGCATAGTCCGATACCAGCCCGTAGGAACCCACAGCCCAAACATCATTGGCCGACGCTCCTGCCAGAGCGGTGAGCACATTTATCTCCTCTCCAGGGGAAACGTTGGGGAACATAGTCCAATTTTGCCCATCCCAATGCTCGATAAGAGTCTCAGAGTGGTCACTAATATCAGACAAACCCACAGCCCAAACATCATTAGAGGCCACCGCGAACACATCGCGCAAGCTGGACGACGAGGCATAAGCGAGATGAGGAACATCAACAATACGCCACCCTTCGCAGGTGCCCTCTGCAACGGAGGCCTTATTTTGACCGGTATCCACGGATGCCATGCGGGTGCTTGAAGTGGCGTAAGCGTGAGGGCCGATCTCAGAGACCAGCAAAGTAGTCATGAGAAGCAGCAACAAAGCAGCTACTGTGACACGCACGAGTGGAAGTGGGAATAGGAACAACCGGCCCAAAGTTCTGATCGAGGCGCTTCTCATAGTTGGGCACTCCAAAACTACAAGGTAGAAGCAACATCTAGGAGGTACAAGCGCTATATTGCAGATTGTACCTGGTAGTATACCTGAATTGCAGGTATGCTTCACCTGTTCCACGAGTGCGAACGATACTAGCTTTAGGGCCTCCTGCTTGAGGGTGGGAGTCTCCGACCAGCCGCACAGGCCCAAAGCAGGCAAACAAAAAAAGTACCTGATGATATTCATCAGGTACTTTTCGGACCTTATCCAACTGAAGAGTGGAGAGAGCACATTTTAGAGAACAGATATATCAGTTCAAGGTTTAGACTAGACCAGGCGTTCGTTGGGTAACGAACGGACTGGCTGTCTGGCAGGTGACCGCGCTTACCGGTTGTGCCTCTGCAAGGCACCCCCGCCTGACTTGCGCCAGGTAGAGTAAGAACGGGTTGACCTGGGATCGAGGAGAAAGGAGGGCGAACCCTCGTATCAACCTAACGAACTCCCTAGAAAGGAGGTGATCCAGCCGCAGCTTCCGCTACGGCTACCTTGTTACGACTTCGTCCCAGTCACCAGCCCCACCCTCGGCCGCTGCCCCCTACTTGCGTAGGT
>DASVQO010000122.1:0-6228 GCA_036389075.1 Chloroflexia bacterium | reverse complement strand
TGTTGCTGCTGGGTGCCGGGGCCTTCACCAAGCTGACCGCACTCGTGGCTGGTGGGCCACTGCTGGGACTGACCTTGCTGGTGTGGGTAGGGTTGTTGTTGACGCGATATCTGCCCCAATCGCGATTCGGCAGGCGTTTTTCAGGGGAGGAGCGAGCAGGGGACAGTTCGCACTTTAGACCGTACGTAGTACCCGCGATTGTGACTGCCGGCTTCTTGCTGCTTTGCCTGGTAGGGGCATTTCTGCTCTTCCGGCCCAGCCCCGCCGTTGCAGCCTGGCAGTCTGGAGGTGGGCCGTCGGTAAGACCGCCCCGGGTGGAGATGGCCGCTCACGACGGCTCGCACGCGGCGCTGGTGGAGCCTGGGTTGACCGTCTACCAGTGGGTCGAGCTGCCGTGGCCGCACCCCGCGTACACCGCCACTCTCACCTTTTGGGCGCAGCTTGGCGAGGAGCCTGTGCCTCTGCCGGGAGAGGTCATTGTCCCCACGGAGTCCAGGGCGGAACTGGTGGAGGACCAGCGGGGCACGCTCTCTCGCATAGGCGCGGATATCCTGGGCCGGATTGAGTACCACGTGCCCTTCACGCCCACACGGGGCGAGTGGCGGCAGTTCGCCATTTCTAACACCGGCACGCACGCAGACCGCAAGGTGTGGTTGCGATTCACCGCGGGTAGCACGGGGTTCTACCTGGACGACATCTCCCTTACGGCCACTCCGATACTGGCTGCTGATACATCGGAGCGAGAGCGGGCCGGGATGCCTCAGGAGGTGCGCCTGCCGGTGTTCAACCCATCGATGGAGACCGGTTCGCTCGCGGTCAGCCCGCTTGGGACGCGCGTGTTGCGGGGCGAGACGCTGGATATCGTGGACGTGCTGGTGAATCCCCAGGCGTTCGACAAGCTTGCGATCTGGCAGCGTTATGCCTACCGCCAGTTCCGCTCGTTCTGGGGTAATTTCGGCTGGCTTTCGATACCCCTGCCGGAACTCGGCTATGCGATAATGAACGCGCTCATCGTGGTGGTGCTGGCCGCGCTCGTGTTTCATGGGGTGCGCCGCTTCGGCGCATGGACCCCTATCGAGTGGTTGGGCATGGTCACTCTGCTTGCGCTCGTGGCGGCCATACTCGTCACGTTCGCCCGCATGATGGGGCCGCTGAGCACCTCCGGCGTGCACACGGACCCCCAGGGACGTTACCTGTTCGGCTATACCCTGCCCGTAATGTGGCTGATGTTTGAAGGGCTGCACATTGTCTGGTCCTGGGTCGCCGGGGTGGCACGTCGGAGCAATCCTGGCAAGGGCATGATGCTCACTCGCGTGGGTACTGGTGTGTCTGGTCCTGCTACCACGGCGGGGGCTGCTACGTTAATGCCCTGGGGGGCGTGGCTTTGGTGTGTGGCCGCCGCCTTCTTCGCGGGGTACAGCCTGCTGGTGCTGGTGGCGCCGTACTACTACCGCTGAGCGGGTAAGGCCCGGCCTCAGCCGTCACGTAACGAAAAACGCTAACAAGGTGGGCAAGATTGAGAATCGCGATGCTTGGCACGCGCGGGGTACCGGCGAGCTACAGTGGGTTTGAGACGTGCGTGGAGGAACTTGGCTCTCGCCTGGTGGAGCGGGGGCACGAAGTTACCGTCTATTGCCGCACCCACCACATCAAGTACGAAGGTGAGACTTACAAGGGCATGCGCCTGGTGAAGCTGCCCACCATCGCCAACAAGTACCTCGACACGCTGGTGCATTCCTTCGTCTCCTCACTGCACGCGCTCTTCCAGCATTACGATATCTGCCTCTACTTCATCGCGGGCAACAGCCTGGTGACGTGGATACCCCGGCTCGTGGGCAAGCGCACCATCATCAACGTGGACGGCCTCGACTGGAAGCGCGAGAAGTGGCCGGAGCTTGCCAGGAAGTACATCCGCTTCGCGGAGCGCATGGCGACTGTGCTTCCCAACGCCTTCCTCACCGACTCCACGGTGGTGCAGCGGTACTACCAGGACACCTACGGCGTGAAACCGCCTTACATCGCGTACGGCTCCGACGTGCGGCCGCTGCCGCCGGGCGACACGCTCGCCAGGTACGGGCTTGAGCCGGGCAAGTACATCCTGTTCGTGGGCCGCCTGGTGCCCGAAAACTGCGCGCATCACCTGGTGGAGGCCTACTGCATGCTGCCCGACAAGCACGGGATGAAGTGCGTTATCGTGGGGGATGCGCCCTACGCGGAGGAATACAAGCAGTCGCTGAAAGACCGCGCATGCGAGGGCGTGGTGTTCACGGGCTACGTGTTCGGCGAGGGCTACCGCGAGCTAAGCTCAAGCGCCTACTGCTTCGTGGAGACTTCGGGGGTCGGGGGCACGCACCCGGCGCTGCTGGAAGCGATGGGCTTCGGCAACTGCGTGGTGGCCCACGACACGCCGGAGAACCTGGAGACGATAGGCCCCGCCGGGTTCAGCTACGATGGGCGGGAGGGGGCCGCGAGCCTCTGCCGGGTGCTGGGCCAACTCTTACAAGAGCCGCGAGTGGTGGAGGAGCGCCGAGCCATGTCGGTGGCCCACGTACGGGCGAACTACTCGTGGGACAAGATCACGGGCAGGTACCTCGACTTATTCCGGTGGGTGTTGCGTGGCAAGAGGGGGCGCAAGGCGCGTTGAGGCAGGCTGCCGTTATACACAGCGGGCAGAACAGGCGTGCGTGCCTGGCTCGTCAGGTTTGCTTTATGCATACCCGTGCCATATACTATTAGGTGGTAGTTCACAGGGGGGAACAGGGGAGGTAGCAGGCTCCATGTTCAAGCGGCTCAATGCCAACTACATGGCGTTGTTGTTCCTTATAGATGTCGTCATCGTGCAATTGTCGCTCGAAGTGGCAATGGCGCTGCGCTACGACCTACCTATATGGCAACCTTTCCAGCCCTGGCCGCAAATAGAAGTGCAGGAGCTACGTCTCACCCTGCACCTGGCGTTCGGCCTGCTCGGCGTCATGTTCCTCGTCGCAAACTCGGTGTACAACGGCCGTAAGGTCATACGCTGGATAGAAGAGTTCCAGCGCGTGGTGGTCGCCAGCACCCTGGTGTCCCTGACGCTGACCGGCCTCCTCTACCTCATCAACCTCAACCTGCCCCGCCTCGGCTTCCTCTACTTCTTCCTGATTTCCACCTCGGTGCTCATCGGCTACCGCTGGGCCTTGCGCGTGTGGCATATAGTCAACCGCGACCACCCTAACGTCGAGACGCGGGTGCTCATCGTGGGCGCGGACAAGCGTGGCGCGGAAGTGGCAAACGAGTTCCGGCGGCAGCGCTGGTCGGGCATCCGGGTGCTCGGCTTTATGGACAACAACCCCGACAACCAGGAGGGCGCCTTCCCCGACCTGCCGGTGCTCGGTCCAATCGCGGACACCCCCGCCGTGGTGTCCCAGTACGACGTGGACGAGGTGATAATCGCCCTGCCGCTGCACGAGCACGAGCAGTTGGTGAACCTCGTGGCGCAACTTTACGAGCAACCGGTGCGCGTGCGCGTGGTGCCCGACCTGTTCGACCTGGCCTTCCACAGCGCCACAATCGAGAGCCTGGGCGGTGTGCTGTTCATTGGCCTGCGCGACTCGGCAATAGACGGGGTGCAGCGCTTGCTCAAGCGGCTGATGGACATCGCGCTCTCCGTCGTGCTGCTGACGCTTACCTCCCCGGTGTTTCTGCTCACCGCCCTGGCGATAAAGCTGGAAGACGGGGGCCGCATCTTCTACAAGTCGCAGCGCGTGGGCGAGAACGGGCGGCTCTTCACGATGTGGAAGTTCCGCTCGATGGTAGAAAACGCCGACAAGCTGGTGGACAAGGTTATCAAGAACGACAGGAACGGCAACCTGATCCACAAGGCGGCCTCCGACCCGCGCGTCACCCGCGTGGGCCAGCTTATCCGGCGCACCAGCATCGATGAATTGCCGCAGTTGGTCAACGTGCTGCGAGGCGACATGAGCCTGGTCGGCCCGCGCCCCGAACTGCCCTGGATGGTGGCCCGTTACCAGCCCTGGCAGCGTAAGCGGTTCGCCGTGCCGCAGGGCATGACCGGGTGGTGGCAAATCAACGGGCGCAGCGACGCCCCCATGCACCTGCACACCGAGCACGACCTCTACTACATCCAGAACTACTCCATATGGCTCGACCTACAGATACTCTGGAAAACGATCGGCGTCATCTTTACGGGCAAAGGCGCGTACTGACAAAGCGCTCGGTGGGGGCGGGCTTTGCCTCCTACACCGGCCCTCGTGCTTGCAAGGGGCACGTGGAAACTCGTACCGGGCGTGCATGCCTGTCTAGAGGAGCAGTAACCTCGGGCCGACCCAGTCGAGCCACCCGCATATGTGAGCGGCACATGGTGCCAGGCTCCCCCGGTTTCCGCGTTGTTGCTGTTGCTCGACCTTTTTGCCTGGCACCTTCAACAAGCAAACAATTGTATGTACTCTGATCAATCTCACACAACCCACGGCCAAAGCAAGCAGATCGGGCAGCGCGTGGCTCTACCGGCCCTCGGACTGAGGGTGCGGAAGCTGCTAAAATCAGCCAGTTGGTCCAGGCTTTCGGTGATAGACGTAATTCCTTTGCTGGCAATTGCCTGCTTGACCCTGTTATTCCTGAACCATACGGTAGGCTTTGCCCTGGATGACTCTTACATCACCTACCGCTACGCTCACCACCTGGAACTTGGCTACGGCCCCGTGTTCAACGTCGGCGAGCGTTACCTGGGCACTACAGCGCCAGGCTTCGCTATATTACTGGCGATTCTCCACCTCATCGTAAGCACGCTACGCCTCGATTGGCTGCTGAGCTTGGTGACGGGCGGGGATAGGGCGCATATGTCTACTCTGCTGGACATACCGCACCTGGGCCGCTACGTATCCTCGCTGAGCGTGGGCGCGATCGCGGTGACCGGGTACGCGGTCCTCGTGAGGACATTCGGTAATTGGGTGTCACGTGTTGCGGGCCTGGTCTTTGCCCTGTTTGTTATCACCGCCCCGAATATTGTGGCCGTGGCTGGCCATGAGACGCTAACCTACGTAGCGTTAGTTATGGCAGGGTTCTATTTCGTCCCGACCCGCCTTTCTGTGAGTGCGTTGCTGCTAGGCTGTGCCACGCTGGTCCGCCCGGACGCCGCGCTGGCGTTTGCGGTGCTGTCGGTCGCCGTGGGCATAAAGTGGCTGCTGGCCCCTACTCGCAAGTCGCTGTTTCAGTCGGTGCGGTCGCTGAGTTTCTATTTGATCCCGATCCTGCCCTGGGTACTTTTTGCATGGTTCTACTACGGTTCACCCATACCGGGCACCCTCCTGGCGAAGCAGGCCCAGGTGGCGATGGGGCTGTGGCAAGTCGTTTCGTTCGACATATTGAAGTCCATGGCCCTGGGGCTTATCCCTCCCGCGATCGAGCCGGTGGCGACCTGGCTGGCCTTGTTTGGCCTGGTGGTGGCTACCGTGCGCAGGGATGTAGCAGCCCTGGTTGCCGCCTGGGGGCTGGTATATATTTATGTGTACAGTGCTCTGAATGTCACTTTGTGGCCCTGGTACGCAACTCCTGTACTGGTGGTCTATCTGTTCATGGTTGTCTATGGCGCGGCGGCAGTTGTGTCGCTGGTCTGGGCGCTGAGGAAGGCCGGCGGTAGGGGACTGGTTTTATCGCTTGCGACCCCTGGCTCGCGTAACCACGCCCTTGTTCCGGAGGGTAGTCTGCCGGACAACGGACGTCAGGCTAGCGAGCCTTCAATGTCGAGCATGTACAGGGCGAGCTATCCCGTTCCCAGGTTTACTTACCTGGCAGCCGTGCCACTACTTGCTGTCATGCTGCTACAGGCTAATACTATTGTTACACCCTGGTGGCAGGGCTTCATTGGCCCACGCGCCATATTCCTCCACACCTATAGTTTTCTGGAGATTGCCGACTACGTAAAGCAGCACTCCCCCGATGGTGCGTCCCTTGCGACCCCGGAGCCTGGTTCCCTGGCATATTTCCTGGGGCCTAAGTACTTCGTCCTGGACACGCTTGGCCTGACTGCGCCGGGAGTGGCAAAACATATCCTAGCGAAGGACTACGAATGGCCTTACTTTCACTACAAGCCTGATTGGGTGCTTGTCACGTATGGCGGCCCGATGCAGCCGAACCTGGGCACGGACTGGTTCCAGGCGGAATATGAGGAGGTAGCGCAATTCCATCACCCATACTGGGACGCGGCAAGTATTACCCCCAGGCTTTTCC
>DASVQO010000121.1:0-9452 GCA_036389075.1 Chloroflexia bacterium | reverse complement strand
TGCTGGACAGCATCTCCTCGTCCTGCAAGGGGGCTTCGGGGTAGTGGTTAGGCACGTTGTCGATCTCGGCGGCCCGGCGCTGGCCGTACTGCACCATCACGCGGCCCACGTTCACCAGGTGGCAGTAGGCCCCCCGGTGCTTGTCGGGGGCGATGAATGAGGAGTCGGTGGCAACCACGCAGTAGTCGGGCGTGGCGGGGGCGTGGAAGGGGTGGGCGTGGAGCGGGGTCAGGGGGGAGCCTACCCAGCGGCGTGCGGTGGCGTCCTGCACGCGCTGCTCCCACTCGGTGTCGCCGGCGGCCCTGTAGAGGCGCAGGGCGTACTCCATAGCGGTCTCGCGCACGGCGGCGTCAGCCTGCGCGCCTCCCCGGCTCAGCTCTATTTGCCGGGCTACTTCTGCTGCGTCAAAGGGCATCTCTTTTCACCACATCATCATCAGTTGCGAACATATGCGCCAATCATACATCCGGCAAGGTACACCGCGCGGTGGGTGCGGCGTAAGGTTTTCCACATCCCTCGTGTGCGTGTCAAGCATGCAACAGCGGGGTTAGAGGCGCTATAGACTTTCACCGCAGAGACGCAGAGGCCGTAGAGGGCGCGCAGAGAAGGATTATCGTATGCAGTAGGTGCGGCTGGCGGTGCTGTTTCCCGTTGTAGCCCCCAAGAGTGGCCCTGTCATCCTGAGCGCAGCGAAGGATCTAAGATGCTGGCCCTGCTCTTAAGGTGAACCATCAGCACCATGCCCGTAACGTTCAGCAGCATACTTGTACCACCTTCTTGAGATCCTTCGCTGCGCTCAGGATGACAGGGGCCTCTTTGGTCCAGTGCGCCTGGCAGGGTCGCTGTACGAGAGTGTGCCGGGCCCCGGACGCGGCGGTTCGGGTTATACTGTAGCCATCTCATTGGGAGGGGTGGCACATGCTCTACCTGGTGGCGACACCGATTGGCAACCTGCAAGATATTACCCTGCGCGCGCTCGACACGCTGCGGGACGTGGACGTCGTCGCCAGCGAGGACACACGCAAGACGGGGCTGCTGCTCAAGCACTTCGGCATACAGAAGCCGCAGATTGCCTTCCACGAGCACAACGAGGCGAGGGCGGGGGCGCAGATTGTAGGTATGTTGCAGGAAGGCAAGTCGGTGGCGGTGGTCACGAACGCGGGCACGCCGGGCATCTCCGACCCCGGCTTCACGCTCGTGCGGCGGGCGGTGGAGGCAGGTGTAGAGGTGACCATGCTGCCTGGGGCGGCGGCCTTCGTGATGGCGGTGGTGCTTTCGGGGCTGCCGGTGCACAGCTTCACCTTCCGGGGCTTCCCTCCGCGCAAGCCCGGCCCCCGCCGCCGGTTCTTCGGCATCGACCGCGACTCGCCCCATACCCTGGTGTTCTACGAAAGCCCCTTCCGCATAGAATCCTTCCTGCGCGACGCCCTCGAAGTCTACGGCGACCGCCCTGCCGCCCTCGCACGCGAACTCACCAAGCTGCACGAGACGGTGGACCGGGGCACAATATCCTCGCTGATGCAGGGTATAGCGTCCGGCAAGGCGAGGGGTGAGTACGTGGTAGTGATCGCGGGTGCCGAGAAGGGTGGGGCCCGTGATGTAGCTGAGTCTGAAGAGGAGGGTGAGGACGGCGGGGAGATCGACCCGGACGAGGACGAGGTGCTATCGTCGTTGGGTTAGAGGAAGCAGCTTACCGTTCAACCACTCGGATGCCGTCGGAGGCAGCCACTATCACGCGGCGGGCGATGTCGAGGAAGAGGCCGTGGTCCACCACGCCGCTGATGGCCTTGATGCGCTCGGCTAGAGAGTAGGGGTCGGGGATGCCGGGGAAGCGGCAGTCGATGAGGTAGTTACCGGAGTCGGTGATGTAGGGCTGGCCGTCGTCGCGGGCGCGGCGCTCGGTGGTGCTGCCGAGGGCGTGCAGGGCGGCGCAGGTGCGGCTCCAACCGAAGGGCACGACCTCCACCGGCACGGGGGTGTGGTCTCCGAGCTGGGGCACCACCTTAGTCTCGTCCACGATCAGTATTTCCTCGGCGGTAGCCAGCGCCACCAGCTTTTCGCGCAGTAACGCCCCGCCCAGTCCTTTTATGACGTTCAGCGTGGACAAGTCCACTTCATCGGCCCCGTCGATGGTGAGGTCTATCCCCTCCACGTCCTCGAACTGGACAAGCGGTATCCCAAGTTCGGTTGCCATTGCGGCAGTCCTCTCGGAAGTGGGTACGCCCCTGATGCTCAGGCCCTCAGCCACGCGCCTGCCAATCTCCCTCACCGCAAACGCCGCCGTTGACCCCGTCCCCAACCCCACGACCATCCCGTCCCGCACGTACTCTACCGCGCGCAGGGCCGCTTCGTGCTTCAGTTGCTGAACATCAGTCATAGAAATTCTTAATTCTTAATTCTTAATTCTTAATTCTTAATTGGTGAATTGCACGCGGGCAATTAAGAATTAAAAATTAAGAATTAAGAATTTTCTTCAGCTTTTGGGCATGGTGATTATGCCTAATTGGAGGGCGAGGGTGGTGGCTTGTAGCTTGGAGTGGACGCCCATCTTTTTGAGGACGTTCTGAATGTGGGTGCGGACGGTGTTGGGGCTGAGGACGAACGTCTCGCTTATCTCGTCGTTACTCGCGCCCCTGGCCAGTTGTTCGAGTATCTGGATTTCGCGGGCGGAAAGCTTTTCGCGGAGCATATCGGCTTGCTGCTCGCGCTGTTGCTGCTTGTGGAAGTGGGAGAGGATACGGGGGATCATGAAGGCGGGCACGACAGGTTCGCCTTCGGAGGCGGTGCGCACGGCCTGCTCGACCTCGCCCAGCGCCTGCTGCTTGGTGATGTAGCCCGCGGCCCCCGCTGCTATCGCCTCGGCCATGATCGCCTCGTCGGTGTCCGCGGTGAGCACTACGACCGTGGTGTTCTCGCCCGCCGCCCGCAGGTGCTGGATTACTTCGAGGCCGGTGAGGCCGGGCATGTGGTAGTCCACCAGCAGCACGTCGGGCCTGGTCTCCAGCGCGAGCTTGAGGCCCTCGTCGCCTGTGAAGGCCATACCCACCACCGCGATGCCCTCTTTCGTGTCGAGCACGTGGGCCAGCATCTCGGTGAACACCGGCTGGTCGTCAACCACGACCACGCGGATGGGGCCTTCCCTGGACGGCTTGTCGTCCGCGCTGTCGGACGTGCTCTCTACGGCTACTTCTCCCCAGTCTGATGGTTTGCTCATTCGATAGGTCCCTACTTAGTTTTTGGTTGTGGCAGCTTCATCCGTGTCAAATATGCTGTGCCCCGCAGCGTCTTTGTCTACGGTGATGATGGTATGCGTGCCGGTGTCGCTGTTGGTGATCCTTACGTTCTTTCGGACGCCATTGCCGCTGCCATTGCCGTTTGCGTTGAAGGGATAGCTCTCGTCGGCGTTGTGTCTCTGCGCCCCGTTGTTCTCGACGCGGTGGGCCTTGCCGTTCTTCCTGGGTTCTATCTCGGCGGCCGCAACCGTAGCGACTTCGACTTCTTCGGCTTCCGGCTCCTCTTCCTGGGCGACGTTTATGAGGGGCACCGTGACCTGGGCGATGGTGCCCTTGCCGGGCGCAGGCTCAAGGGTGAGGGTGCCGCCGTGGGCCTGGACTATGTGGTGCGCGATGTAGAGGCCCAGGCCGCTGCCGGGTATCGCCATCGTCTCCTTGCGCTGGATGCGCATGAAGCGGTCGAACAGCTTGGGCACGTCCTGGGGGTCGATGCCGATGCCGTGGTCGCGCACGTACACGATGGCCGTGTCGTCGGCGGTATTGGCCCGCAGGCGCACCTCGATTGGACCGCCCTGGGGCGAGTACTTGATGGCATTGGAGATGAGGTTGTTCAGCACCTGCTTGAGGCGGGTGGGGTCGGCGCGCACGGGCAGGTTGTCCGGCCCCTTGACGGTGACCGTGTGCCTGCGGGTGGTAAGCTGCTGGTCTTTCACCACCGAGTCGGTGAGCTTGCGGAGGTCGGTCTCCACGAAGCGATGGGTGAGGCCCACCGATTCGAGCAGGGAGATAGCCATAATGTCGTCCACGAGGGTGAGCAGGTGCTGGGCCTCGCCCTGGATCGCTGTGAGGAACTCGGTGCGCTGGCCGTCGTTGAGGCTGTTGTTGTGCTCCTTGAGCGCGCCCGCGTAGTTGTAGACGTAGGACACTGGGGTCTTTAGCTCGTGGGAGATCATGCTGGTGAACTCGGCTTTGAGGCGGTCGATCTCCTCGATGCGCTTGCGGGCCTCGGACTCCACGACGAGGGCTTCTTGCAGCTCGGCGTTGGCGTGTTCCAGGTCGTGGCGGGTGCGAGCGAGCTTTTCGGCCTCCTCGCGGGCGCTGGTGAGCAGGTCGGAGTTCTCGGCGGCGGTGTGGGCGAGCCTCTGGCGCATCGTTTCGAGCACGCCCGCAAGCTCGCCTATCTCGTCCCTGGAGCGCACGGCGACGGCGGTGTGCAGGTCGCCCGAGGATATACCCTGGATGTTGCGCATCAGCCGCCTGAGGGGGCTGGTGAAGCTCTCGGTGAGCAGCATAGCGCCTATCAAGGCACCGAGGCCGCCCAGCAAGGAGAGCAGCAGCACCTGGGTGGATACGTCCTCCACGCGCCGGTCGAGGGCATCGCTCGTCTCGTTGACCTGTTCGGTCTTGCGGACGATGAAGCCGTCCATAGCGGCGATGAGGTTATAGCGGGCTTGCTCGCTTTCCATTTGCTGCCTGAGGCTCAGCGCCTGGTTGGCCCGGGCCGCAGTATTGGTGGTGCCTGTGATAGCGCCGGTGGGGTCGAGGCTGCCGGTGCCGCTGATGGCGTTAGTGGGATTGAGGGGCGGGCTGGGGAAGGTCATCACCTCCTGGGCGATGCCGTCGTAGCGTTCGATAGCCGCCTTGAGGTTGTTCATCCTCTCCTGGTCCTCGGGCGCTATCAGTAGCGGCTCGATCTGTTGGAGAGCCGCCAATTGATCGTGGCGCGCGCCGACGAACTCGGCTTGCAAAGAGCTATCGGGGGCGAACTGGAAAGTACGCACGGCGACCATCTGCCGCTGCACGCTGGAGCGCAGGTTGTTGAGGAGGAGCAGGATACTCTGGTCGTTCTTCATCAGGTCGGCGTAGCGACTGTTGATGTCGCCGAGGTTGCTCAGGAAGAAGCCGATGAGGACGACGGCCGAGCCGATGAACGCCAGGTAGCCCAGGAGTATCTTATGTCGTATGCGCATATCTTGAGCGGCTCTGGGACTGCGCGGGGCAAACTGTGCCGTTCGGACGCGCAATCCATAACCCGCAATCATTCGTTGCGAGCGTACATAAAGATTAGAGTAGCCAGGCAAGTATAGCAATCGACATAGTGAGTGTCAAGACATAGCGCGTGGCCGATAGTGGCTACGCATGTCGGATTGGGGACGCGCTGTGCGCGAGTTGAGTAAGTGTTGGGGTACTGGTTACTAAGATAGAGCCGGAACCGCCAAGACGCCAAGGACGCCAAGGACCACGCCAAGATTATTGAGGTTTAGAGGGTGCAAAGATGTCCAGAATACGTTAGTGCCGCTCAACCTGGGGGTGGCGAGGGCGTGATTAACAGCACAGTTAGCAATAGTTATGTCCCCTTCCAACTTCTACCTGGATGTGGAAAACTCTTACAAGCGGCTATTGACTCAGGGCATGGGAACCTCTATACTGAGGCTACTTCGAGATGGACGGTTCGCCGGACGTTTCGGAGGAACAGAGACCCGGATGGTCCTCACGGATCGTACGGGTTTTCTGTTTAACTCCCCTTTGCGCTCCTCTCCTGTTGGGCCCATCCGCAGCCTGCCCGCACGCCTGTAATGCCGCTAGATTTGGCGACATTCCCCTGCAACTCCTCTATTTGGCATGCCCCTTGCACACGAGTACTGCGCCCGCGATCACGAATAGCGGAGGGCGTGGGCACTCGAACATACGAAACCGCAGTAGCATTTCGAGAGGAGTTGCAAAGTGGCAAACATCGGAAGCATAAACGAGCTTTTTCTACACGAGCTGGGTGACATCTATGACGCCGAGCACCAGTTCCTGAAGGGGCAGGAAGAGATGCTGCAAGGCGCGAGCGACGGTACGCTCCGCCGGATGATCAGCGCCCATATCGAGGAGACCCGGCAGCAGATCGCCAACATCGAGCAGGTATACGGGATCCTCGGCAAGACGCCCGAGCGCGTTATGTGCGACGGGGCCAAGGGGATAGTGAGCGAGGGCCAGAAGGGCCTGCGCGAGACCGAGGGGGCCAGCGGCGTGCGCGACGTAGCCATAGGCATGGCCGCCTCGCGCGTCGAGCACTATGAGATAGCAGCCTATCGCGGCCTCATCCAGGGCGCACAGCTCATGGGCCAGCAGCAGATTGCCGGCCTGCTCTTGCAGAACTTGCAGCAGGAGGAGCGGACTTCGCAGCTTGTCGAGCAGAGCTTGCCCGTACTGCTCGAAACGGCCATGAACGCCGAGGGCATCTCGGGCGGCATAGGGCAGATTGCCCAGCAGCATACGAGTTACTGACGAGTGGCTAGTGGCTAGTGGCTAGTGGCTAGTGGCTAGTGGCTAGTGGCTAGTGGCTAGTGGCTAGTGGCTAGTGGTTAGTGGCTAGTGGTTAGTGGTTAGTGGCTAGTGGCTAGTGGTTAGTGGCTAGTGGTTAGTGGCTAGTGGTTAGTAAGAGATGAAAACCGCAAAGGCGAAAAGGACACAAGAAACGCGCAAAGAGTAGGACTGTTTGGACGTGGTGGAGGCGGTTTTCGTTTCTTCACTAACCACTAACCACTAGCCACTAACCACTCGTCGGTTGGGGGACTTAGCATGGCAAAACCATTGGATCAGCAAGTGGTGGTGATTACGGGGGCTTCGTCTGGGATAGGGCGGGAGACTGCTTTGCGGCTGGCGAAGCGCGGGGCCAAGGTGGTCGTGGCGGCGCGGCGGGACGAGGCGCTGGACGACCTGGTGGAGCAGATACGCGCGGACGGGGGCGAGGCTACGTCGGTGCCCACGGACGTGTCGGTCTATAGCGAGGTAGAGGCGCTGGCGGGGGCTGCCCTGGAGCAGTACGGGCGCATCGACACCTGGGTGAACAACGCGGGTGTGCTGATAGTTGCCGAGTTCGAGAAGACCGAGCTGGATGAGGCACGCAGGTTGTTCGACATCAACTTCTGGGGCGAGGTGCACGGTATGAAGGCGGTGCTGCCGATCATGCGAGAGCAGGGCGGGGGCACCATCATCAACGTTACTTCGGTGACGGCGCAGCGGCCCTTGCCCCTCATGTCGGTCTATTCGGCCTCCAAGGCGGCGTTGAACGGCTTGAGCCAGGGCCTGCGGGCCGAGTTGGAGGGCAGCGGCATAGAGCTTTGCATGGTCATGCCCGCAAGTATCGATACGCCTCTCTACCAGAACGCGCTCACGAAGGAGGGCGTGACCCCAAAGCCCGCCCCACCTATCTACCCGCCGTCGGAAGTGGCTCAGGCGATAGAGAAGACAGCCGAGTCGCCCAAGCGGGACGTGTACGCCGGGCCTGCCGGGGTCCTGTTCAACCTGAACAACATACTCGCCCCGGCCCTGCTCGACAAGGTGCTGGGGGCGGTGCGCAGGCCGGCCATACTGAGCGACCGGCCCGAGGCGGAAGGGCACAACAACCTGGAGGAGCCGCTGCTCGATACCCCCACGACGCCCTCCGGTGGCTGGCGCACGCCCAAATACCGGGCGTTCGACAAGGTTGCACGCATAGGGCTGGGAGTGGTCGCGCTGGTAGTCGTCCGCAGGCTCACCAGCAGACATAAGTAGCGGTTGGCTGGGGGCGAGGGAGTAGTCCCTTCCAACGGCCGCTTGGATGTGTATAACTCCTCAATTCGAGGGATTGACGGCTGCCTGATAGGCCGCTATACTGAGGCTACTTCGAGATGGACGGTTCGCCGGACGTTTCGGAGGAACAGAGACCCGGATGGTCCTCACGGATCGTACGGGTTTTCTGTTTAACTCTCCTTCCTCTGTAATGCCAGTTGTCCTTGCCCTGGAAGGTAAGCGAGGCTAGGAAGACACCCCCAGCCTCATCATGGGAGTACCACGGCCCTCTTATGGCTGTAATATTCCCGTAACTTCTTTTAGCTCCTGGTTAGCTCGCCCGTGTATGCTTGTACCTGACAGGGCGGGCTACCGGGCATTACGCACAGCCTCGCACCGCTTCTATGCTGCCGTTGTGTTGGGGTCGCCGTGTGTCACGCGGCACGGCTGGGGTGCTATAATGGTGCAACTTCACGCGAGCCGACAATTTGCGTGGGCAAGCCAGGTGGCGGCCCTGCACTCTGCTGCGTGGGCGTCTGCGTCGCGCGAGGAGCTGAGCTTGAGCGCAAGAGAGATGACCGTCCTGGTGGTGGACGACGAGCCTAACATAGTCGAGGTGGTGAGCGCGTATTTGCAGCGCGAGATGTTCGCTGTGGTGACCGCCTCCGACGGCGAGGCGGCGCTCCGTAAGTTCGAGGAGCACAACCCCGACCTGATAGTGCTAGACGTGATGCTGCCTCGCCTCGACGGGCTAGAGGTGCTGCGCAGGGTGAGGGCGAAGGGCAACACCCCGGTGATTATGCTCACGGCGCGGGGAGAGGAGAGCGACAAGCTGGTGGGACTCGGTATCGGGGCCGACGACTATCTGACCAAGCCCTTCAGCCCCCGCGAGCTTGTGGCTCGCATCAAGGCGGTGCTGCGCCGAGCCACGGCGGCCCCAGCTCCCGAGCCGGGAGCCGATACGGTGCTGCGCTTCTCCGGCCTCAAAATCAACCCACGTACGCGCTCCGTGGAGACGGATAGGGGGCCGGCGGAACTCACCGCCAAGGAGTTCGACCTGCTCTACTTCCTCGCCAGCCACTCCTCAGAGGTGTTCACCCGCACGCAGCTTCTCGACCAGGTGTGGGACTACTCTTATTACGGCGACACCTCCACCGTGACCGTCCATATCCGCCGCCTGCGCGAGAAGATCGAGCCGGACCCGATGCGTCCCCGCTACGTGAAGACGGTGTGGGGGGTGGGGTACAAGTTTGAGAAGTAGCCAGGGTGTTGCTTCTACGTGGTAGACGTGGTAGACGTGGTAGCCGTGTGAGGTGCGCTGCGATAGCCCTGTGGCTAAAGCCACGGGCTGAGAAGAGGCAAAGTCCCCTGCGGGGACTGAGTGAGATGAGGGTAGGGCGTATCGGCAAACTGCTGGAAGTACGAGCCCAGAGGTGGCCCTTGTCATTCTGAGCGTAGCGAAGAATCTCAAGAAGGTAGTACAGGGAGGCTGTTGAACATCACGTAGCATGTGGCTATAGTGCTAGCGTTCAACGTAGGGGCTATGCCGGCATCTAAGAGCCTGTCTGAAAAGTCATTGGAGGTCCACAGAGGAAAGGCATTGAGGCATTTGCATGCCTCTCATAGATCGTCATTTGAACACGGCACATCCCTTGAAGGCTCTGTTTGCGGGTCACAGTA
>DASVQO010000120.1:0-5912 GCA_036389075.1 Chloroflexia bacterium | reverse complement strand
TCCACTCCTATCCGGATGATGCCGGGGGTGGGTCCGGTAGGAGCAGTAGGAGCTGCCTCCACTATCCCGATTGGCGGTGTAGGAGTTGCTTCCGCTACCTGGCTGGGCAGGGTAGATGTAGCCTGCACCGCTGCTTGCGTGGTAAACGAAGGCTCTACCCGGGCATTGGCACTGGGGCTAGCGGCACCGGAGACCAGCGTTGTCGTGGCAGACGGTGACGGGCCGGAGATCATTCCACGCAGCCGCGGCACACTGAACACGATTATAAGCACCACTATGAAGAGTGCCACGAGCGCTGCCACGCCTCTTTTTGTATTGTCGGGGGTCCATATGTTAGTGCCACTGTTGGACCGCGGGCGGGACGCGCCGAGTAATATCTCTGGCTGAACCTCTGGCAGCCCCAGCCTCTGACGTACCGTATCTTGCAGGGCCTTGAGGTCTCGTAATCTGCCCCAGGAGTCGCCCGCCATGTAGATTGCCTGGTCGAGCAGGATCCATAAGGGTGTATCTTGTGGAGGGTCGGACACGCCCCGCTCTCTCAGAGTGCTTACAATGGTAATAATATCTTGCTTGGGGCCAACCCCGAGGGAAAACGTGGCAGATACGTCAGGTGGCTGGCCCAGAAGCAACTGACCCCTCATTTGATTGCCACGCGTCGAGGGGTCGGCCATGCCCGGTATTGCGAGGAGGAGATTACTCAGAGATTGCAGCTCATCAAGCGTCAATAAATCCATGCCGACTCCACTGTGCTTGACAATTAGGGTGCCAGTAGCCACGATCTCAATAGAAACCGTAACGTTCCGCGCTCAACCACAAGCTAATTGGGGTGTAACCCAGGCTTCATTTGGTAGCTCGGCTCTAGTTTACACTAATACTTGTTAGAAGTGTTGCAGAGTAGGAGACGTATTTGCAACCCTCGCCAAGGGGAAGCGGTAGCCGCGTACGGGGAGGATGGAGGGGGGCGCGGGCCTGGACTCACGCCCTCATATATCCCATGTGGGCGCTGCCTGGCACGCGACTTGCTCCAATTGATCGTTGACTGCGGCCAAGAAAGTCGTAGTCCCGAGTCAACCGCGAGGTAGAGGAGGGATAGCGCATGAATGACGCAGCAGACAATTCCGTAATCTTCGGACAAACTCGAGCCGGCGCGTAAAGCGCCTCCGCGAGGGTAAGGTGAAGGTTAGTTCGCAGAGGCGCGGTAAAAGTCACACAACAGGCCCGGCGGTTTTCGCCGGGCCTGTTGCTTTTCCGGGTTTAACTTACATGCGGCGTCAACTGCCAGAGTGCTCACTATATGGTACCCAGGTGCTTGCATTGACTATGCTACAAGCCCGATATTTGCCGCAGGAGAAACGTAGCATAGGGCACGATCAAGCTCCGTTCCCGAAATGCATCATGTTGTAAGCAGCCCCAGGCGCGAGGTGGAAGGACCTATGGACATGTTTGTGCTGGGACGTCGCCTTGTAGCCGCTGCAATCTTCCTGGCGTCGCTCTTTCCTCAGTGGGGATTCTACGACTATACCAGCTCGCTACACCCGAATAGTCGGAACCACCCTTTCACCGGCCTCGATGCGGTACGGCAGCAATCGATGCTCGAATGCTTATCGTGCCTGGGCATCGTTGTTCTGTTCTTCGGCTGGCTGAGCTTCCGCGATTTAGCAGCCAGGCGGGAGGGGGTTGCTACTTCAAAGGGCTGGGGTTGGGACTTCGTGTTGCTGGGCATAATCGGCGCGTGCACGGTAGGGTGGCTAAGGATTTTGAGTTTCGCGCTCACTCACGACAGGGACAGGTTCTGGGTGTCATCTCTCTGGTACAGGGACTTGTTGCCCGGATTTTGGGTGTTTCCAGTTGCTGTAGTGCTGGCTAAATGCGTGCGCTTTCTCCCTCTAGGCACCTCACGCGCAACCTGGCAGGCCAGCTTCAACACCAGCATACCGCCGGAGTACCTCACTATATTGAGCCGCGCGCAGGCCGTACTGGCGCATGGGGTAGCTAAAGCTGTCGGCCTTCTAGTGTCGGGGATGCTCTTCGTGTTGTGTTCTCTTCTGTACCTGGCTCTTCGTTAATTACCGGGTTCTCACCAGCCACAACGGCGGAATGGGCCTGACGCCGGGCATCGCGTGCCGGGTGGCTCTTACCTGGGAAGCCCATAGTGAGCGACTTGCCGGAGCACACCTTTGTGCAGATAATAGAGTGTGGACCGCTAATCTCCGACCTTGCGCTGCCAATACGCGAAGATGCATCCGTTGCTGACAGACTGAGACTGTATCGACGCCCGTACATACTCAGGCGTGGTGCACCGTTAAGGCACACCTTAGCACTTCCCCGGCAGCCGCCTTTCCGCAGGCTTTTCCCAAGCCGAACCAGCTACGGTACAAACTTAAGCAAAACTTAATTTTTCTCTCACCCGCTTTTAACCTACTGCCCTCATAGTAGATAGATACAAACTATGCATAAGGATATTGGGGAAAGGATCCAAGAGATAATCACAACGCAAATGGGCAGTCGCTCATACCCCCGAACGCTGGTGTGCCTGCCATGAGGGCTACCGGCCTTTCGCGGGAGGTGGAAGTCTCCGCGAGCGAAACAGCACCTACGCCAGCCGAGCAGTGGCGGGGCCGCCTGCGACGCTCTCGCGCGCCCCTACAGCGTGCCGCGCTTTTCGTGGCGGGGGTGGCAGCGGCGTTCGTCGCGCTCTCGCTGTACCAGGCGCTCGTCCCCAGCCCTAAGCCGCTGACCACGGGGCAGGTGAACGACTCGATTGCCCAGGCCCTCGCGTCGGTGACGCCCCGGCCCGCCCTCTCCGAGCAGGTGTACCAGGTGATCCAGCCCTCGCTCGTGCTCATCCAGTCGAAAGGCACGGATGAAAACGGCAATGAGGAGCAGTCCCTTGGGAGCGGTGTGGTCGTCAGCGACCAGGGCGATATCATCACCAGCTTGCACGTAGTCACCGAATCAACCGAGATCCGGCTGACGTTCGCTGACGGCAGCGAGTCGCTGGCGCAGGTGACGGTGGCGCAGCCGGAGAACGACATCGCGGTCCTGCACGCGCTGCAACCGCCGGCGCAGATATTCCCGGCGGTGCTGGGCAGCCCGGGGGCTATGAGCGTGGGGGACGAGGCGTTTGTAGTGGGCAATCCTTTCGGGCTGTATAGCTCGATGAGCGCGGGGGTCATCTCCGGTTTTGGCCGCTCGTTCAAGCCGGTGGAGAGCGATTACAGGCTGAACGACTTGATCCAGATAGACGCGGCGGTCAACCCCGGCAACTCGGGCGGGCCGCTGCTCAACCGCTATGGCGAGGTGATAGGCATCGTTACGGGCCTCGTGAATCCGACGGAGCAGAACTTCTTTGTGGGCGTGGGCTTCGCGGTGCCGATAAACCTGGCCGCCCCGGCAGCAGGCGCGCCTCCGTGGTAGAGGGTGAAGAACGGGCCCAGGGTAGCGAACGCAAGCAGCGCAGAGGGTCTGGCTGCACGAGGCGCATAGAGACTTAGAGGAGATGGAGCATGGACCAGTTCAAGAGGCCGGAAGACAGGCTGCCGATGGAGCGGGTGCTGTACGAAGTGAAGAAGGTGATCGTCGGTCAGGACCATCTGCTGGAGCAAATGATCGTGGCGCTGCTGGCGCGGGGCCACATGCTGGTGGAGGGCGTGCCGGGGCTTGCCAAGACGATGGCGATAAAGACGCTGGCGGAGGCGATTGGCGGGGAGTTCAAGCGCATCCAGTTCACGCCCGACCTCGTGCCCGCCGACCTGATTGGCACGCGCATCTACAACCAGAAGACGGGCGAGTTCAACACCGTGCTTGGCCCCGTCTTCACCAATCTCCTGCTGGCCGACGAAATCAACCGCGCCCCGGCCAAAGTGCAAAGCGCCCTGCTGGAAGTGATGCAGGAGCGGCAGGTGACGATAGGGCTTGAGACGTTCCAGGTGCCCAACCCCTTCCTCGTGCTTGCCACCCAGAACCCGATAGAGACGGAAGGCACCTATCCTCTGCCTGAGGCCCAAGTGGACCGCTTCATGTTCAAGGTGCTGATAGATTACCCCAGCCCGACGGAAGAGTTCGTGATCGTGGAGCGCATGACGGGGGTGCTGCAAGCGGTGCAGAAGGTGCTGACCACCGCGCAATTGCTGGAGTTGCAGCAAGCCGCCGACAGGGTGTACGTGGACCCGGCCCTGATCCAGTACGCGGTGCATATCGTGGGGGCCACCCGCGCCCCGAAAGATATCGGCCTTAGGGAGCTACAGCCCTACATCATGTACGGGGCGAGTCCGAGGGCTTCCATCAACGTGATACGCGCCGCTAAAGCCCTGGCGTTCGTGCGGGGGCGAGCCTACGCGCTGCCGCAGGACGTGCTGGATATGGCCCTGGACGTGCTGCGGCACCGCCTGGTGCTGTCTTACGAGGCACTTTCGGACAACGTGAGCGGCGACGACCTGTTGAACAGGATACTGGACCGCCTGCCCGCCCCGGTGGTACCTTTACATGAGCACACCAACAACCATGCAAGCGTCCGCACAAGCGCCTGAGCGCATCCTGCAACGGCTCGACTGGCAGGTAATCCGCCGGTTGGACGGCCTGTTGCAGGGCGACTACCGGACCCTGTTCTACGGCTCCGGGGTCGATTTTGCCGACCTGCGCGAGTACCAGCCGGAGGACGACGTGCGCTACATCGACTGGAACGTCACGGCGCGGATGGACTCGCCGTACGTGCGCCAGTATACGGAGGACCGGGAGATCACCGCGTGGTTCCTGCTCGACCTGAGTCCCTCGATGGACTTCGGCAGCACGCGGGGCCCGAAGCGGTCGGCGCTGATAGACCTGGTCGCCACGCTGGCGCGCCTGCTCACCCGGCACGGCAACCGCGTCGGGGCCATGTTCTACGGCAGCCGGGTCGAGCGCACCATCCCGGCGCATGGAGGGCAGGTGCAGGTGCTGCGGCTCATCAACGACTTGCAGAAGCAGCCGCAGCTAGCGGGCGCGCCCTTTACGGACCTCAGCCCGCTGCTGGAAGCCGGGTTGCACGCGATAAGGCGGCGGTCGCTGGTGTTTGTCATCTCGGACTTCATCAGCACGCCCGGCTGGGAGCGGCGCATGAGCCTGCTCAACCAGCGGCACGAGGTAGTGGCTATCCGGCTGTGGGACCCGCGAGAGGTCGAGCTTCCCGATATTGGGCCGGTCATTATGGAAGATGCCGAGACGGGGGAGCACCTGTACGTGGACACGCACGACCGCAACTTCCGACGGCGTTTCAAAGAGGCCGCCCACCGGCGAGAGGCAGCCTTGAGCCAGGCGTTCAAGCACGCCGGGGTAGATGCGCTGTCGCTCTCGACCGAAGAAGACCTCGTCCTGGCGCTGGTGCGTTTCGCGACGCAGCGGCAAAAGCGCAGGAAATGACCTCACAATGACATCAATATGAAGTGGACGCGCATATGACGTTCGTGTGGCCCATAATGCTGTTCTGGCTGGCGTTGGTACCGGCCTTCGCGGTAGTATACGTAGGGATGCAGCAGCGGCGGCAACGCCTGGTCTCGATATACGGCAACCCCGGGCTCGTGCAGCAGGCAGCGGGCCGCCGGGTGGGTGCGCGCCGCCACATCCCCCCGCTGTTCTTCCTGGTGGCCCTCGTGGTCCTCATCCTGGCTATGGCGCGGCCACAAGCCACGGTCAGCCTGCCCCGGCTGGAAGGCAGCGTCATTCTCGCGTTCGACGTTTCGGGTAGCATGGCAGCCGACGACTTGAAGCCGTCCCGCATCGAAGCGGCCAAGGCTGCGGCGCGCGAGTTCGTGCAGGACCAGCCGTCCAGCGTGCAGATTGGTGTGGTCACGTTCAGCGACAGTGGCTTCACCGCGCAGCCCCCCACCGACAACCAGGACGCCGTGCTCGCCGCAATCGAGCGCCTCACTGTGCAG
>DASVQO010000119.1:0-4904 GCA_036389075.1 Chloroflexia bacterium | reverse complement strand
TGAGTGAGGAACAGGTTCTTATATCGTTCGTTTACATGCAGGAGGTATACTTGCCGAAGATCCTGCATTGTATTGGTTCGTGCATCGATCAATCCCTGTATCTGTTCGTGTCTAAAGTACTCCCATTGTTGTGTGAAAGCTGTCTTGCTCTCTTCTCGTGCATGTTGCGTTTGGAGCGGCAGAAAGAACGTGTTGAATTTACTCTTATCCTGAAGAGCATAGTGATAGTACCATTTCCACGTCGTTGCAACCTCTGTGAACGGATACTTGAAGTTGGTCTGGAGCGCGTAAACACACCAGACCAACAGCGCCACAAGACTTGCCCCAATACTTAATGCAAGTAAGCCCCACCACAAGCAGACGGGTTTTACGTTTGGCAGGACGGTAAGGAGTGCCACAGCACCAGCTAGCAGAGCACCCGCTACGGCGGCTAAGACGGATCTTCGAGTCTCAGCATATTCAATACGATCTGTCATCAACGATATTAACTGTTGCAGGTTTTGTTGCAGATAGGTAACTGCTCGGTCATCAAGGTCCTTCAGTAAAGTCGAGTCCGGAATCGGAGTATCTTCAGCAGGAGCCATGTTCTTCCCCTTGTAGTGGTACCTCTGAACAGACCGGCCAACTGCCTAATACCCTAATGTCAGCGGCATAAAGGATCGTTCGAGTAATAGTCAATACGTTGGTGGTAAAGGATAATTAGGGGTATAGTCACACCGCCTGTTTGAGGTTCATTGACCCACGGGATAAGCTCAAGTTGTAGACGTTAAAGAGCTACAAGCAGTGCGATATCTATATTATCGGTGAACAAAATACATGTCAAGTATAATCCCATTCCAGTATCGGTCAAAAAGACGAATACGACTCGTAGAGTAGAGTGGAGTGACATTGGAATAGTGAGCCAGTTACGCTGCCAAGTAAGCTCTGCGGGCACTAACAGTGCTGGGATCTATGCGAAATTACAAGTATTGGAACTTTGTCTCCTTACCTGGATACAAGCCTAGACTCTACCATATGTTTGGCACCCCCTCAAACGCGCTGACGGACGCTCCCCTGCTGCGCCCATCATGATTCATTACCAAGATACTTGACCGATAGCAGCATACCAATAATAATAAGATGTAAGAGCTTCATTTTAGACCCTGATATGTACAAGGTAGCTATAGCCAGTTAGCTAATTGTCAAGCAGCCAAAGTGCAGATTCTTGGCTAATTTTTAGGCTTGGGAACATATAGGATAAGGGATCACGTGCAAAGAGGTGCATAATGCAGGGCTTAATACTGTTGGACTGGGATGAAACCTTGGTGGACAAACAAATCCAGATAAACGACGCGCGATTGAATGAAATACTGAGGATGAAAATAGATGAAGGTTGGCTTATTGGGCTAAATTCTGACACCCCCCTTCGACGTTTACACAATTGGTGGCAATCACTCGACCTAAATGGTCCAATTGTGGCAGAGAGAGGTGCGGTTGTATGGTGGCCGGGTTCACCACCCCATGTCGTTTCCAAGAGCATAGGCTTGTTCACTGGTATTCGTCATGAGATTACAGATGCCCTTATAGGTTCCGAAGACTGTGCGCTCTTCTATGGTGATAGTACTGAGTTCATTCGTTCCGTGAAACATATTGGGATATCCGATAAGATACTGGTTTCGTTCGATGCATATCGACTGTGTAGCGTAGGTATGTTTGTACACACCATATTCAACGGAGAGCCCACCAGAGACAAGACTGCCCTAGCACGCGTTGAGCAACTTGTGTCTGATATTGTTCCCCAGCATCCACTTGTGTCGCCAGTTTTGGTTGAACGAGAAGTCTCATATATTTGGCTCAACTGCACCGACGTAGATAAAACGAAAGGTGTTGTGGCTCTGCTGAAAGATTCCGTAGCTCTAAGCAGAATAATAATGATTGGTAACTCGATGAACGACTATATTAACTTGCCAGGAGTACATCATTTTGCTGTGGGTAATGCTGAGCAAGACTTTAAGGACCGCTCTCTAAGAGTTGCCTCTTGCGACTATGCGAAGGGATGTGTCGAATTATTAGGAGCACTTTAGACAAGGGGCTGGTGTTTACCAGCCCCCGAAGGAAACACCAATTATTTACATCCCGAATCGGGTAAGCAGCCTGTATATCGCCTCGGTGCCGAAGTCCATCGCCTCCACGGGGATGCGCTCGTTTGCGGCGTGCACAGTCTCAACGTCGTTGAAGCCCTGCGGCAGCTTCATTGGGGTGAAGCCGTAGGACTGGATGTCCAGCTTGGCGAAGTTGACCGCGTCCGTCACCCCGGTCAACACGTAGGGCACCGGCACTCCCTCCGGATCCATCTCGCGCATGATGCCCGCCAGCGTGTCGTACAGGCTCATATCGATAGGCTTCTCGAACGCGGTGAAGCGCACCACCTCAAGCTCCACCTCGTCGCCCAGCACGGCCCCAAGCTCCGACAGCATATCTTCGGGCTTGTAGCCGGGCAACAGCCGCCCGTCGAACTCCACCACGATTTCGCTGGGGATCACGTTGGTCTTTTCGCCTCCTCGCAGGACCGTGGCGTTGGCCGTGTTGTGCAGCACGGCATCGAGCGCGCGGGCCACTTCTCGCATTTCACCCCCGAGTCCTGCCATCCGGTCGAGCACCGCGTCGGTGGTCGCGGGGTCCAGCAGACCCAGGAACGGCCCGCTCATTTCGGGCGGGAGGGCAGCCGCTATCTCCTCGATTGACTGGCGCACAGGTGGGGTAATGTGCACAGGCAGGCGGTGGCTGTCGAGCCTGGTAAGCATGCGGCCCAACTTGGCGACGGCCCCGCCACGCGTGGGGAGCGAGGCATGGCCGCCCGGCCCGCGCAAAGTGGCCCGCATCCAGCACATCTGCTTCTCGCCTATCTGTATGGGGTAGAACTTGCGGCCGCCTATGTACTCGGTGCTGCCCCCGGCCTCGCCTATCGCGTACTTCACGCCGTCGAACAGGTAGGGGTGGTGCTCCACGAGGTACTTGGCCCCGTAGTCGCTGCCCGCCTCTTCGTCGGCCAGCACCGCCAGCACCACGTCGCCGGGCGGTTGCAGGCCCTCGGCTTTGGCCCGTAAGAGCGCCGCAATCATCATCGCCACGCCCGACTTCATGTCGAGAGCGCCCCGGCCCCATATATAGCCGTCTATCAGGTCGCCCCCGAAGGGTGGGTGCTGCCAGTCCTGCCCGTAGGTGGTCACGACATCGACGTGCCCCTGCATCAAGAGGCCGGGCGCATCCCCTCGCCCCTTGAGCCGGGTAACGAGGTTGGGGCGGTTGTCATCCAGCCCCACTATCTCGGTGTCGAAGCCCGCCTCGTAGAGCAGGTTGTGTATGTAGTAGACGCACTCGCGCTCGTTGCCGGGAGGGTTGGTGGTGTCGAAGCGGAGGAGGTCCTGTAAAAGTTCCGCCGGGCGGGTGTAAATGGCCGGTTGGCTGCCGGAAGTGGTCATAAGGTGCTCCTTTGGCGTATTGCTGGATTATAAACGAGGTGCGCGGACGTGCAAAGGCAGACGCAAAACGCGCGCCAATCCCGAACTTTCAGCATTGTGGTAGCAGCAACATGTGAATAGACGAAAACGCCAAGACGCCAAGACGCCAAGGACCACGCCAAGTTAAGGATTGTGGCTCAAACAAGAGGACCGGGCTACACATCACGTGCCCTGGTCCTCTTTGTACTCTCTAGACCTCCACCATCTTGGCGTGGTCCTTGGCGTCTTGGCGTCTTGGCGTTTTCGTCTATTCACATGTTGCTGCTACCCCAGCAGTTGTGCATTGGTATGCTACCTGCTGTTAGGTACGCACGCGCCTAACGTTGGGGGGCGTGTTTATGGTAATATTCCAGAGACTCTGTTGAGCCGG
Source organism: Chloroflexia bacterium (assembly GCA_036389075.1). GTDB lineage: Bacteria > Chloroflexota > Chloroflexia > QHBQ01 > JADMIH01 > JADMIH01. The sequence goes on along the minus strand of DASVQO010000119.1, from coordinate 1,034 downwards.
GTACCGCCCCCGGTACTCACTCTTCATCGGAGGCACAGCAATTCTGAACTCTCGACCCGGCCCCGGAACGCCCGCCGGACAGGACCGCTCCGCGCCTACGAACGGCTCGAACGGCCTCGATGGGCATGACGGTGCCGTCAGCGGCGGCGACGGCATCGCTCCTGGCGGCTCGAACGGCCCGACGGAGCCACTCCCCACTCGTGCGGGCACAGGCAGCACCGGGCCACTCGCGGCTACCCGGCATCACGAACACCACTCGCTTATCGAGCTGCCACCCCTCGACGTGGACACCGGCGAGGTGGACATCCCGGCCGACGAGCGCGCCCAGATCGAAGCGGAATCCCCCATCATGGCCGGATCGGTGGAGGATATATCCGAGGACCGCTCCTGGCTCAGCCACAAGCTGCTCAACGTCCGCACCCTCTTCTCGTTCGCGCTCGCAATCGGCCTCATCGTCTTCCTCTTTACGCGCCTGGACATCAACGTTGCGACCACGTGGAGCACCATTCTCACCGCCGACCCCCTGATCCTGCTGACCGGCTTCCTGGTCTACTATTCGGCCTTCTGGCTGCGGGCCACCCGTTGGAAGGTGCTCCTGCAAAACGCGGGGCACGGCAGGCAGGACTCCGAGAAGCCGCTGCCCAGCACCAACGGCCTGGTGGAGATCATCTACCTTAGCTGGTTCGTCAATTGCATCGTGCCCGCCAAACTGGGCGACGCCTACCGTAGCTACCTGCTCAAGCGCAACTCCGGCATTTCGTTCTCAAGCACGATAGGCACCATATTCGCCGAGCGCGTGGTGGACCTGCTGGTGCTCTTCGGGCTGCTGGGCGCGTCTTTCGCGCTGGTGGGCCAGCGGCTCGCCAGCCAGGGCGACGTCAACCTCACGCTGGTGATGCTGTTCGGGGCGGGCATGGTGCTGGCCCTCATTGCCGGGTTGATAGCCCTGCGCTTCTTCGGCCACGTCGTGCTGCGCTTCGTGCCCCAGCGCTTCAAGACCAAGTTCACCCAGTTCCGCCAGGGCATCCTGCACT
>DASVQO010000118.1:0-5050 GCA_036389075.1 Chloroflexia bacterium | reverse complement strand
TTTTTCGTTGTGGTGGGGGTGGGACGCACGCTCCCATCGACACCAGAGTACCAGACCAGAGAGCAACCATGAATATTACCTTACGACCCATAGCGCCGGGCGACGAGATGCTCCTGTACACGATTTACGCCAGCACGCGAGAAGCAGAACTGGCCCTGACCGACTGGACCGACGAGCAGAAAGCCGCCTTCATCCAGATGCAGTTCGCCGCTCAGCACAGCCACTACCAGGAGTACTACCCGAACGCTGCCTTCCTGGTGATCCTGGGGGACGAGCAGCCGGTTGGCCGCCTCTACGTGGACCGCTGGGCCGACCAGATCAGGGTGGTGGACATCGCGGTGCTACCTCAGTACCGCAACGTTGGGATAGGGACCGCGCTGCTGAAGGGCCTCATGGCTCAGGCCACCGAGGCGGGCCTGCCGCTGACCATCCACGTGGAGCAGTACAACCCCGCGCTACGCCTCTACGAGAGGCTGGGCTTCACCCGAATCGGTGAACGAGGTGTCTACTACCTGATGGAATGGCGGCCCGCCGGTGCGGAGAGCGTAGAGGCTAAGTAAAGATAGCCTCGTAGTGCAAATCGCGACCAACGGGGCCGAGGGGCACTATGAATAGCTCGAACGAGTCCAGGCCGTCGTGCTCCACTAGGTACAGGCCTTGCGGTAGAAAAGCTTCCGTGGGGCCCGCGAATGTAAGCGTGAACGGCGCGCGGCCGGAGGCCCGGCTCCATTCTCGCGCCGATTCGTTGCCGATTTCCTCCGCGGAGGCCAGGGTAAGCTCCAGTGCCGAGGTAGGATTGTAAAAGACCCGGAACTTGTCGCCTACGTAAGGGGAAAATGTCTCCACGGTGAAGGTCTCCAGCATACCGGCCTCCAATAAGCATGATAATGGAAGTAATTGACCGCATCTTGTCACGCCCCATTGTAGAGGGTACGCCCGTGCCGCGCAAGGTCCGGCTTCGAAGCCACCCCGGCGCGCGGCAGCGGCCGCGCCAATTCCACCCCGAACCCCTCACTCCGCACCCCAGGCAGACAAGGTTACCAGGGCTGTATAGCCTATAAATACCATTGACAATAACATCATATTAGTGGATTGTAGTAGTAGTCGTTCTCAGCAATCGGGCGCGAGGAACGTGCCTACCGGCCAGGAGTCTCTACGTCGAGGAAGGCAGGTGGTAGTGTGACATGCTAATAAGAGCATGTCGCTTTTGCTTGCAAAACACCAAGACCCATTATCAACCTGCATCGTAACCGGGCCGAAACTTCAACCAAGGGTCCAACCCACACGCCATACCACTAGAATACATAGAGAGTAGCACGTAGTGACCGCCATAAATCGCGAGGGGCCACGCTTCCAAGCCTCAGTTAGAGAAGCAGGCCCATGCTAGAACAAGTAATCAGCGTGGCCGATTACCACCTGAGCCTATACTCGGTACCGACGCTCATCACGACGGTTGCCATCCTCCTGATGGGGCTTCTGGTGCTCGTGAGAGAGCGCGTGTCCCTCGTCAGCCTCTCCTTCGCGCTCGTGACTTTCGTGGTCAGCGTGTGGCTGTTCGGGTTCTCCTTGATGTACTCCGCGCCCAACCCCACGTCGGCGCTGTGGTGGAACAAGGTGGCCTACCTGGGGGTGCCCTTCATCGCCCCGGCTACATACCAGTTCACCGTGGTGGTGCTCAAGGTCTACCAGCGGTTCAAGAAGGTCGTGGCGATAGGCTGGGCGCTGGGTGGGGTCTTCTCGGCCCTCTCGGTGTGGACCGACCTGCTCATAGACCGGGTGCAGAGCTTCTGGTGGGGCTACTACACCCACTTCGGCCCGGTGGGGGCGGTTTTCATCCTGTACTTCGTGTCGCTGCTCGTCGCCAGCATGGGGCATTACTGGGTGGAGTACCGCAAGTCCGAGAGCCTCAAGCACAAGCTTCGCATCAAGTGGCTCATGATCGCCTTCGCGATTGGCTACATTGGCGCGTTCGACTTCGTGGGCGCGTACGGCATCCCCCTGTACGCCTTTGGCTACCTGGCGATCCTCGGTTTCTTGTGCGTCGCCGTGTACGCTATCGGGAAGTACCACCTGCTCGATATCACGCCCGCTTTCGCCGCGAACCAGATTATCAACACGATCACCGACGCGCTGCTGGTCCTCGACCACGAAGGCATGATCCGAGTGCTGAACAGCGCCGCGAGCAACCTGCTGGGCTACCCGGCAAATGAGCTTATCGGCAAGCCCATCACCACGGTGTTCGACGGTCCGCAATTGGACGAGATCAAGTCCCGCCTCGCCGGTGAGGGTTCGCTACAGGACTTCGAGTTGTCGTTCACGGGCGGCGACCGGGTGCATCGCTTCCTCAGCCTCTCAGCCTCCACCATGCAGGCCAAGGACGACCAGCCGGTGGCCTTCGTTTGTATCGTTCGCGACGTTTCCGAGAAGAAGCGGAGCGAAGCGGCCATCAGGGAGAGTGAAGAGCGGTACCGCGCGGTAGTGGAGCAGACCTCGGAGGGCATATACCTGGCCGACCTCGAGACGCGGCGCATCCTCGAAGCCAATGCCGCGTTCCTGGAGATGCTCGGCTACTCTGCCGAAGAAGTCACGGGCCTGACCATGTACGACTTCATCGCGCACGAGGCGGCAAGCATAGATGCGAACATGGAGCGGCTGCGCGAGCAAAAGCGGCTGGCGATTGGCGAGCGAACCTACCGGCGCAAGGACGGCTCGCTGATGGACGTGGAAGTGAGCACCAACGTCATCTATCACGCGGGCCGCCACGTGGTATGCGTCTCGGCGCACGACATGACGGAGCGCAAGCGGCACGAGGAACGCATACAGCGGCAACTGGAGAGGGTGGCGGCCCTGCGCAGCATCGACACGGCCATCACTGCCAGCCTCGACCTGCGCATCACCCTCAGCATCATCCTCGACCAGGTGACGGCGCAACTGAAGGTGGACGCCGCCGACGTGCTCTTGCTGAACGGCAGAACGCAGATGCTCGAATACGCGGCGGGGCGCGGTTTCCGCACCGGGGGCATCGCGCAGTCGCAGCTACGGTTGGGCGAGGGCTACGCGGGCAAGGCGGCCCTCCAACGGCACATCTTCCGCCTGGAGGACTTCACCGAAACGGGCGACCTGTTGCGCGCCCCGCTCATAGTGGGCGAGGACTTTGTCACATATTTTGCCGTGCCCCTGCTTGCCAAGGGCCAGATAAAGGGCGTGCTGGAGATCTTCCACCGCTCGAAAATGAAGCCCGACGGCGAATGGCTGGACTTCCTTGAGACGCTCGCCGGGCAGGCCGCTATCGCGATAGACAACGCCACTCTGTTCGATGAGCTACAACAGTCCAACCTGGAACTGGCCCTGGCCTACGACATCACGCTGGAAGGCTGGTCGAGGGCGCTGGACCTGCGCGACAAGGAGACCGAGGGGCACACCCAGCGAGTGACCGAGATGACGGCCCGCCTGGCGCGTTACATGGGGGTCTCCGACAGTGAGATGGCGCACATCCGCCGGGGCGCACTCCTGCACGACATAGGCAAGCTGGGCATCCCCGACTCGGTGCTGCTGAAGCCCGGCCCTCTCACGGACGAGGAATGGGAGGTCATGCGCCTGCACCCGGTGTACGCCTACCGGTGGCTATCCTCGATTGAGTACCTGCGCCCGGCGCTCGACATACCCTACTGCCATCATGAGAAGTGGGACGGCACCGGCTACCCTCGCGGCCTCAAGGGGGAGCAGATTCCGAGGGCGGCCCGTATCTTCGCCATCGTGGACGTGTGGGACGCGCTCAGGTCGGACCGGCCCTACCGGCCGGCGTGGTCTGAAGAGAAGGTACGCGAGCACCTGCGCGGGTTGTCGGGCACGCACTTCGACCCGGAGGTGGTGGCGGCCTTCCTGAGCCTGGAAGCGCTGCCGATGGAGTTGGCGCTTACGGTGCCACACGAGCTATCAATGAGGTCTACAACGCCGCTGAGGCACAGCACGTCGATGTCGAGGGGCCGCCTCAGCTGAGGAGACAGGGTGTCCCGATGCAGGGGGGTGCAACAGTCCTGTGTGTAATGAAGATTCGCAGAACAGCCAACATATGTTGGCGGCCGACGCCCCACGATTGAAATCGGGGGGCTGCACGTTGTCAAGTCCCTACGGGACTGGACGTGTGCGTTTGTGTCTCTATTGGACGAATATGTAGCTAAAGCGTAGTCCCCTTGTGGGACTTGGCAAGGTGTAGCCCCCGATTTCAATCGTGGGGCGTCGGCTGGCACCGTGTGTTGGCTGTTCTGCCCCTCGATCCAACTGGTGCGGCATCTAATAATGCGCTCTTTCCATATGCCTACCGCTTCGACCCGCCCGTGAGCGTTGACAGCCTGCTCCCCCTCTCCGATTCCTCTATCAAAATAGCCAAACGTTTCAGCCGAGTCTCCTCCTTCTTCGCGCTCATCACCCACCAGCAAGCGGACCGCCGGTACCACGGGGCCTGCGCTCGGAAGAAGCTCCACGCCTGGTCGTTCTCGCGAAAACGCTCCTCGTAGGCCTCATCGAGCTTGCTGTCGGCCTGCTCGTAGGAATATAACTGGGCCTTCTTCTCGTCGCGGTTCTCGAACGCGGCAAGGCCGGGAGGCTGCATCAGTCCTAGCTCGGTTAGCTCCCCTACGCGCTTGATGTTTACGGCGCTCCAGGTGCTGCCTGGCTTTCGCGGTGTAAAGCGGATCATGTAGCTGTCCGCATCGAGGCTCTTGCGAATGCCGTCTATCCAGCCGAAACACAGCGCCTGGTCTACCGCCTGGGGCCAGGTAATGCTCGGCTTGCCCGACCCTTTCTTGTAGAAGCCGACCCACAGCTCCTTCTCTGCCTGGTGGTGCTCCTCGAACCACTTCCGAAACTCAAACGGCGTCTCAAAGAATGTGGTTTCCATGCTTGGAATTCCTCGGCACATAAAGAAGTAGCACCCCGGTCCACTCCTTCCGGGCGCAAGGCAATAATAGCAGATTGGCATGCAGGAGACACTAAGTTTGGTGTCCTACCATCCGGGCAGTGTCAAAGTTGGAGAGCAGCAGTGGGGTGG
>DASVQO010000117.1:0-28381 GCA_036389075.1 Chloroflexia bacterium | reverse complement strand
CACATTCCCTCATGTATGCTCTCTTGTCCCTGTCCCGTGCATGCTCCAGTTCCTTGCGCTCCTCAGCACTCAATTCAAGGGTGTGTTGTTTCATTCTCTTAGTGTATCATCTTATTACCTGATTCAGTTGTTAATCTTCATCAGCCACAGGGCTATCGCTGGGCGAAGGTGGCAGGGCGGAGTTGGTCACGGGTCACGTGCAATTCATATTGTGGGGGGGGTAGAGCATGGACAAGGCAATTGTGGCCCGGTGGCTGGACGGCTACGTCGCCGCTTGGAAGAGCTACGACCCGCAGGCTATAGGCGACCTGTTCAGCGAGGATGCCAGGTACTTCTACGACCCATTCAACAGGCCGGTGGAGGGGCGGGAGGCGATTGTCGCCGCGTGGCTTGCGGAACCTGACGAGCCGGGCACCTACGACGCTAGCTACGAGCCGGTGCTTGTGGAGGGCAACAGGGCTATGGCGGTGGGGCGGAGCATCTATTATGAGGACGACGGGACTACCGTGAACGCCGAGTGGAGCAACGTCTTCCTGCTGACCTTCGATGACGAGGGCCGGTGCAGCCAGTACGAGGAGTGGTACTTCGAGAAGCCGGACAAGCTGGAACACGAGAAGCAGGACGATGAAGAATAGGAGACGAAAACGCAAAGACGCAAAGGACGCGCAAAGTTTAGATGTAGTTTGGTGCTAAACGGTAGCTATCGGTTGTAACCGTCCGTTGTCGGCCATCCGCTCGATGAGTGAGGTAGAGTGCATGAGCGAGGAAGTAAAGCCGGGTTTTTGGGAGGGTATCAGGCTGGTGGAGGCCCCGCCGAAGCGGGACGCTATGGGCTTCTTCACCGATGCTACGCTGTGTATCGGCTGCAAAGCGTGCGAGGTGGCGTGCAAGCAGTGGAACGGGCTGCCCGCCGACGGCATGGAGTGGACCGGGCAGAGCTACGACAACACCAGGCAGCTATCGGCCACCACCTGGCGGCACGTGACGTTCACGGAGATCGCGGACCTGGGTGTGCACGGGTCCTCCCCTGGCGGGGCGGGGGGCATGCCCACTTCCTCACCTCCCCCTGAGGGGGCCAGGCCCGGCTTCAGGTGGCTTTTCAACAGTGACGTGTGCAAGCACTGCACGGAGGCCCCGTGCCAGCAGGTGTGTCCAACGGGCGCGCTTATCCGTAACGAGTTCGACGACGTGTACTTGCAGCAGGACGTGTGCAACGGCTGCGGGTACTGCGTGGTGGCCTGCCCGTTCGGGGTGTTGGGGCGGAGCGAGGAGGACGGGCGAGCGCACAAGTGCACCCTCTGCTACGACCGGCAGAAGGACGGGATAGAGCCGGCCTGCGCGAAAGCCTGCCCCACCGACGCGATAACATTCGGCCCGGTGGAAGAGTTGCGGGCGAGGGCCGAGGAGCGTCTGAAGAAGGTGCGCGGGAGCGGCGAGTCGAAAGCCTACCTGTACGGGGCGGACGATGCGGGCGAGTACAAGCGGCTGAATGCCTTCTTCCTGCTCACCGAGGAGCCTGCCGCCTACAATTTGCCCGAGGCCCCGCACATGCCCACCGCCTCTATGAAACGGCGCTACATGTGGAGCGCGGCGGTGGGAGTGGGGCTGGGGCTGTTGAGCGCGGTGGTGCTGGGGAAGAAGGGGTGATGTATGATGTTGTGTATACATCTCCCTGGATGTATACTTGGGTAAGGAGGTGAGAGCATGGTAGGGAAGCTGTACAGAACGCAGATATTGCTTGAGCCTGAGCAGCACCGGGAACTGTCCGCGATAGCTAAAAGGGAAGGTCGGAGCGTTTCTGAACTAATAAGAGGATTCGTTCAGAACGAACTGGAACAGCGCAGGAGCGAACAGAACAAAGCCATTGAGAGAAAGCTGGAAGCTTTTGAGCGCATCCTTCAGCACCGAGCGCAGATATTGGCCGAACGCGGAGGTGAATACATAGACTTCGACTTCGTTGAGGCACTTCACGAAGCGAGAAAGGAACAGGATGAGCGCAACTTCTCACTTCTCGCGGACCCTGGTGATTGACTCTAATGTCGGCATTTGGACGGTGCTTCCGGTGCTACAAGCGAAGGACGTAGATGCGCCGGGCCGAGTTCTTACCTGGCTAAGGCAAGGCGTTACCTTGGTCGCGCCGGTGTGGTGGGTTGTTGAATGTGTCTCCGGCATCAGGATGTCGCTGTATGCGAAGAGAATTTCAGCGGAACAGGCATATACTTCAATAGATGACCTATTCTTGTTGGAAGTAGAAACTCAGCCCCTTGATATCAGCTTGTGCAAGGCAGCTCTAGAATGGGCAGGTCGCCTGCAACAAGCGCGGGCATACGATGCTTTTTACATAGCCCTGGCCGAACGTTTGCAGGCTGAATTCTGGACGGCAGACAAACGCCTGGTGAACGCGGCGCAACAGCTTGGGGTAAACTGGGTACACTGGATCGGTGAGGGATAAGTAGTGCGGGCCCTCCCCCGCCCGATGCTGGCAGCGCAAGGAGCAACCACTTGCCAACCTACAGGTACTTCGAGATAGACGCATACCAATCGGAGGAAGCGATAGACTTCTACTGCACCGACCCCGGCACGGCGGACTCGATGCTGGCGGAGTTGGACAAGGTGTTCGACTTCCAGCACATCGAGACGGTGGGCACCGGGGGCAAGGGCTACAGGCTGCGCAAGTACGGGCGAGATTGGCACCGGCCCATCAGCATGTGGCTGGTGCAGCGCCTGTGCGCGCAGGGTTGGGAGCCGTTCAGCACCAACATGGCGGTGTACGGGGCGGGGTATTACTCGAAGTCGTGGGCGTTCAGGCTGAGCGTGTAGATGAAGCTGAAGATAGGACTGGCGCAGATGCGCTGCGAAAAGGGCGACTGGGAGGGGAACCTGCGGCGCACCGAGGAGTTGATGTCGGAGGCCGCTTCGCTGGGCTGCGAGGTGGTGGTCTTTCCCGAGATGGGGCTATCGGGGTACTGCTACGATGAGCATTACACGAGGGCGGCGCGGTCGCTCGACTCGGACGTGGTGCGGCGATTCGTGGAGCTCACGGCGCGCTACGGGGTGGCGGCGTCGGGGGGCTTTATCGAAGCGAACGGGGACGATAAGCCGTTTGTGACGCAGGTGCTGGCGCAGAACGGGCGCGTCGTGGGGGTATACCACAAGACGCACATCGTGGACGAGGAGGCGGGGCTGTTTTCGCCGGGCGTGGAAATGCCGGTGTTCAGGCTGCGGGTGCGGGGTAAGGAGCTAACGTGCGCCCTCGCGATTTGCGCCGACAGCGACAGGCCGGACCTGTTCGCGCGGTTCGCGGAGCAGGGGGCGCGTGTGGTGTTCCATTCGTCGGCCCCGGGGCTGTACGAGCGCAGGACCGACGAGGCGTCGTGGCGGGCGGGGTACGAGTGGTACAGGGGGTACCTGGGAGAGCGGCTGCCGGGCTACGCGGTGGAGAACGGGCTGGCGATAGCGGTAGCCACGCAATGCGGGGCGACGGTGGACGAGGACTTCCCCGGTGGCTCGTTCGTGTTCGGCCCGGACGGCTCGTGCCTGGCATGCACCGAGGACCACCGGGAGGCGTTGTTGGTGTACGAGTTGGACGTGCCCGAGTAAGCTATGCAGGACTTCGATACCGGCAAGAAGAGGCGCAAGAGTTCCCCCCACGGGGCGGCCCACACCAACCCGCGCGACGCCTACCGTGACGTGCCCATCCTCAAGCAGCCCACCTGGAACCACGAGGTGGCGGCCTACTTCTTCTTCGGGGGCATCTCGGCGGGTTCGGCGCTGGTGGGGTCTATAGCCGAGGTGGTGGGGGGCGAGCGGCACAAGGAGCTGGCGCGCACGGCCCACTACGTGTCGTTCGCGGCGCTGCTGCCGTGCCCGCCGCTGCTGATAGACGACCTGGGCACGCCCGCGCGCTTCCACCACATGTTGAGGATATTCAAACCGTCGTCGCCGATGAACCTGGGGTCGTGGGCGCTCACGTTGCACGGGGCGGGGGCCACGGTGACGGTGCTGAGCATGCTGGCCCGCGAGGGGAAGCTGCCCGTGTTTGGGTGGCTGTTCCGGCGGCTGCCGGAGCGGCTGCTGGCGGGGTTGGGCGTGCCGAGCGCGTTCCTGCTGGCGGCCTACACGGGCGTGCTGCTGGGCACGACCTCGGTGCCGGTATGGTACACAAGCCCATTGTTGGGTGGTCTGTTCATGGCAAGCTCACTCAGCGCGGGGGTGTCGGCTGTGGGGCTGGCGAGCGCGGTCACGGGGCGGGAGGGGCACGTCGAGGCTGCGGCGATAAGCATGCTTGGAGTGGCGTTCGGGGTGGCGGACCTGGCGCTGATGGGCGGTTACGTGGCTACATCGGGCGAGGCGGCCAGGCACCTGCTGGACGGGGAGGCGGGCCTGCTGATGAAGGGGGCGGGGGCGGCGCTGGTTGTAAGTTTGCTGCTGGAGGGTGTGGCGCTGCTGAGGGGCAGGCACGCGCGGCTGCTGGGCGGGCTGGCGGGCGTGGCGGGGCTGGCGGGTGGGGCTATGTTGCGGTGGGGGGTGGTGCGGGCTGGGCATAAGTCCACCGCCGATCGGGAGGGCACGCTCAACGCGATGTCGCCGCGCAAAGGCTCGCCGGGCTGGTGGCGCAGGGAAGGGTAAGGGCAGCAATAAGGGCTGGCCGGGCGGGTAGCGGGTTGCCGGACAGTTCCTCGCTACTGCTTTACCGGCAGGCACCCTGTCGCAATGAGCAGGACCAAAGTGGCATTGTCATCCTGAGCGTAGCGAAGGATCTCAGATGTCACGTCTGCCTCTATGACGAACACCAGAAGCATAACCCTCCCGTTCAGCAGCATCCCTAAGCCGGGGCATCTGAGATCCTTCGCTACGCTCAGGATGACAATGCCACTTTGGTCCTGCGCTCCTGGTAGAGTTGCTGGCTGCAGGGCCTACGGGAGCCCCTCCTGCCCTCGGGGTACCTCCGCGCCCTCTGCGTCTGTGCAGTGCAATACTTAAGCCTGGCTGTGCTGCAATGCGACTCTGGTATAATATCTATGTACAATCACACAGCATGTAAGGCCCGCCAGGGAAGCCGGGCCTTTTCCATACCATAGTTATTCGCAATCGAGGTAATTCGTAATTCCCGATAAGGAGTGGGTGGTTGCTCGGCAGCAGGGGTACATCATTTGGGGAGTGGCTCAAGCAGGGCCGTAAGGAACGCGACCTTACGCAGCTAGACCTTGCCGACCAGATTGGCTGCTCGGTGGCTACTATACAGAAGATCGAGGCGGGGCTGCGCCGTCCCTCCAGGCAGGTGGCCCAGCTCCTGGCGGACTTCTTCCGCGTGCCCGAAGACGACCGCGCCTCCTTCGTGCAATTCGCCAGGGGCACCTCCCTCGCGAGTGACCGGGATGAGCCTGACTTCGACGCACCGCTGGACACCGGCGAGGTAGAGGAAGTTGTAGGGCACAGTCCCGCCGAGCCTGCGCCGGGGAAGGCGGCGAGTAACCTGACGGCCCCCATCACGTCGATAGTGGGGCGGGAGGAAGAGATCGCACGGCTGTCGGAGCGGCTGGGGTCGGAGCGCGTGCGCCTGCTCACCCTCACCGGCCCTCCGGGGATAGGCAAGACCCGCCTGGCTATAGAGGTGGGTATCGGGGCGTGGGACGGCTTCGAGGATGGGGTCTTTTTCGTGCCGCTCGCGGGGGTGCGCGACCCCGGCCTGGTGGCCCCGGCCATAGCGGAGGCGCTGGGCATGCGGGACACGGGGCTTCAGCCGACCAACGAAAGCCTGCGAGCGTACTTGCATGACAAGCGCATGCTGCTGGTGTTGGACAACTTCGAGCAGGTGGTCCAGGCCGCGCCGGGCATCGTGGGCCTGCTGCAAACCGCGCCCGGGCTGAAGGCCCTCGTGACCAGCCGCGCCGCGCTGAACGTGCTGGGCGAGCAGCAGTTTCCAATCGCGCCGCTGCCTCTGCCCGAACTGACCTCCCTGCCCGCGCCTGAAGTCCTGCTGGACTACCCTTCTATCCGGCTGTTCGTGGAGAGGGCGCAGGCTTGCAACCCCGCGTTCGAGCTTACGCACGACAACGCTCCCGCCGTGGCCGCTATTTGCGCCCGCCTCGACGGCCTGCCCCTGGCTATAGAGCTGGTGGCCGCGCGCATCAAGCTGCTGTCGCCCCAGGCGCTGCTGCCGAGGCTGAGCAACAGCCTGAGCTTCGTGAAGGGGGGGCACAAAGACCTGCCCGCGCGGCAGCAGACCTTGCAGGACGCGATAGCCTGGAGCTACGACCTGCTGGACGAGGGGGAGAAGGCGCTGTTCGCCCGGCTGAGCGTCTTCTCGGGCGGGTGCACGCTGAACGCGATCGAGGCGGTGTGCAACGCCCACAACGACCTGGAACCGGACACGCTGGAGGGGGTGCAGTCGCTGAGCGACAAGAGCCTGTTGGTGCAGGGGCTGGGGCGGGACGAGGAGCCGCGCTTCTCGATGCTGGCGACGATACAGGAGTACGCGGCGGAGCAGCTACGGCAGCGCGGGGAGGTGGATGAGCTGCGCGACCTGCACCTGGAATATTACCTGGCTATGACGCAGGCAGCCGAGCAGCAGGTGCAAGGGAACCAGCAGACGATATGGTTCGCCCGGCTCAAGTCGGAGCACGAGAATTTGAGGGCGGCGATAGAGCGCACGTTCGAGCGGCAGCAATGGGAGAGGGCGGCGGTGCTCGCGAGCCGCCTTGAGTTCTTCTGGCGGCAGGGCTACCCGAGCGAGGGGCGGCGCTGGCTGGAGGGGCTGCTGCCGCACGCGGGCGATATTCCGGCGTGGAGCCTGGGGAGGGTATACGTCGCGCTGGGCCAGCTGGCGACCGACCAGGGCGACCTGAAGCAGTCGGACGAGTGGCTGGGGAGCGCGCTGGAGATCGGCAGGTCGATTGGAGACAGGGAGGTAGAGGCCCGCGCGCTGGATAATATGGCCTGGAGCGTGATGATACGGGGCGATTTCGAGCGCGGGAACGAATACGGCAGGCAGGCACTCGCCATTTATGAGGAACTAGGATACAAGCACCGGATAGCGAAAACGCTCTACATATTGGGGGGCGTGGCGGCATACGAGAACAGGCTGGAGGAGGCAAGCGCGCTGTTCTCGCGGGTGGTAGAGCTTGCGCGGGAGCTAGGGCAGGTGGAGAGCCTGGCGGGCGGCCTGAACGCGCTGGGAGTGGCCGAGCACTTCCTGGGCAAGCACGAGGAGGCGCTGGCGCACTATTACGAATGTCTCACGCTGGCGCGGCAGGTTGGGCTGCCCATACACCTCGCGCCCGTGACGGGGAACTTAGGCAAGCTGTTCCGCAAGATGGGGGACTACGAGCAGTCGAGGAAGTACCTCACGGAGGGCATGGTGCTAAACCGCAGCCTGGGGCTGAAGGACAACATCGCGGAGACGCTGATCGACTTCGCGGAGCTTGCCACGGCGGAGGGGCAGCACGAGCGGGCCGCACGGTTGTATGGGGCGGGCGAGCGGATGCTGCAAGAGTTGGGTATGCCGTTCCCGTCGCTGGCGGTAAGCGAAATGCAGGAGTATATGGCCGAGACGCGGCGGGCGCTGGGGGAAGAGCGTTACGGGGTGCTGTGGTCGGAAGGCAGCACCCTGTCCGGCGAGGAGGCGGTGGACTACGCGCTGGGCAAGGTAGACGTCGTGCTATAGCCGTGTGGGGGTGCGCTGCCAAGTTCGCCCTGCGATAGCCCTGTGGCTAAAGCCACGGGCTGAGAAGTAGCGAAGTCTCCTTCGGAGACTGGGGAATATATGCAGCGTGCAGGAAGTGAGCGAACAGAGATGGACCTTGTCATTCTGAGCGCAGCGAAGAATCTCGTCCTCTACCTGGATGTTACACCTTTCTGTGGCACAGGGCAGCACATGGCACTGTACTAGCGTGAAGAAAGGGGCTGTTTGGGTGCCGTGGGACGAGATTCTTCGCTGCGCTCAGTACTGTACCAACAAAGTTAATTCTAAATAGGTGTAGTGCCCGTAGGGGCACTTTGTAGGGCTAGCTCGCGGTTTCAACCGCCCGGCTATATGCCACAAACTTTGTTGGTACAGTACTCAGAATGACAAAGGCGGGGCTTGATACCGCGCAGGTGACACTGTGCAGATAGGCTTGACCCTCTAGGAGAGAGTCCCCTGCGGGCACTTTGCCTCTTTCCAGCCCGTGGCTTTAGCCACAGGGCTATTGTAGGGTTTCTCTTTTGCCTCTAGCCCTTTTCCCTTCCACCGTGCGTGTATGCTCCGCACGATGTACCTCCCCTTTTACATCTTGCATGGCGTACGAACAAAATGAGCAGTAAATGGCCTGGAAAGTGAGCACTTCGCAGGGGTAGACTCGGGCAGGTGCGGCCAAGAGGCCGTAGGCGGGTACGCGCCTGATCTGGAATCCGGACGGCCTAAAGAGTGGGTATCCTTTTGTAGCGAGGTGTGATAGAATGTTAGCAATTCAGGCCCGCCATATTCGCCTCCGCTCGATGCGCTAAGCATCCGGGCCTATCTCGTTTAGGAGCGGGGCGCGGGCCTGCCACTCCTCCCACCTGTTTACCTGCACCAACACCGTGAGAACAGCCCTGTACGTTCGCGCTAAAGACTAGCCCCGTTGGAACGGAATAAGGAGCCAGGTATGATTTGCCCTCGTTGTCAAACCGCCAACCAGGAGGGGGCCAAGTTCTGCAACAACTGCGGCAACCCCCTGTCGATAAGCTGTAGCAACTGCGGTACGCAACTGCCCCCGGGCGCGAAGTTCTGCCACAATTGCGGGCAGGCCGTGGGCGTCGCGGCTGCGATTGCTCCCACGACGCCGGTTGCCGCTGTAGCCGCTCAAGCCGCTCAAGCCGCTCAAGCCGCTCAAGCCGCCCAAGCCGCTCAAGCCGCTCAAGCGCCCCCTGCGCCCGCTGTTGACCCGGCCCTGGCGCGGCTGGAGCAGTACATCCCGAAGGAGTTGCTCAACAAGCTGGAGAGGGCGCGGGCAAGCCGCAGCATGGAGGGGGAGCGGCGCATTGTGACGGTGCTCTTCTGCGACGTGAAAGGCTCCACCATGATGGCCGAGCAGCTCGACCCGGAGGAGTGGGCCGAGATCATGAACGGGGCGTTCAAGTACCTGATCGAGCCGGTGTACCGCTACGAGGGCACGCTGGCCCGCCTCATGGGGGACGCTATCCTGGCTTTCTTCGGGGCACCCATCGCGCACGAGGACGACCCCCAGCGGGCGGTGCTCGCGGCGTTGGACATCGTGGAGGGCATCAAGGAGTACCGGCAGCAGATCAAGCGGAGCTACGGGTTCGACCTGAGCGTGCGGGTGGGCATCAACACGGGGCTTGTGGTGGTGGGGGAGGTCGGGTCGGACCTGCGGGTGGAGTACACCGCGATGGGCGATGCCGTGAACGTAGCCTCGCGCATGGAGCAGACGGCCGAGCCGGGCAGCGTGCAGATTTCGGGCAATACGTATAAGTCGGTGTCGAACCTGTTCGAGTTCGAGTCGCTGGGCGGGATAGAGGTCAAGGGCAAGTCGGAGCCGGTGGAGGCTTACAGGGTGCTGGCGCGGCGGGAAGGGGCATTGCCCACGCGGGGCATCGAGGGGCTGAACTCGCCGCTGGTGGGGCGCGACCGGGAGCTTCAGACGCTCAGGGCGCGCATGGACGACCTTATCACGGGGCAGGGGCAGATAGTGTCGGTGGTGGGGGAGGCTGGCCTGGGCAAGTCGCGCCTCATATCGGAGCTGCGCAAGGCGCTCATCGCAGAGGGGGTGATGGTGGAGGCGGGGCGGGAGCCGGAGGGTTTGAGCGCGATACCCTGCATTCAGTGGTGCGAAGGCCGCTCCCTTTCCTACGAGACGACCACCCCTTACGCGCCGTTCGTGGATATGTTCAACTCCTGCTTTGGGCTGCACGGGGATGATAGCGCGCGGGATAAGATCGAAAAGGTGCGGGCGAGTGTGGGGCGGGTGATGCAGGGGCAGGAAGAGATGGTGGTGCCGTTCCTCGCGACGCTGTTAGGCATCGAGTTGGAAGGGGAGGACGCGGAGCGGGTGCGCTACCTGCAACCGCCGCAGGTGAGGGGGCGCATCTTCTTCACCGTGCAGTCGTACATCGCGGCGCTGGCGAGCAAGACGCCCCTGGTGCTGATGTTTGAGGACCTGCACTGGGTGGACCCCACGTCTATGGAGCTACTTACCCAGCTTGTGCCCCTCACCGACAGCGCCTCGCTGATGATACTGGCGGCCTTCCGCCCCAACACGCAGGACCCCTCGTGGCAGTTCCACGAGAGCGCGGCCCGCGAGTACGCCCACCGCTACACGCACGTGGCGATAGAGCCGCTGGACGAGCGGGACTCGCGGCAGCTTGTGGCTAACCTGCTGGAGATAGAGGACCTGCCGGAGGCGGTGCGCGCTCTCATCCTCAAGAAGGCCGAGGGCAACCCCTTCTTCGTGGAGGAGGTCATACGCTCGCTGCTGGACATGAAGCTGGTGGTGCGCGAGGGCGACCACTGGCGGGCCACGCGGGAGATAGAGAACATAGCGGTGCCCGACACGCTGGCGGGGGTCATCACGGCGCGCCTGGACAGGCTGGACGAGGAGTCGAAGCGGGTGGCGCAGACGGCGGCGGTGGTGGGGCGCGATTTTGCTTACGACGCGCTGGAAGAGGTGTACGAAGCGCCGCAAGTGCTCAGCGGGGCGGTGTCCACCTTGCAGCGCAGGGAGCTTATACGCGAGAAGAGCCGCATACCGCGCCGGGCGTACCTGTTCAAGCACGTGCTGACGCAGGAAACCGCGTACGCCTCGCTGCTGCTGAGCAAGCGGCGCGACCTGCACAAGCGGGTGGGCGAGTACCTGGAGCGGGTGGAGCCGGAGCGCGCGGGGGAGATAGCGCGGCACTACCTGGAGGCGAGGCAGGAGGAGCGCGCCCTGCCGTACCTTGTGGGGGCGGGGGACAGCGCGGCGCAGGCCGATGCGCGGGAGGAGGCCAGGGGCTACTATCGCAAGGCTATAGAAATCCTGCAAAGGCTGCCGGATGTGACACTGGCGAGGCGGGCCTACGAGGGGCTGGGCAAGGTGCTCGAATTTTCGATGGACGTGCCGGGCGCGCTGGGCACCTACCAGGAGATGTTGCGCTACGGGGAAGAGCAGGGCGACGTGCCGATGCAGATTTCGGCGCTCAACAAGCTCTCCTACGCCAACGCCTTTATGATGGGGCAGTTCGCGGAGGCGGACGCGCAGCTGGCGGCAGCGGAGCGACTGGCGAACCAGCACCAGGACCTCGCGGGGCTGGCTGAGATGTACACGGTGAAGTGCGGCATGTGCACCGCGATGGCGGACTTCAGCAACGCGAACAGGTACCTCACGGAGGCGGCGGAGCTGGGGCGCAAGCTGGATATGAAGGACCAGACGGCTTACGGGCTGGCGCACAAGGCGAACACGCTGGTGTACATGGGGCAGTTCGAGGAGGCGTGGAAGACGGCCCAGGAGGGCTTGCAGGTAGCGGCGGAGGCGGGCAACCGCGAGCGCAGGGCGGAGATACTGGCTAACTCCTTGCCGTTCGTTTACCTGCACAGGGGGGAGTTAGATTCGGCGTACATGAGCGCGGAGCAGGGGTACAAGATTGGCACGCAGATTGGCGCGATGTTCAGCCCGGTGTTCGCCAGCTACATCCTGGGCACGGTGGCGCTGATGCAGGGCGAGTACGAGGACGCGATGAGGTGGCAGGAGCGGGGTCTGCAAGGCGCGCAGATGCTGATGAGCGTCATGCCGTTCATGGCGGTGCTGCCGCTGGGGTCGCTGGGCACGATTTGCCTGGGGATAAGCGAAAAGCTGAACGAGCGCACGGTGCAATACCACACCCAGGCTTTGCAGATACTGGAGACACCGATGGGCGGGATGTCGGCGGCCAGTGGCTATGCGGACCTCGGCTTCTGCGCCCTGGAGCTTGGCTATGCCGACCTGGCGGCTGACTACTTCGAGCGCGGCCTGAACCAGCCTTCGGTGTCGATGTACCTGATGCGTCCGCTGTTGCTGGCGGGCAGCGGCATGGCGGCCCTGGCTCGCAACGACCTGGACGAAGCGGCCAACCGGGTGAGCATGGCCCGCGCTTACGCCCGCGAGCACGAGATGATGCACTTCTACCCGCACATAGAGTTGATGGCTGGGCAGGTGAGCGCGGGCAGGGGGGAGTACGAGGCCGCGTTGGAGCAGTTCAACCGGGCCGAAGAGCTGGCGTTGGACATGAGGATGCGCCCGATAGTGTGGCAGGCCCGGGCGGGGGCGGCTCACGCGCTCTCTGTGCTGGGACGTGAGGGGGAAGCCGCCGAGAATCGACAGGGGGCCGCCGAGATGATCGAGGAGATCGCGGGTCTGTTCCAGAGCGAGGAGTACCGTGCCATGTTCCTGGAGAGCGCGCATAAGAGGCTGCAAGCCAGGGTGGGCGAGGCGGTGGCTTAGCACCGGCAGGCGCCCGGCGATATTAGAGCAGTACACCGCTGCGTGCAGGGACGAGAGGGCGATAGCCGGACCCTATCCCCCCTTGTCATTCTGAGTACTGTACCAACGAAGTTTGTTCCATATAGCCGGGCGGTTGAAACCGCAGGCTACCTTTACAAAGTGCCCCTGCGGGCACTGCACCTTTCTAGAACTAACTTTGTTGGTCCTGTACTGAGCGCAGCGAAGAATCTCGTCCTCCACCCCTGTGTCCCACATTTCTCATGCGAGAAAGAGGGCTACCCTGTAAGAAAGGGGTTACCTGGGTGCTGGAGGACGAGATTCTTCGCTGCGCTCAGAATGACAAGGGGGGATAGGGTCCGGCGCTCGTGGCCGTCAAAAGCGGGCGGCTGAGCCTTCGCTACGCTCAGTACTAGACCAACAAAGTTAGTTCTAGGAAGGTGTAGTGCCCGTAGGGGCACTTTGTAGGGCTAGCTCGCGGTTTCAACCGCCTGGCTATATGCCATAAACTTTGTTGGTACAGTACTCAGGATGACAGGTGGGACGGAGTCGCTGTTGTGATTTGCGTGGTCTCTTGACGCGCGAGCAACATGAGGTACACTGGCCTTAGCGGCCGGGTAGGCATCAAGACCTTTAGCATCGCTGCTTTAGGGCGGCATAGCATATAAGGGACAGACGCGTGGAGGAGCGCCAAGTGATAGACCGGGAGACAGCGGAAGCGCATACGGGCAGCAGGTGCGCGCACCTGGACCAGATACAGGCGGTGGAGCCGGGGAGCGCGGGGTGCGAGGACTGCCTGCGTACGGGCGATAGCTGGGTGCATCTGCGGGTGTGCATGGTGTGCGGGCACGTAGGGTGTTGCGACGAGTCGAAGAACAAGCACGCGAGCGGGCACTTCCACGCCACAACCCACCCCATCATAAGGTCGCTGGAGCCCGGGGAGGAGTGGCTCTGGTGCTACCTGGACCAGACGGTGATTTACCAGGGGTCGAACGAGCCGGGGGACGTGCGGATAGCCACCACCAGGCAGTTCCTGGAGAAGCTGCCCCTGTTCGCGGGGCTGCCGGAGCGGGAGATGGACCTGCTGGTGCGCATGGCCGAGCCTGCCACGGTCAAGGCGGGGCAGGTGCTGATGGAGGAAGGCACGCCGGGGGATGCGCTGTACGTGATCATCGACGGCGAGATGGAGGTCATCAAGCGGTCGGGCAAGCAGAGCCTGGTGCTGGGGGTGCGCAAGACGGGTGAGGTGCTGGGGGAGATGGCGCTGATAGAGCAGGTGCCGCGCATGGCCACCGTGCGCGCGCTCAGGGATAGCCAGGTGCTCGGCATCAGCCAGAACGGCTTCCACCAGCTTATCGCGGGCAACCCCCAGGCGGTGAACGCGATCCTGCGGACCTTCATCACCCGGCTGCGCAGCACCGAGTCTCTGCTGGTGCAAAACGAGAAGATGGCATCCCTGGGCACGCTGGCGGCGGGGCTGGCCCACGAGCTGAACAACCCCGCCGCCGCCGTGCGCCGCAGCTCCGACCGGCTGAAAGAGGTGTTCGCGGAGTGGCAGAGGCTGGCCGCCGAAATCGACCTGCTCGACCTCGGCCCCGAGCAGTCGCGGAAGCTGGCGGAGTTGCGGACCGGGATGGACGAACGTGCGTCCACGAACCTGATGCTCGACCCCCTCACACGCAGCGACCGGGAGGACGAGTTGCAGACCTGGCTGGAAGAGCACGAGGTGGAGCAGGCATGGGAGCTTGCGCCTACGCTGGTGTCGTTCGGCTGGGAGCCGGGAGAGCTGGAGGAGCTTGCGGGTGCGTTCACGGGCGAGCAGCTACCGGTGATCGTGCGGTGGCTGGCGGCGGGCAACTCGGCCTTTTCGCTGCTGGACGAGGTGAGCAAGGGGGCGACCCGCATCTCGGAGATCGTGAAGGCGGTCAAGACATACTCCTACCTGGACCAGGCCCCCATCCAGGAGGTAGACGTGCACGAGGGGTTGGAGAACACGCTGGTTATCCTGCGGCACAAGCTGAAGAACGTCAAAGTCAACCGCGAGTACGCCCCCAGCCTGCCGAAGATTGAGGCGTATGCGAGCGAGCTAAACCAGGTGTGGACCAACCTGATAGACAACGCGATAGATGCTATGAAGGGGGAAGGCGAGATTACGGTGCGCACCTACGCGCGGCCCGATAACGTGGTGGTGGAGATCATGGACAACGGGCCGGGCATACCGGAGGAGGTGCAGCAGCGCATCTGGGAGCCGTTTTTCACCACCAAGGCCCCGGGCGTGGGCACCGGGCTGGGCCTGCACATCGTCTACAACATCATCGCGGACAAGCACCGGGGGCAGGCACAGGTGGAGTCGCGCCCCGGCATGACGTGCTTCCAGGTGACGCTGCCGCTCAGGCTAGCAAGGGAATGAAGAGACGATGAAACCGCAAAGACGCGAAGAGCGCAAAGTTTAAGGATTGTTTAGCGGTTACGGGAAGGAGCAGGGTACGTGATCTGTACCCTGCTCCTCTTGCTTAGAACACTTACTTTATCTCTGGTGTCCTTTGCGCTCTTTGCGCCTTTGCGGTTTCACTTCTTCTTTCTATGCCTGGTCCAGAGCAGCAAACTCGGCCAGCATGGCGGCGACGTGTTTGATGCCTAGCACGAAGTCCTCCAGGCGAACGTTCTCGTTGGGGGCGTGGACGCGGGAGTTGGAGTTGCCCACGCCCGCGCCACCGACGGCGGGGAGGCCGTGGCGCTGGCATAGCTGCTCCATCGGCCCCGTGCCCGCCATGCGCGTGACGATGCGTGGCTCGCTGCCGTAGACGATGCGGGCGGCGCGCACCATTGCCTCCATCAAGGGGGTCTCGACGGGGCTTTGGGCGGGCCACTCGGTGCCTTCCAGGGCTACCACTTCCACGTCGGAGAAGCCGTTGTCGGCCAGGTAGGCGCGCAGGGAGGACAGGATGCGCTCCGGGTCCTGGTCGGGCACGAGACGGAAGTCGATCTTGGCGCCTGCGGTAGCGGGGAGCACCGTCTTGGTGCCGGGGCCGCTGTAGCCACCCCAGATGCCCGCTATGTTGCAGGTCGGCTCGAAGAGGCTTTGTACCGTGAGATCGACGGGGTCCTGGCTCGGCCCCAGCAGGCGGTCCACACCCCAGGCCCGGGCGGTGGACTGCACGTCCATCGGGGACTGCCGGATGAGGGCAAGGTCGCGCTCGGTGGGGGGGCGCACGCCGTCGTAGAAGCCGGGTATGAGCACCCTGCCCGCTTCGTCGCGGAGGGAGTGCAAGGCGCGGACCAGGCTCCAGGCGGCGTTGGGGGCGAGGTTGGCGTTGCCGGAATGGAGGTCGTAAGCCACGGTGCGGGCGCGCAGCTCGACGTAGAGCATGCCTTTCAGCCCGGCGTAGAGGGCGAGCGAGCCGTTAGGCTCGCGGTAGCCCGCCTCCCACAAGCACGCATCGGCCTCCAGTAGAGCTCGGTTGGCGGCCGCGAAATCCGCAAGGTGGGGGCTGCCGACCTCCTCCTCTCCCTCGAACACGAACGTCACCCCGCAGGGGAGGGAGCCGCGCACCGCCAGCCACGCCCGCGCCGCCCACATGCGGGCCACCACGTTGCCCTTGTTGTCGGCCACGCCGCGAGCGTAGAGCACCCCGTCCTCTATCGCGGCTTCGAAGGGCGGCGTGCGCCACTCCTCTAGCGGCTCGGGGGGCTGCACGTCGTAGTGGTTGTAGATCATGACGCGGCGAGGGGTGTCGCCGTCGAGTCTGCCAACAGCGACAGGGTGGCCCGCCGTGGGCACGAGGGTGGTATCGGCCCCCAGGTCGCGCAGGTCGGCGGCGACGATGGCAGCCATTTCCTCCATGCCCACGTCCTGCGCGGCGATGCTGGGCTGGCGGCAGTAACGCTGCAAGTCAGCAATAGCGGCGTCCTGGTGGGAGTCTATCCAGGCGAATACGGATTCAAGGTCGGACATGGGGCCTCCGGGGTTTGGAATTTCGAATTTCGAATTTGCCAGGTATTCTACTAAAAACTCTATGAAAACTAAATTGTCAGGCATCGGCACCCAAGGGTGGCCTATGTCATTTCGAACGTAGTGAGAAATCTCGTCCTTCAGCACCCAGGTACCACTTTTCTTCTCGGCTACATGGTGCCGTGTGCTACGGACAAGGGCCACACCTGCATAGAGGACGAGATTCTTCGCTGCGCTCAGAATGACAAGGGCCACCTTTGTTCGCTCGTCTCAACCGGTATGCAGATGGACCCGAGAGAGTCCCAGGAGAAAAGCGCTACATCGGGGTGGAGGACGAGATTTCTCACTACGTTCGAAATGACAGGGGTCGGGCTTTGTCTCTCTATTGGGTATTCCATGTTCGAGGTAGCTTGTACAAGCTACGAATTCACTAGAGGCTCTACTATGAGCGGGGCGGGTCCTGCTGCCAGCTTCTCCAGCAAGGCCACGGGGTATTCGAGGCCTGGCATCTCCTCTATTTCCTGGCGCAGGCGTTGCGCGGCTTGCTTGTAGCGGGGGTCGCCCAACACCTCCCGCGTGGCGGCCCGGATGGCTTGCGGCAGACCTGACTGCGGGGGTGGATCAGGCTCTACGACGCGTGCCACTCCCGCTTCTAAGCAGCGCTGAGCGTTCTGCGGTTGGTCGGCGGCGATGGGAAGTATGAGGAGGGGCAGGCCGCGGCTCAGGGCGTCCATGATCGTGCCGGAGCCGCCGTGGCAGAGTACGAGGTCGCAGTAAGGCAGGAGCAGGTTGTGCGGGATGTAGCGTTCTACGCGTACGTTGGGCGGCTGCTCGCCAAATTCCTGGGGGTCACGGTTGCGGCCGACTGTGAGTATAAGGTTGAGCGGTTCGTCGCGAAGAGCTTCGAGGATGGCAGCGAGGATGTCGGTCCTCTCGTTGTCGAAAGTGCCGAGGGTCGCATAGACGGTAGGCCGCTTGCCGTGCCGGTCTAACTCCGCGACCCACTTCGGCAACGTCTCTTCGCCGGACTGGCTAAAGCCTGTGTAGCGGAAAGTGTGGGTGGTGGGCGGCACGGGGACGGCGGGGTCCCACAGGCTGAGCGGGCGTGGGAACAGCAACAGGTGCCGGTAGAGCAGGCCAGACACGTCGGCGGCTTGCTCGGAGGGGAGGCCCACGGAGGCGCACAGACGCCTGATTGGGTCCTCCACTGCCTGTTGAAAGTAGGGCAAGGCAGCGGTTATCTGGACGGCGGCGTGGGGGATGCCGGCACGTTCCGCCGCGATGCAGCCCGCGAACTCGGTATTCTCCCGCACCACGACACTGGCGCGCCAATGGGCGATAATGTCCAGCAGGTCGGGCAGGCTGCGCTCGGCCGTGAAACCGGCGAACACATGGTGCAAGAGGAAGAACGTTTCCTCCGCGCCGCTGAGTCCCGCCATGCGCTCTTTGCGCTGCTGTCGTTCTTCCGGGGTCTCGGCGGTGCCGGCGGGGAAACAGCGGAAGCCCTTAGCCTCTATGGTCGCACAGAAGCCCGGAGTGGCGGCGAACGCGACCTCGTGCCCCGCCCCTTCCAATGCCCGCGCGAGTGGCACTAGGGGGTGCCAGTGGCTGGAGGTCGATTGTGTAGTAAACAGCACCCGCACGAGGTTGCCTTTCGCTTTAGAGTTAATGTGGCCCGCACATATTACAAAGCTAGGACCGGCTACATTATAGCAATAGCACGGGCCGGGATCTCAAAGATTGTCCCAAATTCGCATTCCGAAATTCTAAATTCCAAATCTCATATCAGCCCCATTTCCCTGGCGCGGGCTACGGCCTGGGTGCGATTGCGGGCGTTGAGCTTGCCGTAGATGCCGAGGGCGTGGGTCTTGACGGTGCCGACGCCGATTACGAGCGTTTCGGCTATCTGGCCGTTGGACATGCCGTTGGCCAAGAGGCGCAGCACAGCCATTTCGCGCGGGGTGAGGGGTTCGGGCAGCGGGCGGTGAGGCGCGCGTGGGTGGTGCCCGGTGTGGGAGGCCGGGCCGGGCGTTCGGCCAAGTGCCGATAGCAGGGTAGGCAGGTAATCTCCGGGGATATGTGTAACGGCGCGGCGAGGGCGCTGATGATCGGAGTAGATGGCCTCCAGCAGGTCCGCGATAGGCCCGACCTCGTCGGCGAAGGTGCGCACAAAGCGTTCGGGGGCCGCCAGGGCCAGCGCCCGTTCGAGCGATTGGCGGGCAAGGTCGGTGTGGCCCCGGGAGTGGAGCGCAGTCGCCCGCACGGTCAGGGCTTCGATTACGCTGCGCACGCGGCCCTGCGTCTCTGCGGAAGCCAGCAGCCTGTCCAGCAGGTAGAGGGCGTCGTCCGCGTTGCCCTGGGCGACCATGACCCTGGCGGCGGTAAGGTGCTCTAGCTCAAGGTCGTAGAGGAGGGGCGAATCCCTGGTGATGCCTTTCTCATACAGCCAGCGTGCGGCCTCGGCCACCTTGCCCTGCGCCAGCCACAGCCGGGTACGGTGGCCCCAGTCCGTGCCGACCAGTTCGACCATGCGGTCCATCGCCTCAAGCGCGCCTTGCGCATCGCCCAGGGCATTGAGGGTCTTGCCGAGCACCGTATAGCCTTCGAGGAGGATTTTGCGCTCGCCACCGCGCCTGCCAAGCTCGATGCCGCGCAGGGCGTGCTCACGTGCTTCGTCCAGGTAGTTCCACTCGTAGAGGAGCCGCCCCAGCCCGGCGTAAGCCACCCCGGCGGCCGGGAGCGGGGGGCGCGTGCCGTCCTGCCCTTCAGAGGCCACCTGTAGGGCCTGCCTGTAGAGCCGCGCGGCCTCGTGGAGCCTGCCCTGCACCATGCGGGCCACGCCGAGGTAGCGCAGGCCGAATATAGCGAGGCGCAGGTTGCCGGAGGCGCGGCCTATCTCGTGGGCCTGGGCGAGATAGTGGGCGGTCTGCTCCATGTCACCGAAGTCCATGTAGGTGAGGCCGAGGTTGAGGGCCACGTGACCGCGCAGGTCGAGACGCTCGGCGGGCAGGTGCTCCAATGCCTCCCTTGAGAGGGCCAACACGCGGTCCAGGTCGCTGCTGTTGGCGGCGAGGCGGGCGCGTATGGCGGCTATCTCGCCCCTGATACTTTGTTGGTCCACGTCCGATGCCCTGCTTGCAGCCGCGCGTTCGGCAGCGTTCACGCGGTCTTCCGCGACGGCGTATTGCCCGGTGTAGGTAGCGGCCCAGGCGTGGTAGATGCACAGGCGGGGGCGGGCCAGCAGCAGGACTTCGGGCAGAGCGTCGAGCCAGGCAATGAGGGTCGTGTTCTCGCCGTGGGTGAGCATTGTGGGGGCGTGCTGCTCTACCAGGGAGGCCGCCAGGTCGTACTCGCGGGCGGTGAGGGCGTGGCCGATGGCCTCCGGCGCAAAGCCACGCTCGTGCAGCCAGCGTGCGGCCCGCAGGTGCAAGCCCGACACCTCGGCGGGCATGGCGCGCTGGAGATAGCTACGCAGGAATTCGCGGAACAGCGCGTGATAGCGGTACCACTCCTGCCGTTCGTCCAGGGCGACCAGGAACAGGTTGGCGCGTTCGATCTGTTCGAGGGTGGCTTGAGCGGGCGGCGCGCCCCCGGCATGTGGCGTACCCAGCACTGCTTCGCACAGCGGCGCGGTGAGGTTTTCCAGTATGGAGGTGCGCAGCAGGAAGTCCCGCACGCCGGGGGGTTGCTGTGCGAGCACTTCGGCGGCCAGGTAGTCGAGCAGGTGGCGGTGGCCGCCGGTGAAGGTGGAGACGGCCCCCAGCCCGCCCTCCCTGCCTTGAGAGGAGAGGGCCGCCAGTTGCAGCCCGGCTATCCAGCCCTCGGTGCGCGCCTCGAGGGCGGCGACTTCCTCGGTGGAAGCGGGTAGCTGCATCACTTCGTGGAGGAAGCGAGCGGTCTCGTCGTGGGTGAAGGCGAGGTCGGGGGCGCGTAGCTCGGTAAGCTGACCGTGGGCGCGTAGCTGGGCGAGGGGGAGGGGTGGGTCGGTGCGGGTGGCGATTACGAGGTGCATCTGAGGCGGCGCGTGGCCGAGGAGGAACGCCACGGCGGAGTGGACCGCCTCTGAGTGCACGTGGTGGTAGTCGTCGAGCACCAGGATGAAGTCGTGGGGCACGGAGGCTATGGAGTTCGCCAGCACGGTCATCGCGGGGTCGGTGGGCACGACCTGGGGAGCGCGCAGCAGGGGCAGGGTGGTGTCGCCTATTTCGGGGCGTATGGTCTGGAGGGCTGCAATGAGGTAGGCGAGGAAGCGGGCGTAGTCATTGTCGGCGGGGTCGAGAGAGAGCCAGGCGACGGGTAGCTCGGTGTGGCCGGTCCACTCGACCAGCAGGGTGGTCTTGCCGGAGCCCGCGGGGGCGGAGATAAGAGCGAGCTTGCCGCCAAGCCCCGCCTCCAGGCGCCGGGTGAGCGCGGGTCGGGGGACCAGCCTGCGCCGCTGCATGGGTGGCCGCAGTTTGGTCAGGAGCAGCGGATTGGGGTGGGTGGGTCCGGCCGGCTGAGCAGCAAGGGTTTCTTCCGCGGCTGAGATGGACCTGCCGACCTCCGCAAGCCGTTGCTGGGTGAGGTCCCGCGTCGCGCCGATGTAGAGGCAGCGCAGCTTGCCCGCGCGCCGTTTGTAGGCGTACCAGTACCAGCCGTTGGTCCGCTGCTCTTTGCGGGCGGTGAACGAGTGGTGGCCGTCCTCGAAGCGGAAGGCGCGGCTGTCGTTGAGCCAGTCCCACCACTCGCGGGAGCCGACCCGCACCGGCCCGGCAAGGTTCTTCCCTTCGCCGGGACCGTGGCTCAACCAACCATCAACAACCCTGGGGGTGTTACGCGCCATGCAGACCTCTCAAGCCCGCGTACGGGGTAAAATGGCCTTTGCTGAACAGTAGACAACTCACCGGCTTATCAGACAAATGCGCCTGTTTGGGCAAAGGCGGGTAAAGTAAGGTAAGACCAGGCAGCAAATACCTACTCACTACTACTTGTAGCACCTAGCAATCGCCCTAACGAGTAATGCGCTGCCGCCCAGCCCCGGCTAGACTGGTGACAGAGCACCCCGCTCCCTCTTGACGCGCCCACTGACAGAGGGATGTGGGGTGCTGCTTTTCTTAAGGCAGTGATTATGCGCCGGTAAGCCCCGCCAGCCACGCGATGAAGACAGTTGCGGGCACGCTGACCACCGCCAGGACGAGCAGCCCGAGGGTGAGGCGGCCCTCTCGTGGGTCTTTATCGGCGGCGCGGAACCGCCAGGTTGCTACGCAGGCCGCGAGCGCGAGAGCCGCCGTGCAAACCAGGGCGACGTTGAGGAGCGGCCCCAGGAGTACCAGCCGGAGCGTGGCCCCCGCCAGGATGGTTATCGCTATGATGGCGGCAATCACTTCTGTCGCGCCCACCACGTGCAGGAGCCGCGTCCTGGTGACGTCGCCCGCGAGGAAGTTACCCGCCCAGGCCGCGCATACGGAGGCAAGGATGGCGGACACGGCGAGGGCTAGTGGGAATATGACGAACTCGGAGGCTATCAAGCCGAAAGGCAGGACCAGGACGATGCCAAGCGTGCTGCCAATAAGCGCGAATACGAACGTGCCCACTACGAAGGGGAGGCGCATCGGGTTTACCTGCTTTGTTGTCTAAAAGGCCGCCCGGGAGCGTGAGTTATGCGGCGTGCGATGTACCGCGCCAATCGTCACCTTCCCGAACGGGCTGTGCGCCTTCAGTATAGCAGAAGTTATACAAAGGAGATTGTGGATTGCGTTGAATTCATAGGCTTTTGCCTGTAAACTAAACGCTATGAACCCTCCGAATGGAAATCTAAATGGCTCCTTTGCGGTGACAAGCCTGTATGAGCCTCTAAAGTATATAGACCTATTCTGCGGCATAGGAGGCTTCCGGATCGCCGCGGAGCCGCTGGGCTGGAAGTGCGTATTTTCCTCAGATATTGATGAAGAGTGTCAGCGTGCCTATGAGGCCAACTTCGGCGAGAGACCCTTTGGTGATATTCACCAGATTCAACCTGATGATGTTCCTGATCATGACATCCTATTTGGAGGGTTCCCATGTCAGCCATTCAGCATAATAGGCGACCGTAAGGGGTTTGACGATACGCGAGGCACGCTATTTTTCGAAATAGCACGTTTGCTAGAGGCCAAGAAGCCAAGAGCTTTCGTGCTTGAAAACGTAAAGCTCTTGGCTGGGCACAATGGCGGCAGGACAATTGCCCGTATAACTGAAGTGTTACGTGAGCTAGGGTACGATACGCGCTATAAGGTACTCAACGCGCTCAACTTTGGCTTGCCTCAGAAGCGAGAACGCGTATTCATAGTCGGTTCCCTCAATGGCCTTTCTCATTTTCAGTTCCCAATGGGCGGCGTTCCAATGAAGCCGCTTTCAGAGCTACTTGAAGCAGACGTTCCTAAGAAATTCTACGCCTCCGAACATATTGTCCGGCAACGGCAAGAGGCGCATCCTAAGCCTCATCCTTCACCTGCTATATGGCATGAAAACAAAGGCGGACATATTAGCTCATATCCTTTCTCATGCGCCCTTCGCGCAGGTGCCTCATATAACTATCTGCTTGTGGATGGCATCAGGCGCTTAACTCCACGAGAAATGTTGCGATTACAAGGGTTTCCTGACACTTACAAGATAGTTTGTTCAGACGGAGAAGCGCGTAAACAGGCTGGCAACTCTGTGCCTGTTCCTATGGTCCGGGCCGTCTTATACCAACTAGCCAAAGCCTTAGCTGCACAGAACCTAGAAGCGGCAAACGAATATTCGAGGGCCAAAGCAGCACCGTCTCCCGCTTCGTATAAGCAACTGGAGTTTGCAATTTCACTCGATCAATAGGTGGTTATGCCTAGCATTCAGCAAGCGAAAGCCCAACTTGACAAAATAATCGGCAAGGCGCGTACGCAATTCTACAAGCCTACTCAGATCGCCGAAGTTCTGTATCATAGCCGAACCTCTCCTGATGATATAGATATATCTGAGCCTGGAACTTATCGTCTACGTTCGAAGAATTGGCGGGATGAAGTAAGCAGAGAGCTTGTAGGACGCGCTTCTGGATCATCTTCGGTATACCAAGACAACGTCTTTGAGGGTAACGCCATGCCTCCAGAGATGCTCTCTGTTCTCGACATCGAGAACAGAGAGTATACTGGCTCTGTGGAAAAGTACATCTATCTGCGCTTCGAACGTGTCAAAGCCGCTGTAGATCAGCTTTTTGCCTATATTGATAGAGCCAGTAGAGAGACGTTCAGTCTCCGGCACGTACTGGATGCCTTTGATCAGCCCGAATTGCGGCACAGCGTAGATAAGATCTATGAAATAGTTGTATATGCGTTATTCTCTACTATCGTAGACCACCTCAATGCCACCGTTACCTTAGCTGTTGATGACAGAAAACGTGAAGCACTAGAAGAATTTTCCGCCTTCACTGAAATAGTCTTAGGAATTACCCCTGAACGCCCGTCGGTCACACACCCCGCTCGACTGTATCGTGCGGGAGTCGCCAATGCAGCCGACAAGGGCTTAGATATGTGGGCTAATTTTGGACCCGCCGTGCAGGTCAAGCACATACATCTGACGGCTAAGGGGGCGACAAGAGCTGCGGAAGAAGTCACCGCCGACCACCTGATAATCGTTTGTAAGGATATACACAGGAAGGTGGTTCAAGCTATTGCTGAGCAACTGCTTGGGGCGCACGTCCGAGGAGTAATAACAGAGAGCGACTTACTGGAATGGTACGAGAAGTGTTTGCGGGGTAGATTTGGTCTAGAGATGGGAGGAACGTTGCTTCGCTACCTGCAAGAAAGCTTGGTAGGCGAATTCGTCCACATCAATCCAGAAGCTGATGAAGAAGAAGAAAACCGGTTTACAAACTTCTTTCGCCGCCGTGGTTACGACACACTAGAAGTTCCTGCGCTCTGGTCCCTCGCTACGGCGACTGTACAGCGGACAGAAGATGAACTTGATGTTTAGCATCAAATAACCGAGGTAACCTTGTCATAAGCCTCTAGATTCCTATGGATATCTAGTAGAATGGAAATGTTATGTCCACTGTCCAAGAAGCCAAAGCTGCCCTCGATCACATCATCGCTATAGGCCGCGCGCACTGGTACAAACCCATTCACATAGCTGAAGTTCTCTATCACAGCAGAACCAGCGGCCATTTCAATGCTGCTAACTTGGAAGAGTTTAGAAATGCTTCCAGACGGTGGCGAGATGATATCAGCACTCGACTTGTGGGGCGTAGATCTACATCAAGCATGCGTTACCAAGACGATGTGTGGAACGAAAGCGCGATGCCTCCACGGTTACTGAAGGTTCTGGACCGGGAAAACAAAGATACGGGCGGCGCGGTTGAGCGATACATTTATCTTAATTTCGAACATAATATTTCTCTTATTGGCAGCCTAATGGCTTATGTGCAGGCCGCCACTAAAGAAACGTTCGACCTAGAAGATTTGCTCGCTCGCTTCGAGGATGAACCTGGCCTTAAGCGTAGCGTGGATAAAGCATATGAGATAGTGGTTTACGCGCTCTTTGCGACTCTAGTCTCTCATCTCAATGCTACAGTGACGCTCAACGTGAACCCAGGCAAACTGGACCTGCTACGCGAGTTTGAAGACTTCGCGCGGATGATACTGGGTGTCACTCCAGAGAGACCGCAAATCACTCAAGATGCTCGTTTGTATCGTGTCGGCGTTACAAACGCTGCAGATCGTGGCCTAGACATGTGGGCGAACTTTGGACCTGCTGTGCAGGTCAAGCACATCACGCTCAAGGCTGATGTGGTGGAGGGAGCGGCCAACGAAATCAAAGCTGATAAGATGGTGCTAGTCTGCCGACAAGCTGAAGCTCGACTGATAGAAAGCGTGCTCAAACAAGCAGGATTGGGGGACAAAATTCGCGGTATTATCACCGAAGACAACTTAGTGGCATGGTATGGTAAGTGTCTGCACGGTCGCTACTCCGACGAACTGTCCGAGGAACTACTTAGTCGTCTAGTTGAGGAGTTCGCTGTTGAATTTCCCCACGAAGGAGAATTTGTGACCTTCTACACTGAACGCAAGTACGACGAAATTGAGCCCTCAGTCCCATGGCAGTGGTAAGTTCTAATACGCTGCTCCATGCCTGACACCTTTTCTCCCCAAAAGCGTAGTGAAATCATGCGGCGTGTAAAAGGGAAAAACACGTCTCTAGAGATGAAGGTACGATCCGCCCTTCATCGCCGGGGCCTACGCTATCGTCTCAGCTACGCATTGCCAGGTAAGCCCGATCTCGTTTTTGTGAAAGCTCATATTGCCGTCTTCATCGACTCGTGCTTTTGGCATGGATGTTCCCAACACGTTAGGATGCCTAACTCTAACCAGGAATATTGGCAGGTGAAAATTCGCCGCAACGTAGAGCGCGACGCGAAAACTAACGAACTTTACAAAGAACTAGACTGGCGCATTATCCGAGTGTGGGAGCATGAGTTGAAGGAAGATTTCGAGGGTTGCATAACTAGACTTCAACAGGCGGTAAGAGAGCCTGATAAGAGTAGCACATGAAGCCCACACAAGCTTTCCTACAGCAGCCTAGAGAATTTTGGGCCGCTGTGCGTCTAGTAAGCGCGATTCTCGGCTATAAATCTCGTACAACTGGCCAGATACAAGCCCATTCTACATCCAAGATTACAGATGTTTTGCGTCGGGTCGGAAGGGCAAGGGAGGATGTTGAGGATACTTCACGAACCCTGGCTGACTATTTCTCCTATCGCGCCGATATACTCTTGAAACAAATAGAGCCGCGCCTCATGACTGAAGAGCAAGCGCGCTTGCATTTCGATAATCTCCGTCGTAAGCTCTCTCCCACATCCCCCCTGCCAATGAACAGTCAAAGGCTAAGCAGGAAGGCTCCTGCTTATCTCGCCAGTATCGTTAATATGCTGGTGGAAGCGCATTCTCAAGGCTTCCCATGCGAGTATGAACCGCGCCTTCCTATAACCTTGGCGCGCAATGGGATTGTGCTCGATGTGCTCACCAATAGAGTTAATGGCGCTTTCACAAGCTCGGTCAACCCTGTTGCCATTTGGCAAGTTAGAGAATTCTACTACTCCAATGTTCGCGGGAATCATCTTGCGGAGGCGTTTCATGAAACGCTCCTAATCGGCATGGAGGTTGCTCATCGCTCTGAACAACATGTCAGCGCGCCAAAGCATTACCTAATTGTGGATGGCTATGATAGCTGGTGGAGGCTTGGCCTTCCATACCTGGGACGCATGGTTGATTTGCTGCATATGAGGTACGTCGATGAAGTCCTTTTCGGCAATGAAGTTATAGAGCAATTGCCGGCGTTAGTTAGAGAATGGACTGAAGCAGCTCGAAGTAGAATACCTGAGTGAAACAAATGCTCGCCCTACTGTTGTTCAAGTTTATTAGGAGCAAGTAGTCTGACTATTAGCACATAATTGTTGATGCTTTATCTGCCTTTGCCATCTATCTTTAGGAACTTATCCACCCCGTGGCACATCCTAGGAGCAGAGCATCCAAGTCTCTAACGAGCTTAGCAACTACTACGAAACATTCAGTCTGCGCACGACACGTTACTGGCGGAAAATCACTTCTCTCCCTCTGCAACATTAGCCACTCTCAATGCAAAAAGTGGTTGCGAGATGGGGGCATGAGTCGTAGAATAGGGATTGCAGGAATATTCTCGGCACATTGGGGTGCTCAGACGTATATGCGTCTGGCACCCCATGTCTATGTCCATCCTGGAGGCTTGCACATGGCTGACCAATCGGCGGCTGCAATCAGGCGGCTGGGTATCCTCACCGGGGGCGGTGACGTGCCCGGCCTCAACGCTGCCATCAAGGCGACCGTCTACCGCGCCGAGCCGCTGGGCGTGCAGGTGTTGGGCCTGCGCCTGGGCTGGGAGGGGATCACCTTCCTCAACCGCGACGTGGGGATAGAGGGGCTTGAGTTTCACATCGACGACAAGCGCACCTGGGAGCACGGCTACCTCCACCCGCTGAACCGCCTGAATACGCGCACGATAGACCACACGGGCGGCACGATCTTACAGTCCACGCGCACCAACCCGGCCAAAGTGAAGGTCGCCAACCTCCCGCCGCACCTGGCGCACAGAGGGGAGGGGCTGGCGGGCGACGAGCGCATCGACCTGACGGACGAGGTGCTGAAGAACATCGAGTTTTTGGGCCTGGATGGGCTGATAGCGATTGGGGGCGACGACACGCTGAGCTATGCGGCCCGGCTGCGCAAGGAGGGGGTGCCGGTGTGGGGCATCCCTAAGACGATGGACAACGACGTGCCCGGCACCGATTATTGCATCGGTTTCCAGACGGCGATCAACCGGGCGGCGGAGTACATCGAGCGGATGCGGTCCACGGCGGGGTCGCACCGGCACACGCTGGTGTTCCGGCTGTTCGGGCGCGACGCGGGGTTCACGGCGCTGGAGACGGCTATCGCGGCCTGGGCCGACCGCCTGCTCATCCCGGAGGTCGGGGTGAACGTGGACCGGCTGGCCGATTTGGTGTCTGCCGACCGGCATAACAACCCCTCGGGGTATTCGATTATCGTGATGTCGGAGGGGGCCAACCTGGGCATGCCGGTGCCGGAGACTGGGGAGGCGGACGCTTACGGGCACCGCAAGAAGGTGAACGTGGCCGAGTTCCTGTCGGAGGAGCTGGAGAAGCGACTCAGGGGAGTGCGCTTCCTGCCTATCGACCTGACCTATATCCTACGCAGTGGCGAACCTGACGTGTTCGACCGGCGCACGGCGATCTTCTTCGCCAACCTGGTGATGAGCCTGGTGCCGCAAGGCATCCACGGCGTGATGGCGGGGCACCGCGACGGCCAGTACATCTACACCGACCTGCCGGGCAAGGACATCCCAGCGCGCCGCGTGGACCCCGCCGACTACAACTCGGCCCGCTACCGGCCCAACTTCGAGCACATCACGGGGCCTTATCGTCCGCAGGTATAGTTATTAGACGCTAAACGCCAAGACG